>DATHKA010000169.1:0-20159 GCA_035489615.1 Chryseolinea sp.
AGAAAAAGGCGTTGGCTTCGGCAAAGGGAGGTATTAAGGACCTTCAGAATCAGCTTAATCAAAAGATCGCAGCCGTAGCAGAAAAGGATAAATCAATGGCTGCCATCCAATATGACAGCACGCACATTGAAGTGATCGGCATCCCCATGCTGAAGGCCACGTTCATCACCGTGATGGTAGTGACCATTGCCGGACTGTTGCTCCTGCTCGTGTTGGTGATCGGCCGCATGAAACTCCAGGCGAATGCACTAAGCGAACGCAACCTTGCCGTGACGGCGCTGACTTCTGAGTTCGAAGATTATAAACACCGTGCCATGGACAAACAGACCAAACTGTCGCGGGAACTTCAGGACGAGCGTAACAAGCTGCAGGCGATGATTCGCAATTCGTAATTGGCTGTCACTGGTACACGCGCACGTAGTCTACTTCCATACGCTGTGGCCAGATACTTTCATCAACGCCCTGCATACCGCCCCAATTTCCGCCTACAGCTATGTTCATTATCAGGTGAAAGCGCTGATCAAACGGCCAGCCTTTGAAGTCCTCGGCAGGTGATTTCGCAACGCGGTAGTAGCGGTTGTCATCGATGAAGAAAGTCATTTGATCTTTGGTCCACTCGATGCCATACACGTGAAAACCGTTTGATACGTCGGGCACCGTTACTTTTCCCTCTTTCTGTGTTCCTTTTATGTGGTTATAGGATTCCGTGTGAATCGTACCATGTACCACGCCGGGATCAAAGCCGACGTGCTCCATGATGTCGATTTCCCCGCTGGCCGGCCAGCCTCCATATTTCCAATCGGTCGACAGCATCCAGATGGCGGGCCATGTGCCTTTGCCCTGTGGAAGTTTGGCGCGCACCTCCACACGTCCATAAAGCCAGTCACCTTTTCCCTTAGATACCATACGGGTGGACGTGTATGATTTACCGCCTTGCGCTTCTTTTCGCGCTTCAATGATCAGGTTGCCGTTCTCGACCCGAACATTTTTTGAGTCGTCGGTGTAGTATTCTAATTCATTGTTTCCCCAACCACATACATTGGGACATCCGTCGCCCAGGTCGTAATTCCATTTTGCAGCATCCGGTGCACCCGGTTTGTCAAACTCGTCCGACCAAACCAGATTCTTGAATTCCACCACGGGTTCTGGGTCGTTGTCGCGGCAGGCCAGTAACGGGATGATCACCAGGAGGGCGAATGAATGTTTGAGATTGTTCATGCGTGGAAGAATTGTCTTTAGTTTCAGGGAATACTAACTATTCGTTGCCGTCGTGCCAGACTCGTCGCTCATCAGATACGATACCCCACGGCTCATTAAATACTTTCCGCGTTGATCATAGATCGCCGTAGCATTGAGCAGAATCTTCAAGCGCGTGCCGTCTCGTCTGATAAATGTATGCCGAAGGTTGCGCACGTACCCTTGCCTCAGGAAGCTGGCGAAATTCTCACGGTAGTCAGCATGCTCTTCGGCAGCCAGGATATTGGTGATGTGCATTTTTCCCACCACTTCGTCGCGCGTGTAGCCCAGCCAATTGAGTTCGGTTTGATTCATGCGTACGATCAATCCTGACGAATCCAGAGAGTGGTAGCCCGTGGGTGCGTTCTCATACAGGTCGCGCATTTCCCGAAGGGTGTCTTCGGCGTGCTTGTTCGTGCTGTGAAGGGTTTCGTAAAATGATTGTAACTCTTCAAAGTTATCCTGCAGGTCGCGATTCAGCTTCTCGGCAAGATTCGATTTCCGCTCCAGTTCGATGGTGCGTTCCTGTACATTGTCTTCCAGGTTTTTGTTGGCTTCGTGCAGGGAAGACAGCAGTTCCTGGTTTCTCTTTTCTTTGTCCAACAGCGTCTTCAACGCAAGACCGGAGATGATGCAGATCATGACAAACGACGAATAATGAAAGATATCGTTGATCGTTGTGATGCGTTTCAGGCTTGCCGCCCGTGCTTTCAGCAACGCGTCTTCTTCGTTAACCAAACCTTGCAGCTCAGCTTTCAGGCTTTTCAATTCATTCCGGGTTGTGTCGTCGCGCAAGTGAAACCCTTGTGTGGTGATGGACGCCGAACTTTCGGCAATCAATAAATCAGTGAGCCTGGTAAACCGATCAATGTGTGGTTTGATGTGCGTTTTAAGGAGTGTCGCTTCCGATGCGTTGTCGGATACCAGCTGCAGCAACGTATCGTAAGTATGTCGTACGATGGCTACTTCGTTTCTGTAGGTAAGCAGATCTGACGAATCACGCTTCAACAAATACGCGCGCTCGCAGTTTTCGGCGTCTGTTAACAGGTATTCCAGTTCAGTCGATCGCCTGATAATTTCATACGCGCGGTAGATGAGCCCCATGTACTGCTTCTTCTCCGAAACATTGATGTACTTCGCCACGGCGCTGACCAACGCCAACAGGATGGAGGCAACGAGCAGGTTAGCAACACGGTTCGTCTTCATGGGTTGGTTAAACTAGCTTTTTTTGAGGCAACAATCAATTGCAAAGGTTTCCAATGCCGCCGGAATGGAACAAATGAAAGTTTAACTTTATCGTGTAACCTTTGCCGGATACGAAGGTTTACCAACTTGAAAAACACAGGGGACCGATTGGAATCATTGTCAGACAACGCCTTGATGCTCAAGGTAAAAGACGGCGATATCGACAGGCTTGGCCTGCTCTTCGAGCGCTATAAGAGGCCCTTGTATGGGTTCTTTTATAATATGAGCAAAGATGGCGAACTGGCAGAGGACCTGGTGCAGAACGTATTCTTGCGCATTCTCAAGTACCGGTATCTGTTCAGGGGCGACGGTGATTTCAAGACGTGGATGTTTCACATTGCCCGCAATGTGAACCACGATAACTTCCGAAAGGACAAGATCAGGCACAAAGACCCGATCGAAGACTGGGAGGATCACCTCAGGGACGATAATGATCGGGCGGCGAACATCGAAAAGGATGAGGAACTGCAACTACTTTCCATGGCCATGGACAGGCTGCCTGACGAAAAGCGCGAACTCCTGTTGCTAAGCAAATATCAGGACAAAAAATACAAAGAGATAGGCGAGATCCTGGGTTGTACCGAAGGCGCCGTGAAAGTAAAAGTCTTTCGGGCGCTGCAGGATCTCAAGGCCGTATATAAACAATTGGAAAAGCACATGTGATTATGGAAGTAGAGAGAATTCAGGAACTCATTGCAAAGTATAACGCGATGACTGCCGATCCGGCGGAACTTCGCGAGATAGAGCACATGATCGAGAATGGGATCCTCGATATCAGCGATCTCGTTGAACTGCGTGCTATGGAGGAGGGTGTTGAACACCTGGAAACACCGATGCCGTCGTTGGCGCTTGATCACAAGTTTCATGCGATGCTTCAGGCCGAGAAAAAGACGCCGAGATCCTCATCGTTCTCATGGAAGGTGCTGTTCACGTGGGAAGGCCTTGCGCCGAAACTCGCGCTTGCATCGGTGACACTCATAGCAGGTTTGATAGGAGGGATGTACCTCCAAAACCCTGGTCATAAGGATTTGCAAATTCAGCAACTCGGCGATGAGGTGAGAGAATTGAAAGAGCTCACCATGTTGTCGATGCTTGAGAAGGAATCGGCTACTGAGCGTCTGAAGGCTGTAAGCCTAACACAAGACATGGATCAGGCTAGCAGAGCCGTAACCAATGCGCTGCTACAAACGCTAAACAACGACGAGAACCTCAATGTGCGCCTGGCCGCCCTGGATGCGCTTCGTCCGTATAGTCAGCAAAGTGAAGTCCGCGAGGCGCTCATACGCTCCATTTCGAAGCAGGACTCACCGCTGGTGCAGGTGGCGTTGGCCGAACTGATGGCCGCACTGCAGGCGAAGTCGTCGGTGAAGGAGCTGCAGAAGATCATGCGCGATAAGACTATGCCTAGCGAAGTGAAGAAGAAAATTCAGGAAAGCATAGAAGTCTTGTCATGAGATACAGGCCTCAACTGGGTAAGAACATTTAAATCAACATAACAGTATGAAACTTATTGGGATGATCATGGGCGTCATGGTCGCAACGGCTCCGCTATTTGCACAAACGCACGCAGAAAAGATCAGCAAGACCTTGTCCTTCGGGAAGCTGTCTGAAGCCAACACCGTCATTATTGCTAACATTAATGGCAGCGTGCGGGTGGAAGGTTATGAGGGTTCGGAAGTGAGAATTGAAGTCGATAAGACAATCACTGCCAAAACTACGGAGCGTCTTGAAAAAGGGAAACAGCAAATACAACTAGGCACGCTTGACCTGGTGGATACAGTGGTCTTATTCGTAGACGGCACTGGCGCAAACTTCGGTCCGCGAAAAAACCGGACAAATAACTGGCGGGGTAGAGAGAACTATGGTTATGACTGGTGCTGCAATAATTGCAACAACGGTTGTGAATGCCGTCTTGACTTCGACTACAGGATGGATTTCGTAGTTAAGGTTCCTTACAATGTTAATGTAGTTGCCAGCACGGTAAACAACGGCAACATCTCCGTGAGCAAGGCCAGGGGAATCGTAAATGCTGACAATATAAATGGGAGCATCAAGCTGACCGACCTGATGCGAGAGGCAAGCGCCAGCACGATAAACGGTGACGTAGACATTGAATACACGACAAATCCAAAAAAGGACTGCCGCTTCTACAGCCTCAACGGCGACATCAATGCGTGGTTCCAGCGGGGCCTCGCCGCCAGCATGAGCTTTGAAAGTTTTAATGGAGACTTCTACACAAATATCAACAACCTTGAGAATCTCCCTATGGAGGTTGAAAAGGAGACCGATTCTAAAGGAGTTAAATATAAAGTCAATGGCAACCGCTACCGCATCGGCAATGGCGGCGCAGCGATGCTCGACTTTGAAACTTTCAACGGTAACGTCTATCTGAAAGAGAGAACGAATTGAAGAAGAACAAAGTATAAACGAATTGCCTCAACCAAGAACGACAGATTGAGCACAGAAAATCGGAAAGCATCGCTACGCTCACCCGGGAAGCGCGGCAGATGACAGACCGTCGAAGAGTACAGATCAGTGAAACACACCAGCAGTAACAATTTTAATTCAGCCTTGTCGAATACAGATGGGGTTAAGGAAAACGAATCAATATGAAAAAGCAGACATTAATTACGACAATCCTTCTTATCATCACAGCCCTTACCGTGACAACAGTCGATATGCGGGCCCAGAATTCTAACGAATTCACCGTGCCCCTGAGCGATCCTGCCAAGCGCGGCAAGCTGAAGGCGCACATCAACTATGGTTCCATCACCGTCAAGGGAACGGCGCGCAAGGATATTCTCGTACGCTACAAGATGGCCGACGATGAGGAGGAAACAAAATCGAACACTAAGAACGGACTGAAGCGCATTGGTGGAGGTGGCATGGACCTCGAAGTAGCCGAAAGCGACAACAATGTGAAGATCTCTTCTAATTCATGGAACCACAAACTTCAGCTGGAGGTGGAAGTACCTTCAGGCGTTGACCTGGATGTCAAAACCTACAACGATGGTGACCTCATTGTGTCAAGCATTCAGGGTGAAACGGTGCTCACCAATTATAACGGTGAAATAACGGCCCTCAATATCAGTGGTTCAGTGATGGCCACTACCTACAACGGCGATATTAAAGTGTCGTTCGATAAAGTTACGGCGGGCACACCGATGTCGTATTCAACCTACAACGGTGACATCGACATTGCACTCCCTGCCGCACACAAGACGTCGGTGAAGATGAAAACAGAACAGGGCGACATCTATTCCGACTTCGAAGTGAGCTTCAAGAATTCAGGCCCGGTTCAACAAAAGGAAACAAAAGCAGGCGTCTACAAAGTGATCGTGGATGACTGGAAACGAGGAGACATAAATGGAGGGGGGCCGGAGTTAACGATTAAGAATTATAATGGGGATATATTTTTGAGGAAGAAATGAGGATAATTTATAATTGACAATTACTGGAGGCTGTCTCAAAAGGGGCAGTCTCTTTCGTTTTAGGTGACAGAAAAAGAAAGCGAGCCTGTTGGTCATTTTGTGGTCTGTGATTAACTTACGTGTGTCTCTTAAAAATAAAGTAGTATTTAAAAGCTACACACCCAATCAGGTGGTGATGCTTCCTCCCAGCCTGGAGGAACTCATTGAGAAGAACCATCCGGTTCGCATTGTAAATCAAGTAGTTGACAAGATTGATATTGATCCACTGCTGAAGAAATTCAAGGGTGCAGGTACGTCAAGCTATCATCCGAGGATGCTGTTAAAAGTGTTGGTGTATGGCTATTTGAACAATACGTATTCATCCAGGCGGATGGAATCAGCCCTGAAAGAGAACATTCACTTTATGTGGCTTGCGGGCATGAATAAACCTGATCACAATACAATTAACTGCTTTCGAAGTGATCGATTAAAAGGTGTTCTGAAAACAGTATTCTCCCAGGTTGTTATGCTTCTTTCAGAGGCTGGCCACTTAAGTTTAAAGGAGATCTATACCGATGGCACCAAAATCGAGGCACAGGCTAACCGTTATACTTTTGTATGGGGCAATGCGATCAAGACCAGCAAATCCAGGATGGAAGAACAGCTTAAAGAGTTGTGGGCTTATGCTGAAAAAATTGCTGCTGACGAATTGAAGGATGAGGCTCCTGAAAGTTTTGCACCTGTAAGTGCAGATCAGGTTAAGGATACGATCCAGAAGATTGATCAGGCCCTTGAAGGGAAGGAGATCTCAAAAAAAAAGCGTCAACAGATTAACTACGCAAAGAAGCACTGGCCAGCCAACGTTGAGAAGTATGCTGCGCAGGAAAAGATCCTTGACAAACGCAATAGTTATTCTAAAACCGATACCGATGCGACCTTCATGCGGATGAAGGAAGATCACATGAGGAATGGTCAGTTGAAGCCAGCCTACAACGTGCAATTGTCCAGCAATAATCAATTTGTTGTTAATTATACCTTACATCAAAACCCGACAGATACTACGACGCTTAAAACTCATCTTGATGGCTTTTATTCACTCTACCAGCGTAATCCAGATATCTTAACAGCGGATGCAGGATATGGATCGGAAGAGAACTACTTACTGTTGGACAAGCGTAAAATCGTGGGCTACGTAAAGCATAATCAGTTTGACCGGGAGCAACGCGGCAAGGAAACCGACTGGTTTAAGAGTGAGAATCTGGAGTACGATAAAAAGAAAGATATTGTCTATTGTCCCATTGGAGAGCCGATGCATAATATCGGGACATCTACACGCATCACCGCCAACAGGTTTAAGCAGAAAGTAACAAACTATCAGGCCGCCAAATGCAAAGGATGCCCTGTGCGGGATGTTTGCAATAACCAGACAGGTAATCGAATTGCCGGGATTAATCATCGGCTGAGAAAGCTCAAAGGGGAAGCTAACATCAGGTTAAAAACACAACAAGGCATCAGGTACAGAAAAAGACGTCCAGCCGATATTGAACCGATCTTTGCCAATATCAAACACAACAAAAACTTCAAGCGATTCATGCTTAAAGGCATTAAAAAGGTTGAAATAGAGACAGGTTTACTCGCAATAGCCCACAATCTGCGAAAACTAGCAGCCTGAGAAGGGGCATCTTATTTTCTTTAATCAAATAATCTTGACCCAACCCCTCAAAGATGAAAAAAGGGCCGCCTCAGACTTTTGAGACGGCCTCTTTTTTTTGTTATTCACCGGCAGCGGATCAACAATGCAGACGGCCCCAAAGCGGCCGCAACTAATTGTCAATTGTCAATTTTGAATTGTTAATTACCTCGTTATCTCAAACTCCACCCTCCGATTCAACTTCCTCGCCTCGTCCGTGCGCTCCTCAAGAATCGGCTTCGAACTCCCATAGCCGTGTGCCGTGATGCGCTCCTTATTGATCTTGAATTCTTTAATCAGGTAGGCCCGGATTGCGTCGGCCCTTGCCTGCGAAAGGCGCAAGTTTGCGTCTTCTTTGCCTTGTGAATCGGTGTGCCCCGAAATCTGGAGCTTGAAGGACGGATGGTCAATCAGGAAATTGCCGAGCTTAGCCAGGTCTTCATGCATCGCTTCCAGGATTTCGGCCTCGCCATTCTCAAACTCCAGCGTCTTGAAAGCTATGTGACTTTGAATGGGATCGGCTTCGCGATTGATCTCCATGTCGCCATCCATAAAAAACAATTCTTCAATACGAAAGAAGTCGTCCCCCTGAATCACGAGCAAATAGTTGCGCTTGTTGATCAACTGAAAATCGAACGAACCATTGTCGCGCAAATACTTGGGCGCAACTTCTACACCGCGGTCCAGATCAATTACCGACACAATACCCGTAAAAGGTTTCTTCGTTTCGGAGTTTATCAGGGAGCCGTGCAACCGGGCCACAGCAGTTGGCTGTGCTTCCATGGGCACCGGAAAAGAGAATAGGTCCAGGTTGTTGATATCACTGCTGGAAGAACGCGCGTAGTAGAGATTGTTTGACTCGGAGTCTATGGTGAAATAGTATTCACTGCCCGAGCCATTCACCAGCGGTCCGATGTTCTTCGGTTCGTCCCAGGCATATGTGCGCTTATGCGACTTGTAAATATCAAAGTCCCCAAACGATAACGGCTGCCCGTTCGAGCTGAAGTACAAAACGTTGTGCCGGTGATGAAAGAAAGGGCTCACCTCGTACCCGCGAGTATTCACGATCGGGCCAAGATTCTGCGCCATCTGCCATTGACTGTTACTGCCTTTCACGGAATAGTAGATGTCTGAAAATCCAAATCCGCCGATCCGGTCTGAGGCAAAGAACAAGGTGTCGCCCGTGTGGGACAAGGATGGCTGTGAGTCCCAGCCAGTCGAGTTAACGGTTGCCCCTAGATTTTTTGCCGTGCCCCACGTGCTGTCCGCTTTCAATTGGGACACGAAAATGTCGCAGTTCCCCATCGAATTGGGAGAATTGCATCGGGCAAAGAAGAGTTGTTTCCCGTCTTTGCTAAGACAAGCGGAACCCTCATTGTAAGGCGTGTTGATGTTCTTGAACTCTTCAGCGAATCCCCACAACGTATCCTGACGAACGGTGAAGAAGAGATCTTCGTTGTAGTTTTTATTCATCGGATCGTCGTGTCGGCTGCGCTTTGACGTAAACAGGAGAATGTTGTCAACGTTGCCAATGGTGGGGCCGTAATCTTCCTTGTCGGAATTGATCATCTCACCCATGTTTAATAAAACGCCTGCAGGCGGCCGAAGGGTATCGATTTCTTTTCGATACGCCACCAGTTCATAGTATTCTTTCAAGGGAACGTAGAAACTCACATCGTCTTCCTTCAGCGAGTCGTACATGCGCTTTGAACGTACCTCATCACTGGTCTTCTGATAGTGCTTAAGGATGAGCTTGTACAAGAGGATCGCTTCGCCGGGAGCACCATATCGCCGTGATAATTTTGCCAGGTCCCAGATGAGTTGCGAATCCGTTGAGAAGTTGTCGGTACCGAAATTCTTAACGTAAGCGCGTAACTCCGTGTACGCCTGTTCGTCGTCTCCGGCGGGGATTAGTTTCCGGATTCGGTCAAGTTTTGTGCGGTCGTTGTAGTACCTTGTTTTGTTCACATTGGGGAACAGGAAAATGTCAGATTGACTGTATGTTGTCAGACTATCTTCCAGTTGTATCGCTCCCGCCCGCTTATACTTTTTTCCGGGTTTTTGGGCTTTCAGCGGAGCGTGCATCATCAGGCAAAAAGCCGGAATCAGGATCAAAAAGTAGGATTTCACTGAACTTCCGTTGGTAAAAGTCACGCCAATCGGATAAAGTTGAAACAAATTTGCTTCTTTTACAACTCTCTTGGCACTACTATTGTCCTATCTGCCGGACCTGATAAAAGCCGTCTTAGTTTCATGGCGGTGACGTCAGTTTGTCACGTATCATACCATGTTCAAAGCATTGCCCATACAGCTTGTCCAGGAGGAGTCAGATGATCTCATCCAGCTTATCAATCCAGAGCAAGATTCTGATATTAAACCGGAAGACCTTCCGGCTGAGTTGTCTATTCTGCCAATAAAGAATACCGTCCTTTTCCCTGGCGTGGTGATTCCGATAACCGTCGGTCGCCAGAAGTCCATCAAGCTGGTGAAAAAGGCCTATCAGGGAAGTCGCATCATCGGTGTGGTTGCTCAAAAAAACCCTCAGGCTGAGGAACCATCGATTGAAGACCTTTATCGCACGGGTACGATTGCGCGCATCATCAAGATGCTGGTGTTACCCGACGGGAATACAACGATCATCATACAAGGAAAGAACCGTTTTGCCGTAAAGGAGTTTGTGCAAGAGGAACCATACCTCACGGCACAGATTGAATTGCAACACGAAGCCGCGGCAAATACCAACAATAAGGAAACGTTGGGCTTGATCCAATCGCTGAAGGACGCTGCCACAAAGATTCTGAAACTGAATCCTGAAATTCCGATCGAGGCGCAGGTAGCGCTCGACAACATTAGTAGCATGTCTTTCCTGGTACACTTCCTCGCCTCGAACCTGAACGTGGAAGTGGCCGACAAGCAAAAGATTCTGGAAACGAAAAACATCGTTGATCGGGGTACTCTGTTACTTCAGTATATGCTGAAGGACATTCAGATGCTGGAGATCAAGCATGAGATTCAGAAGAAAGTACATACCGACATCGATCAGCAACAACGGGATTACTTCCTCAGACAGCAGATTAAGGTACTGCAGGATGAATTGGGTTACGACGGTCCCGACAAAGAAGTTGAAAAGCTCCGGAAGCGTGCCGAGTCAAAAAAGTGGCCGGTAGCAGTGGCCGTCCACTTTAACAAGGAACTGGACAAACTGCTTCGGATCAATCCGATGGCGGCTGAATATCCGGTGGCCATGAACTACGTCGAATTTATGCTCGACATGCCCTGGGAAGACTATACTCTTGACGACTTCGACCTGAAACGCGCTAAGAAGATATTGGATCAGGACCACTTTGGGCTAACCAAAGTGAAGACCCGCATTCTTGAATACCTTGCTGTACTGAAGCTGAAGCGCGATATGCACGGACCCATTCTTTGTTTGTATGGTCCTCCGGGTGTTGGGAAGACTTCGCTAGGTCGATCAATAGCCAAAGCGTTGCAACGCAAGTATGTGCGCATGTCATTGGGCGGAGTTCATGACGAGGCCGAAATTCGCGGCCACCGCAAAACGTATGTCGGCGCGATGCCGGGAAAGATCCTTCAGAACATCAAGAAGGCCCAGTCGTCAAACCCGGTCTTTATCCTGGATGAGATCGACAAAGTGAAGTCAGACTTCCGCGGTGACCCATCTTCGGCATTGCTGGAAGTGCTCGATCCCGAGCAGAACAGCACGTTTGGCGATAACTACCTCGAGGTTGAATACGATCTTTCGAAGGTGTTGTTCGTGGCGACAGCAAACTCACTCGACACGATCCATCCTGCCTTGCGCGACCGCATGGAAATCATTGAGATAACCGGCTACACGCAGGAAGAAAAGGTCGAGATCGCCGTGAAGCACTTGTATCCAAAGCAACTCAAAGAGCATGGTCTGAAGGCATCTATGATCAAGATATCAAGAGCTGCCATTGCGCGGGTCATTACGAGTTACACACGCGAATCGGGTGTTCGTAACCTGGAACGGAAGCTCGGTACCGTCATCAGAAGCATCGCCAAGTCGGTGGCCATGGAGGAGGAATTCGAGAAGACCATTACTGAGGAAACAGTGCGCAAGGTGCTTGGCGCCGAGATCTTCGATGAAGAATTGTATCAGGGCAACGACATCGCCGGCGTGGTTACCGGCCTGGCCTGGACGCAGGTTGGCGGCGAGATTCTTTTTGTTGAGTCCAGCCTTAGCAAAGGAAGGGGAACGCTGACGATTTCGGGTCAGCTTGGAGACGTGATGAAAGAATCTGCGGTAGCGGCGCTGTCTTATCTCAAATCCAATGCTGCACTGTTAGATCTTGACCATCGCGTGTTCCAGCAATATGATCTGCACATTCACGTGCCTGCTGGTGCGGTTCCAAAAGACGGTCCGTCAGCCGGTATCACCATGTTTACTTCACTGGCGTCTATATACACCCAGCGCAAAGTTAAATCGAAACTTGCCATGACGGGCGAGATAACGCTCCGGGGCAAAGTGCTGCCCGTTGGTGGCATTAAGGAGAAGATCCTGGCGGCCAAACGCAGTGGTATCAAGGAGATCGTTCTTAGCGCGAAGAACAAACGTGACATCGATGAAATCGAAAAGAACTATTTGAGAGGACTCACCTTTCACTATGTATCGAACGTGGATGACGTGCTGAAGATCGCTTTGCTGAAGGACACAATCAGTGCGCCCATGAAGTTTGCGTTCACGGAGCAAAAGATTACGGGCTGAAATCCTTAGTTTTGAAGGATTGACCATCAACTGCGACGCATGCGCAATGCGCTTTGGATTTATGTGCTGATTTGCTGCTCCTTAAATGCCCTGGCTCAAAACGCGGTGAGAAAATCGTTCGAATTCCTGCAAGTACCCACAGCCGCGCGATTGGCGGCGCTGGGAGGGGTCAATGTATCCTTGACCGATCGCGACATCAATTTTGTCCAGTTCAATCCGGCTCTGGTGGGCGACACATTATCGGGCGTGGCGTCGGTTAACTACCAGTTCTATGTGGCTGGGATCGGGAACTCGTCAATCGTATATGCCCATGATTTCGCCCGGGCTGGTGTGATCACTTTCGGCGTACAGCACCTCAGTTATGGGTGGATTAGCAGCTTCGACGCGACGGGCACCGAGATCGGTGAATTTAAAGCCGGAGAGACAGCGATCACCATCAGCAAGGCACACCAGATCGGAAATTTCCGGCTAGGTGCCAGTGTAAAATTTGCCTCTTCAAACCTGGCCGGTTATCGGGCCAATGCGCTACTGTTTGATGTGGGTGGGGTGTTTGTTCATCCCAACAAAAGACTAACGGTCGGACTGTCGGTCAGGAACGCAGGATTCAGGTTGTCGGACTACTCTTCCACCAGCGATACCAGGCTGCCGGTCGACGTGCAGGTCGGTACCACCTTCAAGCCGGAACACATGCCAGTGCGTTTTTCCGTTACGGCTTACCGGTTGACCTCGCCGGTTGCTTATTACGATTCGTTGTCTGGTTTGCCGAAGCCATCGACATTTGATCAAGTGTTCCGTCATCTTAATTTTGCCGGAGAAATACTGGTGCACCGGAATGTTGACCTAATGGTGGGGTATAACTATGGCGTTCATCAGGAATTGAAATTGACTGACAGCGGTGGCGGTGCCGGCTTAACCTTCGGATTCTCAGTGCGAGTTCGGGCGCTTGAGTTTACCTGTAGTCGCAGCGGGTACGTTGCTGGACAGGCAGGTTATGCTTTTTCGTTGTCGCAGGATATTAACAAACTATTGAGACGGAGATAACTATGGATGAAAAATATTTGACCCCCAAGCAGATCGTTGCTGAACTTGATAAGTATATTATCGGTCAATACGAAGCCAAGCGTAATGTAGCCATTGCGTTGCGTAACCGCTGGCGCCGCATGAACGTGAAAAATGATATGCAATCGGAGATTGTCCCCAACAATATCCTTATGATTGGTGCGACCGGTGTGGGTAAAACGGAGATTGCACGGCGACTGGCCAAGATTGCCGACGCGCCTTTCGTGAAAGTAGAAGCTTCCAAATTCACGGAGGTGGGTTATGTGGGCCGGGATGTGGAAAGCATGGTGCGTGACCTCGTTGAACAGGCGGTAAACATGGTCAAGGCACGGAAGAAGGAAGAAGTAAAAGAGAAGGCGGCGTCGTCGGTGGAAGATATCATTCTCGATGCGCTGATTCCGCCGGTGCGTCAGCAATCGTCGCGCACACCTGGACTTTCATCAGAGAATGAGGACGAGGTACCTGCATCGGATGCAGAGCTGAACGAACGTACGCGCAATCACTTTCGCGAGAAAATTCGACGGGGCGAGATGGATGATCGAAAAATCGACATCAATATCAAGGGCAACGGTGGGTCTAATGTCGGCATGGTCGGTGCCGGAATGATGGACGAAGTTTCTATGATGAATCTTCAGGAAATGATCAACGGCATGATGCCCAAAAAGAGCAAGAAACGCAAGGTAACGGTGGCCGAGGCGCGACATCTCTTGTTAGAGGAAGAAGCCGCCAAGCTCATCGACATGGATGAAGTCAAGGAAGAGGCTATTCGGCACGCCGAGCAGTCGGGTATCATATTTATTGACGAGATCGACAAGATCGCCTCGGGAAGCAAGAAAGGAGGAGGAGGTCCTGATGTGAGCCGCGAAGGCGTTCAGCGCGACCTGCTGCCCATCGTCGAAGGAAGCACGGTGAATACGAAGCACGGGGTGATCAAGACGGACCACGTATTGTTCATCGCGGCCGGCGCTTTTCACATCTCAAAACCTTCCGATCTCATCCCTGAGTTACAGGGACGTTTTCCGATTCGCGTCGAGCTTAACAATTTAACGCGTGAAGATTTCGTACGCATTCTAAAGGAACCGAGGAACGCACTGACAAAGCAGTATCAGGCATTGTTTGAGGCGGAGGGAGTGGAGATTAATTTTACAGAAGATGCGATCGAACAAATTGCCGTGGCTGCTACAGAAGTTAATGCTGAGATAGAAAACATCGGCGCACGGAGGCTCCATACAGTCATGAGTAAGTTGCTGAATGAATTACTATTCGATGTGCCGGACAAAGTAGGAGCCAATTCACGGGTTACTGTCGATGCCGAAATGGTGAAGACCAAGCTCGTTGGTCTGGTGAAGAACAGGGATTTAAGCGAATATATCCTGTAATGAGGATTGGTATTGCAATCATTTTGGTGGTTGCCACTATTCATGCCTTTGCGCAGAGTGACGTGCAAGTTGGGGTACCTGCCCGCAGCAAGTACGACTCTACGCGCTCGATATACATTCGATCGTACCCGGACCATTTTTTCATTTGGCCAGTATTGAAGCAGCGGCAGCTTGAGTTCCGTATTGAAGATGTGCCTTCAAATGATTCCCGGCTGATCTATCGACCTAACCGTCCATACTCATTTGGTATGGGCGTCTATCTGTTCGAGTTAGTGCTCGAGCTTGCCGGATCGTTGCCTGTCAGTTCACACAGTGAAGAAATCTACGGCGAATCGCGCGCGCGCGACCTGCAACTGAACATCTTCGGAAAAAAGTGGGGTTTGGATCTCTACCGCCAAAAGTATGAGGGTTTTTACATTGTTGATCCTAATAAGGCCGTGCCAGCAGACACGCCCTTTCCTCAACGGCCCGACATCTACACGCGTAACCTTTACGGCACAGTCAGCTATACTTTCAACAACAAAAAATTCTCATTACGGTCTGCCTACAATTTCACCGAACGCCAATTGAAGAGTTCGGGGTCATTTCTCTTGTTCGGTTCGCTGAACGGCTTCAAGACGAGGGGCGACTCGGCCCTACTTGGTCCGGAATACCAATCGAAGTTCGGGACAGATGCCAAGATCATGGAAATTCGTTCGACGCATTTGGGGGTGGCTCCCGCGTACTCGTATAGCCTGATACACAGTAAAGGCTTTTTTATTAACGGACTGTTTGCCTTAGGTCCGGCGAGCAACTGGATAAAGTATAAATCGGAAGGCGGTGGCGAACTGGAGGACCTTAAATTCTCCTATTTCTATGTGGCGCGTATAGCCATGGGTTACAACGGTGATAAGTTCTTTACGGGGGTGAGCTATGGTGGACAGTCCACGAATGCAAGATTCGAATCCGTAAGACTGCGTTCGTCGACCGGAACGCTAAAAATTCTCGTGGGTATCCGGTTTAGAGAGATCGGTGTGCTGAAACACCGTGTGGCCGAGATTCCCAAATGGTTTGGATTCTAGATTTGTTTTCCTTTTGCTGACTGGTGTGAATATGGTTGGCTGTACGCGTCAGACTACACCGTCGTTTGTGAAGGTTTCTTCAAGGATGACAGGCACCAGACAAGCAATCCTACGTGAAGTACGGCAGCTGGCCACAAGCCAGGTCCGGAAGTTCGCTCAAGCCCCGCATAAACCAGAAGAAGGGCTGAGAACACGTTGTATACAACCATCGCCTTGACCATGATGGAAGATTGAATACTGTTTCTCGAAAGCCAACAGGCAAGGGCGATCGTAATCAAGGCTGCCCCGGCAAGCCTTCCCACTAAGTTTGCCGGTAGCCCGGTAAGCGAAGAGCCCAGTAATATTGACACTACAAAGGAGGGCGCGACAGCAAGTGCCAGTCCGGTAGCGGCTTCAAATAGCGCCGTGACAGTAAGCAATGATCTCATGGTTTCTAAGGTTGGTCATCTAAACACAAACGGTTCTTCCAGCACGTCCATGTTTGAACGGTCCAGTCAGTATCAAACAGTGATGCAAGTCTTGCCAACGGTTGGAAGGCCTGCCGGCAGGGATTGAACAACAGCACAGGGCCTCGTTGAGCTGTTAATCCTCTCTGCTCTTCGGATAATCGAAGAACAGCATCTTTCCCGTGCCCCAGGTAACCTGGTCCCAACGTTCGGCCTGGAACTGGAACGCCACGACGCCGCAGGTCGGAACATTATCGATGTCCAGTTCTTCCGACATGATCGAGTTCACAAAGTCGGTCAACCCCGGATTGTGGCCGAACATGATAACGACATTGTGTTTATCCTTGAGTTTGCTCAAAGCTGCAAGCATCGAGTCCTCGTCACCGTCATAAAGCTTCTTTTCAACCTTGATGGAGTCCCTGGGGTACTTCAATATTTTCGCGATCTTCTTCGCCGTAGCGAAGGCGCGCTTTGCAGGGCTGCTGATAATCAGGTCGGGGTGGATTTCCTTTTCCTTTAAACGTTTGCCCATGCGTGGAGCGTCGCGCTTACCCCGTTCGTTCAATGGTCGCTCAATATCGTCTAACGTCTTAACATCCCAACTGGATTTCGCGTGGCGGATGACATACAGTGTTTTCACAGCTCTAAATTTACTTCCAAAATCCTAAATCCTATCTTTGCGGCCGATGTCGGACTACAAAAAAAGTTTAGCGAAGCGAATCAGGTATTATCTGCTCTACCAACTTGTCAGGTTCCTGATAGCAGTCTCCAACAGCATTCCCCGGATCACGTGGCTGAAATTCTGCGGCAGCCTGGGTCGACTTGGATACCCTTTTGCCACACAGACGCGCAACCTGATGATCAAGAACCTGACTATCGCCTTCGGAAACGAACTGAACGCTGATGAGATTCGTGCGCTGACCAGGAAGACATTCGAGATGTTGGGCAAAAATGCGGGTGACATTCTGCGCGCCACGCAGATACAAACACTGGCAGACCTGGAGAAGATCCTCGTCACCCATAACCTCGACATTTACGAGCGTGCCGTCACCAGGAAGAAGGGAATAGTCTTTCTCACAGGACACCTGGGCGCATTCGACCTCCAGGTTTCCAACATGGCACTGCGGGGTGTCAAACCCAATATTATTGGCACACCCATCAAAGACAAGCGCCTCAATAAACTCCTCTGGCAACAACGCAACAAGTATGGGGCAGTTGCCATCGAGCGCGGAAAGGAAACCTTTAGATTGATAAAAATCCTAAAGTCCGCCGGCGCGGTAGCCCTACTGATCGATCAGGATACGAAAGTGAAGAGTCGCTTTGTTGACTTTTTTGGCAAACCTGCCTCCACGCCCGTTGGAGCCACCATTCTTGCTATGAAGACAGGCGCCGTAGTGCTGCCAACCTCCATCTACCTGGGCGACGACTGGATGCAGCACATGACCTTCTTTCCGGAAGTCCCGATGCGGGACACAGGTGACGAAGAGGCCGACGTGGTTTACAATACGCAAGCACTGACGACCGTGCTTGAGCAAATGATCCGCGCACACCCGGATCAGTGGGTATGGATGCATGACCGGTGGAAGACAAGGCCGGGGCAGGAAATAAGATGATCAATTAACAATTAAACAGCCCCGGGGCGTGGCTGTCTTGGCCTCAGTGGTGAGGCTTATCAATTATTTCTTAAACATGAAGAAGACAGCGAGGATCAGGAAGATCATACCGATCAGGTGATTCCAGCGAAAAGTTTCTTCGCGAAAGAAAATCAACGAGAAAACCACGAACACGAGTAGCGTAATTACCTCCTGGATTACTTTCAATTGCATGAGGGTATAGGGTCCACCATACTCCTTCGAGCCAAGGCGGTTCGCTGGCACTTGCAGCATGTATTCAAACAACGCGATCCCCCAGCTAATTAATATCACGGCAACCAAACCAAGGTTCGCGCTCCACTTCATGTCCTTGAACTTCAGGTGACCATACCAGGCAAAGGTCATGAAGGCATTGGAAAGAACTAACAGTATGATCGTATATAACCCGCGCACGTTGAATCAAAAAACGTTGGGCCCGCTAAAGGCCCTCCCAATTGTTAATTGTCCCCGACTTGTCGGGGTAAATTATCTCACCAGCTTCTTATACTTGATCCGATGCGGCTGCTCATCACCCAGTCGCTTGCGCTTATTCTCTTCATACTCCGAGAATCCGCCTTCGAACCAAACTACCTGCGAATCGCCCTCGAACGCCAGGATGTGCGTACATACGCGGTCCAGGAACCAACGGTCGTGGGAAATAATCACGGCGCATCCGCCAAAGTTGTCCAACGCCTCTTCCAGCGAACGAAGTGTGTTCACATCAAGATCGTTGGTGGGTTCATCCAGCAACAAGAGGTTGCCGCCCTGGCGTAACGCTATGGCTAGGTGTACGCGATTGCGCATACCGCCCGAGAGCTCCTTCACTTTCTTCTGTTGATCTGTTCCGTTGAAGTTGAACTTGCCCACGTAAGCGCGCGAGTTCGTCTGTTTACCGCCGAGCTCCATCAATTCGTTTCCACCGGTAATGGCCTGCCAAACAGAATCCTCCGGTTTCAGGTCATCGTGCTCCTGGTCAACATACGCGATGCGAACCGTGTCACCTACTTCAAAATTTCCGGCGTCCGGCTTTTCCTTACCAATGATCATCTTGAACAGGGTGGTCTTACCTGCACCGTTCGGACCGATAATTCCCACAATGCCTGCGGGCGGCAGCGTGAAAGTCAGGTTCTCATACAACAGCTTGTCGCCATAGCCCTTCGCCACCCCTTTTGCCTCGATTACCTTATTGCCGAGACGCGGTCCCGGAGGAATAAACAATTCGAGTTTGTCTTCCTTCTCGCGGGTTTCCTGGCTCAACAACTTTTCATAGGCGCTCAATCTGGCCTTACCTTTGGCCTGACGTCCCTTCGGATTCATGCGTACCCACTCCAATTCGCGCTCCAGCGCCTTCTGACGCTTCGATTCTGATTTCTCCTCCTGAGCCAATCGTTTTTGCTTTTGATCGAGCCACGAGGAGTAGTTGCCCTTCCAGGGGATGCCCTCGCCGCGATCGAGTTCCAAAATCCATCCCGCTACATTATCCAGGAAGTATCGATCGTGCGTTACGGCTATAACGGTACCCTTATACTGCTTGAGGTGTTGCTCCAGCCAATACACAGACTCGGCATCAAGGTGGTTGGTGGGTTCGTCCAGCAACAACACATCGGGCTCCTCCAGCAGCAAGCGGCAAAGCGCCACACGGCGTTTCTCGCCACCAGACAGATGTTCGACCTTGGCGTCGGGTGGCGGACAGCGCAGTGCATCCATCGCCCGTTCCAATTTGTTATCAAGTTCCCACGCGTTGGTAGCGTCGAGTTTTTCCTGAATCTCGCCTTGCTTGGTGATGAGCTTATCCATCGCGTCCGGATCCTCCATCACCGCGGGATCGCCAAACTTTTCGTTAATGGCCTCAAACTCTTTCAACAAATTCACTACCTCCTTCACGCCCTCTTCGACGATCTCTTTTACGGTCTTGCTCTTGTCGAGCTGCGGTTCCTGTTCAAGAAGACCCACCGAAAAGCTGAGGTCGGAAACAACTTCACCCTGAAATTCCTTGTCGACACCGGCGATGATTCGCAAGAGGCTGGATTTCCCCGAGCCATTCAAACCCAACACGCCAATCTTGGCGCCGTAGAAGAACGAGAGGTAGATATTTTTGAGAACTTGCTTGCTGGGCGGGTAGATCTTGCTCACCCCGGTCATCGAGAAGATGATTTTTTCGTCTGCCATTGTTGCTGATTAATTATTACCTGCGCAACAGTTTGTGCCGCGAAAAAATCATCTTCTCGATGACCGGGGTGAGCAAGATCTACCCG
>DATHKA010000170.1:0-4674 GCA_035489615.1 Chryseolinea sp.
CGCGATACAAAGACCTGAACGTTTTGCTTGAAGAAGCGCGCGCCGTATTTCCGAACTGCAAACTTGCCGTGGAAGGCGAAGATCACACGATTGACGAATAACCCCCCTTATGGAACGCACATTTGATCAAAAGCGAAGCCGGCTCTTCGTCATCCTGGCAGGAATATTCATAACGAATGCCCTACTGGCCGAACTTATCGGGGTTAAGATCTTTTCGGTAGAATCGACCTTTGGATTCAATCCGGCCAATCTGAACATCCTCGGTTTCCAAATGGACTTCAATCTCACGGCCGGCGCGGTGATCTGGCCGATGGTCTTTATCACCACCGACCTGGTGAACGAGTACTTCGGCAAACCCGGGGTGAAGCAAATCAGTTATTTCACTGCAGGTCTGATCGCCTATGCGTTCCTGGTCATCTTTCTCACCATGCGGCTCGCTCCTGCAGGATTCTGGCTGGAGACCAATGGCCATGACGCCGCAGGAAACGTATTTGATATGGACTTCGCCTACAATAAAATTTTCGGCCAAGGTCAGCGCATCATCGTCGCCTCCCTCATTGCGTTCCTGGTTGGACAGCTGGTCGACGTATTTGTATTTCAACAGCTGCGCAAGGCGACCGGTTCGAAGTACCTATGGCTCAGGGCTACCGGCTCAACGCTGGTGTCGCAGTTCGTTGACAGTTTTGTGGTGCTTTTCATTGCCTTTTCAGGCATCTTCACGAACCAACAGATCTTTGCCATTGGCATCACCAATTATATCTACAAGTTCCTCGTCGCTATACTGTTAACGCCACTCATTTATCTCGGGCATGCCTTGATAGACCGCTATCTGGGAAAAGAAAATGCCGAGCGTATTTCGGACTCGGCGGCACACGAGAGCAGCGGATTTTTCTAAGACCTTCTGATATTATCGCATATCACGGCCGTTGCGATGGCCGCGTTCAAAGACTCTGCATTTCCATAACGCGGAATCGTGATCTTGTCGGTTACAAACCGGGTTATGGCGTCAGAGATGCCGCGGGCTTCGTTGCCGATCACAATCACGCCGCCGCCGTTAAAGTCCACCTGGTGAACGTCTTGGCCGTCAAGATAGGCACCAAACAACCGCGTGGATACCGTGGGCAGGTAAGATTCCAGATCAGTATAAAACATCCTCACCCGCGTAAAGGAACCCATGGTGGCACTGATCACTTTCGAATTGTAAAGGTCGGCCGTTTCGTTCGAGGCAACTATCCGGGAGAGGCCAAACCAGTCGGCGGTCCTTACGATGGTACCCAGGTTACCGGGATCGCGGATGTCGTCCAACGCTAACACGAATTCTCCGGGCGCCGGCTTAAACGACTCGTTGGGCTTCATCCGGGCGACAGCCAAAGCCGACTCATTCGATTGAAACAGGCCCAATGATTCAAGCTCCTTCTTATCCAACTCGAAAAGTAAGTTGGACGGCGCGTCGATCGTTGAAAGATATTCCCCTGTTCCCGCAACGAGTTCCACGACGAAGTCGGAATTCAACAACTCGGCCACACTCTTGGCACCCTCCACAACAAACAATTGTTCCTGTTGGCGGTATTTCTTTATTTGCAACGAGCGGATTAACTTGATCTTTGCTTTAGACAGCATTTTACCGGGCGCTTGACTACCTCGAAAAGTAAATATTTTCTCTCGATAATATGGCTGGCGATGATACTATCGGGATGTCTCGGTACAAGACATCTCAAGGACGGCGAGAAGCTGCTCTACGCGCAAACCATCGATGCACCCCGTCACATCAACGAAGATGAGATGCGCAACCTCTATACTCAGCGCGCTAACCGCCGAATACTAGGGTTGCCGCTGGCCCCGCTGGTGAGTATCTACTACATGGGATACCGCAAGTACGACCAGGAGAAGTTTATCCGGAAACGAGAGGCCTTCGAGAAGAAGTACGATCAAAAGATCGTGGAGGCTACCTCGCAAAAGAAGATCGACCGGTACCTTTTTAGGAAACAGAAAAAGGTGGCGAAGATGAATTCGTTCATTGAAAATGGTAACCTTTTCATGCAATGGGGTGAGCCCTTGTCAATCTACGACAGCAGTCAGGTCCGCCTCACGCGGGAGCGCTTTCAAAGCTACTTGTTCTCGAAGGGGTACTTTAAAAACCAGGTCGTTGACCGCACCAGCGACAACAAGCGACTCGCCAGGATCCGGTATGGGGTCACACCAGGCCAGGCCTACTATGTTGATTCCCTCTTCTATGACGTGGAAGACACCGCTATATTTCGAATCATCAATGATAATGTCGACAAGGGTTTTTTGAAAAAGGATACGCGGTATGATCAGGAGAATTTCACCAAGGAGCGCGAACGAATCGATCTGTTACTGAAAGATCATGGATATTTCGACTTCAGCCGGCAGTATATCGAGTACACGATGGACACCACATTCCGGTCACCCGATCGCCGTGTAGCCGTAATAGTCAGTGTTCGCGATCCTGCCAAGCGGGGATACCACAAAAAATTTCAGATTGATACAGTCACCTTTACCACCGACGTGGGCAAGACTATCCCGGGCCTCGGGCGAAAGATGCGTACCTACCGCGATATTCACTACAAATACTATGACGATAACTACAAACTGAAGATCCTGAATCAGCGTGTCTTTGTGCGGCCGGACGAATTGTACAATCGTACAAAAACGCTCGAGACGCAAAGGCAATTGGGGAACGTTGATGCCTTCAAGTTTGTCAACATCAACTACGATACGTCAGACGGAAAGTTCATCGCCAACATATTTGCCAGTCCCCTATCGCGCTACGAATGGACCAATGAGGCCGGTGTTAACGTGACGCAGGGATTCCCAGGTCCGTTTTACGGAATTTCATTCAAGAAGCGCAACATCTTCAGGGGGATGGAGACGTTCGACATGTCGGGCCGGTTTGGATTTGAGGGCGTAGCTTCCGCCACGGAATCTCAAAATTTTTACAAGAGTACGGCGGCCACGCTGAATGCCTCGTTGAGCTTTCCCCAATTTATCTGGTTTTTCAAGGAGCGACAGAAAATCAAATTTGCCGAATACAACCCTAAAACGCGCATAACGGCCGGCTACACCTACAACGATCGCCCTGAGTATCGACGCACCTATATTTCAGCCAACGCCGCCTATACCTGGCAGAACAAAAACCGAACCTCCTATTCCCTCACGCCGCTTAGTGTAGTCGTTATCAATGCTGCGAGGCTCTCCCCCCCGTTCGAAGAACTATTGGCGGAACAGGATTCTCTGGGGAACAATGCCTTGATCAACTCCTTTAAGCCTTCATTCGTAAACAGCATCATCTTTGGAATCACGTGGAATCTTAACAACTATGGTAACAATGAATACTCCGAATACTCCTCGAGCTTCGTGAGGATGCAGATTGAAAGTGGCGGAACGCTATGGAATTTTTTCGATCCCAAATTCTTGAGCGATTGGGGATTGCAGCATTACAAGTACATACGACTCGGGCTTGATCTGCGTCGTGTAAATTTCATCGACAAGCAAACCGTCGTCGCATATCGCTTTAATTCGGGATTTGTTTACTCCTATGGTGAACCCAAAGGCGTGCCTTACGAAAAGTTCTTCTTCGCGGGCGGTAGTAACAGTATCCGCGCGTGGCGCCCGCGACGTCTTGGCCCAGGCTCTTTTCCGCCGCCACACAGTACCAATCCAGTGGGCGACGGGTTGTTCGACTACAGCATTGAAAAGCCTTCAGAAATATTACTGGAGGCCAGCATTGAATTAAGACAAAAACTATTTGGGTTCGTGAATGGGGCCGTGTTTGTAGACGCGGGCAACGTATGGAATTTTAATCCTCAGAACGTTCAGGCCGAAGACGGCACGATCGTACAAGACGAGAGTGCACAGTTTAGCGTGAAAAGGTTCTACAAAGAATTTGGCGTGGGCACAGGGTTCGGTCTGCGCTTTGACTTCAGCTTCCTCATCCTTCGCTTCGATGTAGGAATGAAGGTATACGATCCGGCCAGAGATTCGGGCGATCGCTTCGTGCTAAACCGCGTGCGCTTCTGGAGGCCGTATGCAACCGATTTGGGCGACGGCACCTATACTAACTATAAGGAGCCGGTGATTTATAACGTAGGGATCGGATTCCCTTTCTAATTACGCAGTGCAGATGATCGCGAAAGAAAGTATTGGCGAATGGTTCAAGGAGCTACAATCCAACATATGTAAAGCGCTGGAGAGTGCCGACGGAAGGGGTGTATTTGTTTCCGATGAGTGGGAGCGTTCCGGAGGAGGTGGCGGCGTCTCCAAAGTACTTACTGAAGGACGCGTGATCGAAAAAGGCGGCGTTAACTTCTCGGCCGTATGGGGAAAGGCACCCGCTCCTGTTTTGAAATCACTCCATCTCGATCCGGCTACCGATATTTCGTTCTATGCCACCGGCGTCTCGATCGTTATCCATCCGGTTAATCCCTTTGTGCCCATCATTCACATGAACGTGCGGTACTTTGAAATGACGGATGGAACCTGGTGGTTTGGTGGCGGCATCGACCTGACGCCACACTATGTAATCGAAGCTGATGCTCGCTATTTTCATCAACAGCTCAAATCCGTGTGCGACCGGCATGACAGCGGCTACTATCCGGCTTTCAAAAAATGGGCGGATGAATATTTCTACATCAAGCACCGGAAAGAGACGCG
>DATHKA010000171.1:0-8697 GCA_035489615.1 Chryseolinea sp.
TCAATTGATTCAACTTCTCCCTAGTCGCAAGTAACTCCGATTTCATAACAACCGTGTTTGGTATTAGGAAGGAAAACTACCGACAACTTTTATTCTAAAACAGATTGGACGCGGCAACTTTCCTGACAAAATTCCCAATCGAAACAAATTCTAAATTTCCTCAGCGGTCCTTAGCGTTTTTGCGGCTTTGCGGTAAAGTCTCCCGCCGAAGGCGCCCTTTGCTCCCAACCTTTGCCTACTAACTTCGTCTCCCTCCTACCTCACCCTACTCCCTCTCCTCACCTCCTCCGTGGCCACCTTCACCAACTCATCCCCTACCCGCAAGTCTCCGAACACCTCCGACCTCCCTTTCATCGATCTTCCCTGCCGCACTGGCACCCAATTAACCGTGTCTCCCGCCACTTTCAACACGAACACTCCCTCCGCCGCATTCACCACCGCCGAGTTAGGCACCACAAAGGTACTGTCCGTCGCCTTCAACGGGATCGTCACCTCGGCAATCATGCCGGGCAAAAGTTTTGCACTATTGTTATTCACGTCCATCTCAACACGCTCCGAACGCAGCCGGGTGTCGAGCGCACCGGCGTGACGCTTGATCGTGGCACTGAATATCTCCGTAGCGCGTGCCTTCACGCGGAACTGAATGCTGTCTCCTTGTTTAAAATATGAGGTGTAAGCCTCTGGCACCGACACGACGAGTCGCAGTCGTTTTTGTTCCTGCAAGGTGAATAAGGGAAATTCCGATCCCTTTCCCGAAGGGCCAACATAGGCGCCGGTGTTTACATTACGGGCGCTGATCACGCCCGAGAAAGGCGCACGGATATCCAGGTATCGCCGCGCGTCGCCCACCTCGCGATAGGATGCTTTGGCCGACTCCAGCTGCGCCTCGTCAGCATTCATTCGCGCCCGCGCCTGGTCAAGGTCGTTTTGAGAAATGGTGCCCGGCGTTTTGCTGGTCTCCAGAAGGCGATTGTAGTTTGATTTGCTGGCGGTATATACAGCTTCCTGCGATTTGTAGCGCGATTCTGCGCCCGATAGCCGTGACGTTATCTCGGGCGCCTCCATGGCAACCAGGAGGTCTCCCTCCTTCACCTCCGAGCCGACATCGACATAGAGTTTCTTCACAAACGACGTCTCGCGCGCATAAAGATCAACCTGTTGATACGATATCAGCTCGCCGGGCACACTCAACTCCGTCGAAAACAATTCCTTGCCCAACGATAGCGTCTCCATCTTCGCTGTCGCCGCCTCTTTCTGTACCTCTTCCTTCCTGGAGCACGATACGGAAATGACGGCAGCAACCAGCCATACCGTTGCCATCCGCGACAAAAGAATTTTCATACCGCTTGACGTTTTGATATTATGGTTTACCACGTGGATACCGTTCCTTTCCTTCATATGGAGATATATATTATCCTTCTTTAATACGATTAACTATCCCGGCTTATCCCATGAGTTCGCAAACTCCAGCACTCCCTACCGCCAATAAAACCGGTCAACAGATCAAATAGATCAACCAATAAGTTCACCCAATAAAGTGCCTGCTTTCTTTGTCCTCCGGATCGAGCGATACCGACACCGTTGTGGTCTTCTCCTGCACCCAGGCAAACACGAGTGGCAACAGGATAATTACCGCGAACGTTGAAAAGAACAAACCTCCGATTACGGCGCGCGCCAGGGGTGCCGCCTGATCTCCACCCTCCCCATGGCCAATCGCCATCGGCATCATACCGGTGATCATCGCCACACTCGTCATGAGAATAGGACGCAAACGCAACGCTGCGGCTTCCTTCGCCGACAGCAACGCATCCGCATTATGCTTGCGCAACTCTTCGGCGTTCGTAATCAGAAGCACCGCATTCGCGATCGACACACCCACCGACATGATGATACCCATGTAAGACTGCAGGTTCAACGATGAACCCGTTACCAGTAACGCTATCAACGCTCCTGAGATCACCGCCGGCACAGTAGCCAGCACTACCAGCGACACTTTGAATGATTGGAAGTTGGCCGCCAACATGAGGAAGATTACCACGATTGCAACGATGAGGCCCGACTGCAGGCTATCCAACGTTTCGCCCAGCACGAGCCCCAGTCCGATGGGTTCGATGGTCATGCCGCGGGGAAGCTCGCCGATTGAGGCAATCAGTTTAGTTACATCGTCCGTTGCCGTCCCCAGGTCCATGTCGTGCAGGTTGGCCGTTACAGAAATAATGGGTACGGCGCCGAGGTCATCGTTCTGGCCATAGGTGGTATCATAGGCAAAGGTGGCGACATCGCTCAGTACGGGACGGCTCGCATTTCTCAAGACGGGGATTTCCGCGAGGTCGTCAAGCGTATTCATCTGATTCTCGGGCACCTGGACTTGCACCCCGTAGCTCAGACCTGACGTCTCGTCAAGCCAAACGTTCTTTTCGGTATAGCGTGACGAGGAGGTAGATGCCACGAGCGAGCGGGTTATGTCAGTCACATCCACACCGACCTGCGCCGCCCTGAGGCGATCGATCTCGATCTTCAGGGAAGGATAACGAATAGACTGCGCAATCTGTACGTCGCGCATGTAGGATACGGCCTTCAGTTTGGTAACCAACTGATTGGCTATACGCTCATTGTTCTTTTTATTTCTGCTGGCGATCCGTATTTCTATTGGCGTCGAGGCTCCCTGCGCAAGTATGCGCTCAGTAAGAGCGATAGGTTCGAACGACACTTTGATACCCGGCATCTTTTCGGCTATGATGTCACGGAAGTCCTCTTTGAACTGATCAATGTCAATATGGAAGTCTGGCTTAAGGCTCACCTGCAGCAACGCTTCATGCGGCCCACCCATGAACAGGTAAATAGGGCTGGTAGAAAACAGCGTGGGGTGTTGTCCGATAAAGGCCGACGTGACCGAAATGTTTTCTTTTCCTACCAGGCCTTCCATGTATCCCAGTGCCTTGATGAGCATTTCTTCTGTCCGTTCCACACGCAAGCCCTCCCGTGCTTTTAACCGGACCTGAAACTGACCCGACCGTACTTCAGGCAACACGTCCCGCCCGATATTCATGAGTAGCACAACGGCCAGGCTAATCGTCAACAGGCTGTACAATATCACCACCGGCTTCCGCACCGACATCAGGCCCTCCAGCATCCGCATGAACCGCTGTCGAAACTTCTCAAAGGGTGTATTCGCCTTTCCTTCCACCAACATCCTCTTGTCGTCCCACGTGGCGGTGGAATCGTGGTGGTGCACGGGGGCAGGCACCGGTTCCGCATCACCCTCCTTCCGCTTGTGGGGCTTCATGATCCAATTGGCCATTACCGGCACGAAGGTCTGCGACAACAGGTAAGAAGTGATCATACTGAAAGCGATCGCCAGGGCCAGGGGGAAGAACAAAGATCCGGGGATACCTTTCATGGTTAGCGCCGGAGCAAACACGGCGAGAATACAAAACAGGATCAACAGCTTGGGGAAGGCGATCTCCTTGCAGGCGTCCCAAATCGCCAGCGCCTTGGGCTTGCCCATGTCAAAATGCTGGTGAATGTTTTCGATCGTCACCGTCGACTCGTCCACCAGGATACCAATGGCTAGCGCAAGGCCGCTTAAGGTCATAATGTTGATCGTCTGACCGAACAGTTGCAGAAACAAAATCCCGGCGATGATGGACGTCGGAATAGTCAGAATGACTATAAGCGCGCCGCGAACATCTTTCAGAAACAACAACACCATGAGTCCTGTTAAAATGGCGCCGATGGCACCTTCTGAAATCAGACTCCTGACGGCATTGATCACATAAGTGGACTGATCAAATTCATAGGACAACGTCACGTCTTCCGGCAGCTGCGATTGAAAGCGCGGCAGGTTTTTCTTCAAGGCCTGGACTACTTCCCAGGTCGACGCATCGGCGGACTTCGCGATATTGAGATAGATAGAACGCTTGCCATTTACCTGTGCATAACCCATGGTGATGTCGGCGCCGTCCTCTACCGTTGCCACATCGCCGAGATATAGATTCTGTACGCCGCCTTTAAACAAGGGAATCTGTTCGAATTCCTTCAGGGTGCGCACCTGCGTATTCGTAGGCGTCAGGTAGTTGATGTCGCCAATTTTGATGTTTCCCGAGGGTGCCGTCTGGTTGTTCACGCGAATCGCTTCCACGATCTGATCGGGCGTGAGGTTATGTGAGCGCAACAACTCGGGGTCCGCCTTGATCACTATGGTACGGACGTTGCCGCCAAAGGGCGCTGGTGCGATCAGTCCGGGAATCGCTGTAAATGAGGCCCGCACATAAGTGTTGGCGAGATCAAGCAATTGATTGTTGGATCGCGTCGGACTGCTAATCACCAGCTGACCGATGGGAAGAGTCGATGCATCAAAGCGAATAATGAACGGTGGCTGTGAACCCGGCGGAAACACGGCCTGTAGCCGGTTACCGAAGGCGCTCACTTCCGCCTGTGCCCCGGCCATGTTTGTGCCCGGATAAAACGTCAGCTTCATGAGCGTGAGCCCCTGCAGGTTACGTGTCTCAATACTCTTGAGACCATTGACGTATAGAAATATGTTAACGTACTGCTTCGCGAAATAAGCCTCCATCTGCGACGGCGTGTAGCCCCCGAAGGGATGTGATATATAAATCACCGGCAGATTCATCGCGGGAAAAATGTCAATCTTGATTGTGCGCACGGCGCCGATACCAAAGAACAGCATGCCCGCTACCAGAACGAGGACGGATATCGGCTTACGTAACGCGAGACGGATCAGGTTCATAGGTACTATTGTGCCTGGTTGATAAACAAATCGAAATCGCCGGTGGCCGCGGCCTTCAGCAGCAATGCCTGCCACACGTTTATGAACGCTACGCTTCGGTCAAGTTCCGCGCGGTTCAGCGCATACATCGCCAGCTGCAGATCCGGAAGATTGGTCAGTCCATTTTTATACAAGACGCTCTTTTGAAGATACGCATCGCTCGCCGCCTGAAACTGCTGCGGCACCTCTCGCGCACTGCGTAAACTGTTGGCAATGCGCTGATCCGACACGAGCACCTGGTTCTGGAGCTGCGTATTTACGAGGTTGTATTCGTTGCGAAATCCCTCGGCGACAAATTCCTGGGCACGCGCCTGCTGCTTCACGCGCAAGGGACTCAACAGGTTCCAGAAGATGCTGAAGCCAGCAACGTAATTGTGTCGTGACGGATTAATCCCCTCAAGATAGGATTGCGAATAGCGCTCGGGGAACTGTGGCGTGTAATTGTATTGGAATCCGGAAGCGCGCGCCTGATAGATACCAAAGAGCGTGAGCCCAGGGAGCATACTTCGGCGCGCGACGATGGCGGCGTGTTGTGCCTGGCTGATGCGCGCGGCATAAAACCTGGACTGTGGGTTGTCGGATATCTCGGCCGTTGTTTCAAACTCCACGGGGATCTTGTCAAGAAATGTCGTGTCCAGGGCAAATTGCGTGGCTACTACGTTCAACATCACGGCGAGGTCCTGGCTACCTTGCAAGACGTTGTTCTGCATGTCGACCAGTGCAATGCGCGCACGCGATGCATCAGCATTCGCCAGCGAAGAATCCACCCCCGGATTCAATCCTGACAGTACCCGCGCCCGAACATTCTGGCGCACGGCTTCTGCGCGGTCGAGGTTTGACTGCGCGTTGCGCACAAAGCGCTGCGCAACAAGCAGGTTGAGATACGCCGAAGCAACCCGCACGCGATGCTGAAACTGTTCCTGCAACAAGTCTGCGGAGTCTTGTCGCACCTGCGCATCGGCCAGGGCAATGCGGGATTTCAGGCGACCGAAGGAAAAGACTTCCCAGTTTGTATTGAGGATGTATAAGGCTCCGAAGGCAGCGTTCCAGCTTTCGGTGCCGAACGGCGGCCCTGCCGATGAAAGGCCCAGCACACCTATGGCGCCTGCGGGACCGAATTGTCCGTTTACGGTGCCATATGCCTGCTGCGCCGAAGCAATCACATTGGGCAAATATTCATTACGCGTATTGCGTGACAGCGCCACGGAAGCCTGATAGTAATGCTGCTTTGCCCTGATGCGCTCGAACCCTGCAACACCCTGATCAACGGCATCAGGCAGGCTTATCTGAGCGGCTGGCGACTGGGCCTGCGCGAATAAGCTTGCGGCGACAATAAGAATCAGTATATAGAAAGACGCGTAAGAAACGCTTGTTCGTTTGGTTGAAGTCAATTTTTTTGCCCTAGGAAAGGTTAAACTTAGCTATCGCAGTCGGGTAAGAAAAGACGTTATGGGGTCAATCTTTCAGCAATATGTTGCAATCGGTTGTCGGCCACCGCGAGCGGAAGAAGAGTATGATGGGAATGCTTTCCGTGAAGAGGTTACGCGCGTCTGCCCTATTGGTTCCCGTTGTGCCGGTATTCTCCGAGCAGGCCTTCCCACACCATGCGCCGGCTGTAGTTGCGAGCGACAAAATCGCGAGCGGCCCTTCCGAAGCGCTCGCGCATTGCCGCATCGCCAGCAAGCAGCTTCATGGCGTGTGTCAGGGCCTCTGCATTTTTAGGAGGAACAATCACTCCTGTTTCGCTGGCAGTAATAATTTCGTTGCAACCGTTGATATCCGAAACAATGCTGGGTACCTGCAACAGGCTTGCTTGCATGACCACGTTAGGAAAGCCTTCCCGATAGCTGGGAAAAACGAATACGTTGGAAGCCAGTAACCAAGGGCGAACGTCCTGCTGAAATCCGGCGACGATCACATCCGGATCGTCCTTCAGGAACTGCATTACCTCGACCGGAAGCGGATCAAGGTCTTCCTCGAACGGTCCGACGATGAGCAATCTCATCCGATAGGCGCTCGCGGCGGTTTCTCTGAGCGATGATTTGAGGTTGTCGTCGCGGAGTGATCGAAAAGCCTGGACAAGCTCAACCATGCCCTTGTCGCGTACAACGCGACCGATAAAACAAAATACCAGGTCGTTGTCTTTAATCCGATGTTGCGTTCGGATGTTTTGCGCCTCCATCCGCAGTGCTTCTGTCACGCTGAAATGATCGGTATCAATTCCGTTGCTACTTCCCTTCCCGATGATCTTTAGTTTGGGTGCACCGATGCCAAACTGCTTTTCTATGAAGCGTTTGAGTCCAGCCGAATTCGGATAAACGTTGGTAGCGCAGGCATAGGTGATAGCTTCCGTGAGTTCGAGAACGCGTCGCCTCAATCCTGATGCTTCCATGAGTGGCAGGCCAGCCACGGTGTGCATGCGCATAGGGACGTTGCACAGGCGTGCGGCGAGCATGCCGATGAGTCCGGCCTTCGGGGTATGGGTGTGAATGATGTCCGGACGCTCACGGCGGATAAAACGCACTAACTGAAAGAGGCATTGCAGGTCCTTCCAGGGAGTGATCTTGCGGGTAAACGGTATGGCTATGTGCGGCACGCCCTCTTTCGTCACGTCGTCAACTTCCCTACCTGATGCACTCATCGTGAGTACGTCGAATCCCTGCTCGCGCATAAATCTGAACTGACCGGCAAGCAGCAGGTGAAGGGAAATGGGAACAGTGGTAATGCGCAGAAGCTTCGGCACGTTTCAGGATGAGGAACAATTTGGAAGCAAAAATAGAAATTGAACGTTGAAAATGGGCAATTCTCTTTACGGATACTACCGGGTAACCACCACCCGCTGCGTTTTCTGCGAGTCCGTTGGCAACGATCCTGAGCAATAGCGTCCTGCGGCAATCGTGATGGAAACCTGGTAAATGACCGTGTTGCGGGATTTGCGACGGGTCGCACAACATGGTTGGCGCCGGGCTGGGTGCGCATTATGATGAAGACAATAAGAAAAACGCCTGCATCGTTGTAAGTTGGTGGTTCAAGACGGAACCGACGACCAATGGCTTATGTTGACTACTGCCCAAATCGACGCTTTTATTACTGATGGCTACGTCTGCCTGGACCACGCGTTCTCTTCAGAGGTCGCCCGTCAATGTCGCGAGCTGCTCTGGAAGGCCACCGGGTGCAATCCCAGGGACCCCTCTACATGGACCAGGCCCGTGGTGCGCATCGGAGAAATGGCTATGACGCCATTTCGCAACGCTGCCAATACGCGCACCTTGCACGAGGCATTCGATCAGCTGGTGGGCCCTGGCAACTGGATTCCTCGCCAGTCGCTGGGTACATTCCCTATTCGCTTCCCTTCCGACACGTCGGCCAACGACACCGGCTGGCATGTGGACGCGAGCTTCCCCGGCGAAGAACCCGTGAACTACCAGCAATGGCGGATCAATGTGGTCTCCCGTGGACGCGGACTGCTGATGCTTTTTCTGTTCTCCGATGTAGATGCTAACGATGCGCCTACACGCATTCGATCGGGTTCTCACATTGACGTGGCCAAACTCCTGGCGCCGCACGGAGAAACAGGACTTTCATTCATGGACGTCGCCCGGGAACTCTCTTCCCTTCCTGACCGGACAGAAGCGACGGCCACGGGCACTGCCGGCACGGTCTATCTTTGCCACCCTTTCGTAGTGCACGCAGCGCAAGATCACCAGGGCACACGTCCGAAGTTCATGGCACAGCCACCATTGCTCACGAAGCACGACTTTCGCGTTCATGCGGGCACGGCGCAATATCCGGTGGAGGTGGCGATCTTCAAGGCAATGGAAAATTGAATGTTGAGCGTCAGGTATCCGGACCTCATAGCCGCTCCTGCATTTGGGCCGCGCGCAATGGACTGAATTCTACAGGATGGG
>DATHKA010000172.1:0-4556 GCA_035489615.1 Chryseolinea sp.
TACCGACCCCTGGGATCTTCCGGCGGCCGAGGTGGTTATTGTGTAATTATTCTCACCCTTCAGATTCACCTTCAGATTGGTTTCGCTGTCAGTAATTTGGAGTCCTTCTACAATATAATTTCCGTTCCAGGCGTCAACGAGGTTCATTTCAAACGCCAGCTCCCGGGCAGTAAGCAAAGGATAAGTGCCGGGATGGCTATCTTCGATCGACACATCGGTCATCACAATGGAAAGCTTTGGAAAGTTCTTCCAGACCGACACGTCCATCTTGCCAACGGTTACCGGCGTGCTCAGCTGCTTGTTGGCCTCCCGGATGAACTGATTAATAATTCTATCCTTGAACAGGAAGACCGAAATGGTGACCGAGAGCACAAGTACCCCGATGGCAAGGGCCAGGTAAAAAAGTATTTTGCGAAAAATCTTCAAACGCAATAAGGGTTCACAAAAACAAGACAAATATCAAACCGATTTTCACAGGGCTCAAGACTTCTCGCCAAAGGTCGGCATTTCTGTCCAAAATGCTTGGGGAATTGGTGGCTGTCAGGGCAGGCTGAGTACGGCACCGACAAAACGCAGCAGGATCGGGGATGGTATCGGGTGGAACAAAAGGATTGCCTGGAATCGATAGACCGGAGTCTCAAGCGTTCAATTGGTGTATATTTCGTGCGGATAAAAACTCTGAAACGCGACCATGTCCGGACTGCTTCGCCCAACAACGCTAGCCTTGCTATTGCCCGCCACCCTGAGCACAATTTTAGGAACCCCGTGTTCGGTTCAGGCACAGGTCTCGAAAATAGAAAAGAAGATTGTGACGGCCGTAGATGATTTCACCACCGACAATCTCAAACTGTGGGAAGAATCCGTGAACACAAACAGCGGATCGATGAACTTTGAAGGGGTTTATAAAGTCGGACAACTTTACAAACCGAAGCTCGAGGCGCTGGGGTTCACTACCCGGTGGGTGGACGGAAAGGCCTTTGGACGCGCCGGACACCTTGTTGCCGAACATGTGGGCAGCCAAAGCGGCAAGAAAATCCTTCTGATCGGGCATCTCGATACGGTGTTCGAGCCCGACAGTCCGTTTCAAAAGTTCAGCATGATCAACGACTCTACCGCGCAAGGCCCCGGTGCAGGCGATATGAAAGGAGGTAACGTCATCATGATCCAGTCGCTTCAGGCGTTGGCCAAGGCAGGTCTGCTAAAAGACATGAACATCGTGGTGGTAATGAGTGGTGACGAAGAATCGAGCGGCCGCCCCCTCGCGCTCGCGAGACACGACTTGATTGAAGCGGCAAAGTGGGCCGACGTTGCCATCGGATTTGAAGATGGTGATGGATTGTTCGAACACGCCAACATCTCCCGCCGGAGCGCTTCCCATTGGGAGCTGCGGGTTACCGGCGTGCCGGCACATTCGTCGCAAGTGTTTACGAAAGATATTGGAGCAGGAGCGATCTATGAGGCGAGCCGGATATTGTATCAATTTTACGATGCCTTGTCGACGGAGCAGGATCTCACGTTTAACCCGGGCGTTATCCTCGGTGGTACGGCGGTGGAGTACGACGACAATATCAGCGGCGGAAAGGCGACAGGCAAGGACAACATTGTGTCCAGGGACGTTGTCGTGACGGGTGATATTCGCGCGATCTCTCCGGAGCAGTTGAAGAAGGCCCAGGATGCGATGTCAGCCATTGTCAGTAAGCACCTCCCGCAGACACAGGCGGAAATTTTTTTTGGTGAAGGCTATCCGCCGCTGGCCCCGACGGAGGGGAACAAGCAGCTATTGGCATACTTCAATCAGGTTAGCAAAGATTTTGGGTTTGGGGAAGTGTCCGCGGTAAAACCGCGCGATGCCGGGGCGGCCGACATCTCGTTCACGTCAGGCTATGTGGACATGGCACTCGACGGGGTGGGTATGCGCACCACAGGAGGGCATACCGTGAATGAGAAGGCAGATCCGCATTCTATATCCAAAGAGGCAAAGCGTGTAGCAATACTGTTGTACAGGCTGACGGCAAAGAAAGTGCAGGTGAAGTGATCACTGATTACCCTGAGTAAACAGCCTGCTCAAGAACAAATCGTTTGGCTTTAGCCCCGTGTCTTCAAGCTCTTTCCACACAAAGTATCCCCCGCGCTTCAGGATGATGAAGCCACTTTTTTTGAACAACTGCTCCTGGTCGATAAGCGCTTCATTCGTATCGAAGCACAACACACGTATCAGGTCCACTTTGTATTTCAACTCCCTGATTACCGCAGCAATAATTTTCTGCTTGTCAGTTTCATTCAAATTCTCACAAAGGATGATCTGCTCGATGTAGCCCAGCCGTGGTAGTCGCATGTTGATGAGCGCGTCGGCTACCAGCTTTCCGTTTTGAAGCACCTGATAGTTTTCATAGTTGTTGCCAAACGGGTTGCGTTTCAGACGCCATTCGAGATAGTCGGTAGTCATGTCCAGGAAATACATTCTTCCACTGGGCATGAGGGTTTTAAGCGTGTGCTGTTTGTCGTAGAAGGCCGTGCGTCGAAGTTCCAGATCGGGTGGATTGGGTACCACGCGCGAGGCAAGACGCGATAGGAAAGTGAGCCCCGCAATCTTCAATTTGTCGATTCCTTTGTTCTGGGGGTTGAGCCTTGACAGGTACGCATAGGCCTTCCGTGGATTCATAACCATCAATGCCTGGTGGGCTTGAAAAGGAATCTGGAATCCGATGCGTTCAAAGGCCTTGCGCGCCGGAGTGAATCCCCAGATGTATTTGATGTTTGCTTTTTTGCATGCATCGAAGAGCAATTCATACATGCGCTCGAAGATCTTTTGACCGCGATAAGTGGGGTCGACAAGCGTGTCTTCCGATTTTGCTGTAAGCACACGATCACCGGCGGCATTTACAAGGCCGATGGGAATGGCACATTGTATGCCCACCACTTTCACCTGGTCCGTCACTTCACCGTCGATGGCCACCGCATAAATCGCCGGGCCGAATGGACCGTGGTTGAACTCCCATTCGAAATCTTTCAGGGAGCGGTTTGTCTTGTAGGTGATGTTAAAGAAGTCGTTGGCGAGGGTGTATTCGTGAGGTAGCAGTAAACGGATGACGATGCTCATGGGCTAATCGCGTATTGTTGGATGATCTCTCGCGCCGAAATCGTGCGGAATTTATGGTCGCTAATGTAGGCAAGTATCTGCTTATATAAGGTAAGATAGCCCTTGAACTTATAGTTGGTGAAGAAATTGTTGTGCCACAAGATGGAGAGCACACAATTCGAGCGATTCCTTTCGAAAAAGTCGAAGATGCCTGTCGCCGCCTCCTCGGGCGAATGCTTTTTGTATTGAAAGAAAGTGCGATCCATGATGTGAAGCGGTGCCTCCACGAAGGAGAAGGCTTGCCGCCCCTTGAAGTTGAAGGGGTTAAAAGGAAGGCCGTAGCTGTTCCTGAAGCCCATTTCCGCCGAGAATCCGAGACTTGCATCCAGCTTGAGTCCGGCCGATTCGATGTCGTGCCAGGCACCCGGCAATTGAAACTTCAGGAAGTGATAACGGTTGGCATATGGGACATTTCCATATTTGGCAAACTCTTCCCTAAACGAATCACCACTCAGACTTTTGTGTAATCCATTTTCAAAACCCTGCGCGGCCACGGTGTTGAATTGGTGTTGTATCGGCTTTGACAAAAAGCGGTAATCGGCGTTCTCCTCCCGGCTATTGATGCGCCCCTTGTTTACAATCCAGAAGAAGATGGATTTGCAATCATGCGCGCTTTCGAGCGCTGTGATTTGATCCATGTTGAGCCAGTCCGGGCGGGCGATGGCCACATGGAACAACATCTTCAGGAAAAGGTCAAAGCGACCTTTACGGATAACGTTGTAGCCGTCTTCGACAATAGCGCCGTATACGATATCGATGTCATGCGACAGGAAGAAGCGAGTTGGAGCGCTCTTTATGGGCAGTCGGAGCGTCTTGCTAATGATGTCGAAGCACTGCTGCACGAGATTGTTGTTTACGAGGTTCAGCCGCTTCTGAAAACTGGTCTTGTATTGATAGCGATTCAGCTCATCGTATTCGGGTGCATCGTATTCCTGCAGACTGTTTACCATCTGGAACGCACTGGCCAGCGGGTCGATCGAGACGGGGTCAAATAGGTCGGTTCCGGCGCCATCAACCTGAACGAACGGATGCATTCTGCAAGGTGCGGCAGTGCCGGTAAAGTGTTGTGAAACACGAAGGTCAGCAGCGGGTTCAGTGCCGACGGAGAAGGCGCCCGCAGGACTGGCAGAGAAAGCTATTTCCTGCGATTGATTGATTGCCCACAGCGTCAGCGTGTACCGGATCTCCGGTGCGAAGGGCTTCGCTTTTTCGGTGATGTGAAAAGTGATCATGGCAGCGCATGGCAAGATAGGTGTTACACCCGGACGTGCAAAGGCAACGACCTGGCTAGGCCGATTGGTGAAAATTGTGAACATTCTTATTTTTCAGAACGCCTTACACCGTGGTATGAATTCCAGGTTAATCGTCGCGGGCACAGCTCGTCAGGGTATTGACGCCTTCAGTATTGATCGGGCGG
>DATHKA010000173.1:0-7496 GCA_035489615.1 Chryseolinea sp.
CCGTATGAACACTTCTTCGAAATGCTTATGACTGTAGATGCGGCGAGGCGATCTTCTGCACGTGAAGTGGTGCTGATCGTACCGTATCTGCCGCACAGCCGGCAGGAGCGGAGGGATGGACAGCGCACATCCATCTCATCGCGCATGGTGGCTGATATAATTCAGTTGATGGGTGCCGATCGCATCATCACGCTCGACCTGCACACGAACGCGATTGAAGGGTTTTATAAGATCCCGCTCGATCCGTTGTCTTCTATGCGTCTGTTTGTGGATCACATTAATGCACTGGACCTCGACAACCTTTGCTTATGCAGTCCGGACTTTGGCGGAATCAAGCGCATCAAGCAATACAAGAAGTTTGTGCACGCGGATATGGCTGTGATTCATAAGGAACGATTGAAGGCCAATCAAGTGGCACACATGGAGGTGATTGGCGATGTGCACGGGAAGAACATCATAATCATCGACGACATGGTAGACACGGCTGGTACGTTGTGTGCGGCTGCCAATGTGTTGATCGGACAAGGAGCGAAATCTGTTCGTGCCTATTGTACTCACGGGTTGCTAAGTGGTGATGCCGTGAATACCATCGCTCAATCATCTCTCGAGAAGTTGTGCATTACCGATACCGTTGTGGAAACCGTCAATCATCCCAAAATCGGAATTGTGAGCTGCGCCGAGTTGCTGGCACGCGCTATAGAGAATCTGATTAGCAGCCAGAGTCTTAGTAGCATGGGGTGAGCATGAGTTGGATAAGCATAATCTGTTTCAGCGTGAGGAGGATGATCAAAACCTGCAGGCAGGGCGAGTCAGCCATGTGGTGGTATCCCATTGCGTTGCAGCGCAATCGTGTGAAACGTGACCTTGAAAGCCTGTCTGGTGATTTAAGGAGATTTGTTCGCACTGCAGGCATCCAAAATCAGGTCATTGTCGTTTGATCGCACAGCACTCCTGTTAAACTGCTCATATTTACCCGCACCAGGGCCGTGAGCTGTGTAAGCAGCTTCGTGGCTATATTTTTTGCGCGCATAAAGAATCATTCTTTGAAAAGACCCTTGAAGTTATCGGACCAAACACAATCGGAGAAACACGAGATAAACGTGTGGCAGGATATGTTTACGTCGATCATCGAAGATGCGGACTCGAACATACTTTTGCTTGACGAAGACTTCAGGGTGGTCAATCTCAATTCAGGCTTTTACTGGATCTTCTATGAGACCTACGGCATAGAGCTGAAGAAAGGAAATCTTTTGCTGGAGTCGCTCGCGCAAAAAAATCCGGAGCTTACGGGGGAATGGAAAGAGCGTTGCATTGTAGCACTCAGCGGAACGCCTATCAAGGTTGAAGACGTTTTTGAGATTGATGGACGCAATTACTACTGGGAGATCCATTTTATGTCACGTACGCGGCCGGACGGTTCGCAACTCATCTCCGTATTTAGTCGCGATATAACCGTCCGCAAAGCCTATCAAAAAAAGATCGTCGAGAACGAAGCGAACCTTCGCTCGATATTTAATACCGTCGACGACAGTATCTGGCTGATCAATACCGACCTCGAACTTATCGATTACAATACCCAATTCCACAAGGTGCATAAGCTCGCGTTTGGTGTAAAACCTGTGCGGGGCGTTAACGTGCTGTCGCTGCTGCCGGCGAGCGATGCAGAGTTAATTGACCGGTGGCGTGACCGTTATACGACGGGTTTAGCCGGCAAGCCCGGGAAGTTCCACGACATTCTTCAAGGCGAAAAGGAGATGCGCAATGTGGAGATCCGTACGTATCCTATCGTTGAAAATGGCGTTGTCACCGGACTTACCGCCTATGCGCGTGACATCACACAGCAGGTGCGAACGGAGGGATTGATGAAATCCCAGAACGAAGAGTTGACGAAGATAAATGCTGAGCTGGATCGCTTTGTTTACAGTGCGTCTCATGACTTACGGGCTCCATTGATGTCAGTGAAGGGATTGCTGAACATGATCCAGATGGATCCCGACAAGAGTCACGTGCCCCAGTATCTCGAATTGATGGATCAAAGCATTAACAAACTTGACCATTTCATTTCCGACATCATACACTACTCGCGCAATGCGCGCATGGAGGTGAAGTTGAAAGAGATTGATTTCAATGCCCTGGTTGACGAATCGTTTGAGTCGCTCAAGTTTATGGAAGGTGCCAATGCGGTGACCATAACCAGGGAAGTGGATGCGGCTGTTGCGTTTCGATCCGATGCCAGCCGCTTGCTCATTATTTTCAACAATATCATTGCCAATGCGGTGCGCTATCGCGACCCGCGAAAGGCATCCCGGCTCCACATCAGCATAAGTTCTTCGGCTGCGGGTGCCGTATTGACATTTGCCGACAACGGTCTGGGCGTCGCCGAAGAGCATCTCGACAACATCTTCCGCATGTTTTTCCGCGCCAGCGCCGATAGCAAGGGTTCGGGGTTAGGATTGTACATCGTGAAAGGTGTCGTTGATAAACTAAAGGGAACGGCAGGAGTTGTGTCAACGGTAGGGCTGGGCACAACGTTTACCGTTACGCTTCCCCACCTTGCGTCGTAAAGCAAAAGGAACGTCTACAACTTTCGAACGCGCACTTCAAATGCCGATGCCGGATTCCGAACGGTCAGCTGGTGAATGGCGTCGTCGGAAAATCCAGACGTTTTCAGCCGGGGAATCAATGCCTTAAAGAGGGTTGTGAATCCGCGCACATCGCCGCCGTTTGGTTTCCCAGGTTCATACCAGCCCGCATCGTGAGAAACGAGCGTACGGTGTAACAAATTCGCCCGATTCAGGGATTGCAGCATGGACACGTAAGTGTCGGCATTGTCTTCTGCAAGGCCGTCGAGGCTAACCCAGGCGCCTTGTTTAGCAGCCCGGATATGATCGACGGCATCGGCCCCCTGCGCATGCACCCAAATAAAGGAGTCGGGAGCCACGCCTTGCCGGCGGAGAATATCCAACTCTTCAAAGGCCGCAATGGCCGGACCTGTATGCGACGCGATCGTAAGGCCTGTCCGAAGGTGCGTGATTGCCGCAGCCTCTATAAGCTTTCGGGAGACTTCCGAAAGCGCGCCGGGGTTTACGCTGATCTTGATGAATCCCGGATAGACGCCGCTTGCTTCCAGGCCTTCTGATGCTTCGACGGTCCAGCGCGCAGCAAGCTGAATCGCTGTCTCTGAGAACACTTGCGGCGGTAGATATTTGTGATCGGATCCGCCATAGTACCCGGTGTTGGTGAGGATATGTAGTCCGGATGATTCACTGAGGCGACGGAGCAGCAACGGATCACGACCGAGAAAGTTAGGTGTGCAGTCGATGAGCGATCGACAACCCGCGTCCTTTAGCTCCCGGAGATAGGGGAGCATTTTGCGAATCACTTCATCATCGTTCCAGCCGGCGGGATTATATAGCCGATACCCGGAAAAATCCACCAGTATGTGCTCATGGATCAGCGTTACGCCCAGCGAATCAGTTGATATGGGGCCAAGAACGGTGATGATCTTGCCAGGAACGCCGGTTTCCTGTTGGCCGGCAGGTGCAGGCAACGTTTGGGCTACTGCTGGAATCGACAGCGCAAGTTTAAGGAAAGTTCGTCGCCTGATCATACCGGGTCTGTTAACCGCCCGGTTTGCTCGTTCTGGGTTTCCGGTACGGATATTTATTACTAGTCTTATAGCCTTTGCGGCCCTCTTTCAATTTCTTCTTCTTGTCCACGTCGCTCTTTTCAAAATCTATATAGCGAGAGATTCCGACTGACAGTTGTGCGAACATATCGTGACGCTGGCCCGGTATGTCGTACAAAGTCTGGTGAGCGTCCAGGCGTTCAAGATAAGACTTCGTGCGGGGATCGAACAAGCCATAATTCACCCGGAGATCAAAAAATACACGCCAGTTGTTCGAGATATCCCAGTCTGACTGCAATCCGAGTCCTGCGAAAACCTGCATGGCCCGAAAGTCGTCCTTGCCGGCAATCACGTACTGATCTACGGCAGGTACTGCCACACCGTCGTACTCAATGTTGTAATTGGGCGGGAGAATGGGGTAAACGTCCTTGGGAAAGTCCATAATTCCTTCCGAATGGCTGACGGTTTCCGATCCATCCATGAGGTAAGCTCCGCTCAGTGAGGCTACGGCGCTTATCTTCAGAAATGCCAGGTTCACGAAATGCACTTTGAAGCCTATCGGAACGTTGAGGTATTTAAGGTTGTATTTTCGGTCGCCAATATCGCCATCGGTAGTGTTGAGCACATAAGCGTCTTGCCCAACATTGATGAGGGAGGGCGAGATAACAAAGCCGACGTGCTCGTAGTTAAGGCTGAAGTTAGCTCCAATGGGTGCGAACTTTACCCCGTAGTAAGGCCTGTAACGGGGATCGCGATCAATACCGTTGTCCATCGTGTACGTCGACATGATGCCCGTATGGACACCAATAGACATAGAAAACTGCTGCGCCTGCAAGGCGGCAGCACCCGTCAGCAAAAACAGGCCACACATCAGGGTGCGGAGCAGGGAAGGGCCAGGGCACATACAGCTATCGGAGGCTTTCACAACGGGCTAATTTACCGCTTGCCTGTCGGTACGCGAGCGCTTAACCGGCAAGCTGTAAATTGGTCAGCCAGGCGTGCTTAAAAGGGATATAACTCTCCTGGTGCCGGTAAACAATCCTGTGCTACCGATGCGGCGGAACCCGAGCTGCGACCAATGCGTGGAAGACCTGGGAAGTTGAGCGTCAGGCGAGGTTGTGGTAGACACTTTGCACGTCGTCGTCGGCTTCCAGAGCCTCGACGAGTTTCAGCACCTCATCCTGATGGTCTTCAGGTAGTTCCTTCGTCGTTGCGGGTATGTATTGGAGCGTTGCGCTCTTTGCTTCTAGCCCGCGGGATTCAAGGAATTTCTGCATGTGCCCGAACTCGGAAAACTTTGTGTACACCGTAATCTCCTCGTCCGAAGGTTCGATGTCTTCGGCTCCGGCGTCAATAAGCTCCAGCTCAAGTTCGTCCAGGTTAAGGGCGGTGGGATCAAATTTGAATAAGCCCTTGCGTTCGAACATAAAAGCGACGGATCCTGAGTTACCCATCAATCCGCCATTCTTGGAGAAGATCAGCCGGATATTGGCTACCGTTCGGGTAGGATTGTCAGTGGCCGTCTCCACTACCATCGGAACGCCGTGCGGCGCATAGCCCTCGTATATAACCTCTTGAAAATCCTTCTCTTCCTTCGACGATGCCCGCTTAATAGCCGCATCAATGCGGTCTTTGGGCATATTTACGCCTTTCGCGTTTTGGATGCACACACGTAACCGGGGATTGTTTTCAGGTAACGGACCGCTTTGCTTTACGGCTATCGCAATGTCTTTACCGATGCGCGAGAAGGCCTTCGCCATTTTGTCGAATCTCGCAAACATCTTGTGCTTCCTTTTTTCAAATACGCGGCCCATTGTTCAGATACTTTTGTTTAAATTAAGCGAAGGCAAAAATATAGTAGATATACTATTAGTCAAGGTTGACGGGTGACGATAATTGATGAGTGCTGCACATTGACCGGCAACGCAAACTGCCTAAAATCCGGCAAAAATGAGTAAAAACATACGTTAGGACTCGTTCATTTGCGAAGAAACGAAGCCCATATCCTGAGCGCCTAATTAAGGGTATTCTGCATATTTCTTCAAAATTCTCCTTCTTCAACTGTTACATATTATGCATAAACAGCATATACTGAGAAAATTATTACTTTTGGCTCGTCTATAGTCTGGTATGTTCTTCGGTCGTCAAGCATTTCTTCTGGTTTGCCTGGTATTGCCGTTGTCGCACTTTGCGCAACCGTTAGCCAATGACGATAACGCGACCGTTAGCGAAGACCAGAGCATTACCGTAAATCTGGTGGAAAATGATGCGCCAATTCCAGGCGTAGATGCTTCAACGGTTGACCTGCTTCCAGAGACTGCCGATGAAGAAAAATCTATTTCAACGCCAGCCGGTAATTTCGTAGTCAACACCGCAGGACTGTTAGACTACACGCCAACCCCTGACTTCGACGATCAGGCCGTTATTACTTATACCATTAAGGACGCTGTATCAGCCGTTTCGGAAGCCGCGACAGTCACCATAACGATCACACCTGTCAATGACCCGCCCACGATTAGTCCGATCGCTAACACCAGCGTAAATCAGGACGCTACGACGCCCGATATATCATTTGTGATCGCCGACGTGGACAACGATTTTACGGAGCTTTCTGTCTCGGCCAATTCATCTGACCTGACGTTGATCCCGGCCTCGGGCATTGCCCTGGGTGGCAGCGACGGTAACCGCACCATCGCTCTTACGCCGGCTGCAGGAGAGTCAGGAACAGCCAGCATTACCGTCACCGTAAGTGACGCCGAACTGAGCGCAGCCAACGAATTCGACCTTGAGGTGATCGCGGCTCCGGCCTTGCCGCCGGTGATCGCTATTTCGGGACCGATCATAACGGCAGAGGATACGCCCGGCGGCCCCATTACCATTACCGTAACGGATGATGATACGCCTGTAGAGAGCCTCACCTTAGTGGCCAGTTCTGCCAACACCACGCTTATTCCGGCTGCAAACATTTCCCTGGTGGCCGGCGTACCGGGTACCTGGACGCTTTCGGTGACCCCGGCGCCCGATCAGAATGGCGCGACACAAATTGATCTAATTGCCTCCGATGGCACGGGCAATACGGACAGCGATCCGGTAAGTGTCACCGTAACCGCTGCGAACGATGCACCCACCATTGCGGCTATCGCCGATCAGACCATTCCTCAAGGCGGCACGACCGGCACGATCAATTTCACCATTGCCGACGTGGACGGCTTTGCTGGTGTCACGGTCTCGGCCATCAGCGATAACGCGGCGCTTGTGTTGCCAGCCGGCATTGTGCTGGGTGGCTCGAATGGTGCCAGAACGATCGCCGTTACGCCGGTAAGCACCGCGTCGGGAACGGCAACCATAACCGTTACTGTGAGCGACGGACCGTTAAGTGCCACGGAAGATTTTGTGGTGGACGTTACGCCGACACCGGTGCAACCTCCCGTGATCGCCATAACGGGAACGATCACGACGGCAGAAGATACGCCTAGCGGTACCGTTACTATTACGGTAACCGATGGGGATACGCCGGTTGGGAACCTGACCCTGGCGGCGACGTCAGGCAATATCACGTTGATCCCGGCTGCGAACATTTCGCTGGTGGCCGGCGTACCGGGTACCTGGACGCTTTCGGTGACCCCGGCGCCTGATCGGAATGGAACGACACAAATTAACCTGCTCGCCTCCGATGGCACGGGCAATACAGATAGTGATCCGGTAGCAGTAACCGTAACCGCTGCGAACGATGCGCCCACCATTGCGGCCATCGCCGATCAGACTATTCCCCAGGAAGGCACTACTGGCACAATCAATTTCACCGTTGCCGATGTGGATGGCTTTGCTGGAGTCACGGTCTCGGCGGTCAGCAATAACGCGGCGCTTG
>DATHKA010000174.1:0-10796 GCA_035489615.1 Chryseolinea sp.
AATGGCCTGCTGTGTATCATAGATCGGCAGGAACACTTGATCCGTATAGCCCTTAGCAGCTTCTGTATAAGGGATGTCTCCATACGTATCAGACAGAACCATGAATCCATACTGTTGAATAATACGGCTCATGTTGTACAGATTCTGACGCGCCGGGTCCTCTATTGTTTGTGCGATGGCGTCTGCTGAATATTTAATCACGTTCTGAAACGTGTTCGTCCAGTTGCCAGGGGTCATGTTAATATTCACCTGGTTGTAATTCGCCCCTAAATTGATACCCGAATTTGAGGTAATGATCTGTTGAACGGCACCTAATTCGTAAACCGTGGTTGATGCCGGTGGTGAACAAAAGATCACGGCACTATTGAAAGTCGTGATCGGGTCCACGGCGGTAGCGCCCGTCTTACTTTTATTGAGCTCGTCAAAACCGTCGTCGCATGATGATGCAATAACCATCGACAGGCTGAGTAAAATAATATGATATATCTTTTTCATAACCGGTCTTGATTAAAATTTGACGTTAAGGTTGAATCCGATGCTTCTTGTAGTTGGAACTCCCGGAGACTCCATACCTACTACGTTGTCGGACGTATAGCCGAAAGATTCTGGGTCTATATTGTCCACCCACTTTTTAAGCATGAACACGTTGTTCGCAACGAAGCTCAACCTCGCACCCTTGACCGGAAAAGTCTCAGGTATGAATTTGCTGAAGTCATAGCCGAGCGTTATCTGACGCACTTTCCAGAAGCCAGCGTCATAGATAACCGGTTCAACCAGGCCCGAACCACGCACCACTGAATAATAGTCTTCCACTTTTGCTGCCTTCGTGTTGGTCACTCCATTGGCATCTACGCCATCAGTGTTCAGCACCCATCCTCCGGGATCAGCTACACCCAGATCACTGGTTGGGTTATCTCTGCCCACCAACGTGGCCTTATGCAAGCCATGCCTGTAAGCATTAAAGTTAGTGCCAGACAGCATTTTACCGCCAAGTTTGTAGTCGATAAGGACCGTTAAACTGATTCCTTTGTAGGTGAATGTGTTGGTAAACCCACCGGTCCATTTAGGAAGTGCACTTCCGAAGGGTATTTGCGCTGTAGTGGGAAGTGGAATGCCGTTTGACCCAATGATTATTTTACCAATGTTGTCTGGGTTGGCAACTGTTTCCGGATCAAGTGGCTGATTGGTTGCGGCATCGTATCCATAACGTCGATAACCAAATCCTACAATTTGTCCCATCTCTTCTCCGACGATCTGCTGCACAGAGCCATTGAATACGTGTGTTCCGGTTGTAATGTTGGAGCCCGGCGTGTCGTTGAGCAGGCTGAGCACCTTGGTGATATTGTAGGCACCCGCATAAGTGAATTCCCATGTAAAATTCTCAGTTTCAAAGGGAATCAGGTTCACCATCAATTCAATGCCCCTGTTCTGGCTCTCACCGCTGTTGATAAGTGTCGTTAAATAGGTTGATGCGTCCGAGATTTGCGCTCTGACAATTTGATCGGTAGTCAACTTACTATAGGCAGCGACGTCCACGTTAACCCTATTGTTAAACATTTTCAATTCAACACCTATTTCGGTCTCATCTACGCGCATCGGCTTGAGATTTGGATTCGGTACGCTCGTTCCCGAGGTCGCGACCGCTTGTCCGCCGAATTGGTTCGCGTTCACGCTGTACAGCAGTTGCTGCGAATATGGACCAACATCCAAATCACTACCTACTTCAGCATAAGCCGCACGTATTCTACCGCTGTTTAACCATCGCGGCTTGCTGCTGAATGATTCGCTGAATACATAACTCGCCGACACCGACGGATAGAGGATGCTTCTGTTTGCTGGTGAAAGGGTAGAGAACCAGTCATTGCGAGCGGTAACATTCAAATAAAGCCATTCCCGATAGTTTACTTCGGCTGTACCATACAGCGAATTGATCTGATACTCACCCATTGAATAGGTCGGGTCTTTGGCACGTCCATATCCTACGTTGTACAGTCCGAGAACGGAGAAATCTGTCACCTGTACGCTGGAAACGTCGCTCTTTCGTTTCATTTGATTACCGCCTGCCGTAACGTTTATACCGAAGTCGCCGAAATCCTTGTTGGCTATGAATAAGAAATCGGTGTTGAGTTCGCGAAACGTTCTGCTATCCTGCGTATAGAGGCCGTTGTAAAAGGCAGGCGCCGATGAGGAGAAGATTGAGCCCGCATTGATAGAGGCTTTACCGGTCGGCAGGTTAATGTAGTCAGATGATCGCGTGTAATAGTCCTGACCAATGCGACCCTGCACAGAAAGCCAGTCAACCAGTTGATATTTCAGAGCCATGTTGCCAAAGATTCGGTCCCGGTGGATATTGGCTTTGACTTCCGACAAACCCCAGTAAGGATTTGTGCGATTGGTAAACCTTGAATATAAAAATTCACCTCCACCGGCATTGTATTTATTTTCCTCTAACACTGACAAAGGCATCGTATTGGCCATGGCTAACAAGGCCGTGGGCATGGAATTATCCTGGTCTGCTATGATGGGAGGATTGGTGTTCTTTTCGTTTGAATAGTTGACTGTAGCGCGAAAGTTCAGTTTGGAAGTCAGGTCGTGTGTAAGACCCAGGTTGATGGTCTTTCTATTGAAGCTGTTGTTCGGTGTGATCCCCTCGCTTCTCGCGTCAGCAATAGACATGTTGAAGCCGCCCTTGTCGCCATTTGAAGAAATGGATATTGTATTAGTCAGGTTTTGTCCCTGCCTGTAAAAATCCTTGATGATTCCCCGCTGCGCCTCATAGGGCACAGTAAGGTTGTTGAACAGGATCTGCGTCATACCTGGCTGAATTTTTTCACCAAAAGACCACTGTCCCGATTGAGGATTCGGAGTTGTAGGACGCAGGCCATATTCACCCTGTCCATAATCATATTGATAATCGGTAAAATCAAGAGGCGTCTCATTGGTATAATTGAGGTTGTATGTGATGCCAATACCCCGTCCTGTTCCTCTTGACTTCGTTGTTATCATGATCACACCATCTTTCGCGCGTGAGCCGTACAGTGCCGACGCCGTTGCGCCTTTCAATACGGTCATGCTCTCTATATCATCGGGATTGAAGCTGCTGTATGAATCGCCTCCATCAAAGGAAGCGCCGCCGCCCCTGTTTCCTGTTGAGGTGTCTGATCCGCTGTTTCCCTGGTTCGTTCCAAAGTTCCCGTTGTCAATGGGAACGCCATTCACAACAATGAGAGGAGAATTTTGTCCTCCGATTGAGGACTGACCGCGAATGCGGATCTTGGACGTACCGGCAGGACCCGTTCCAAGGGCGGTAATATTTACTCCGGCAATCTTGCCGGTGAGCGCATTCATGGGGTTGGGCGTTCGGTTAATGGCCAGGGCATCACCATTGACCTTAGAGGTCGCATAGCCCAAACTCTTTGAGGTTCTTTCAATACCCAAAGCGGTAACGACAACTTCATCCAAAGAGGTGATGTCTGCAGCCATGGACACGTCAATGTCCGTTCGGTCGCCTACAGAGACCTCCTGATCGGCATACCCGATGAACGTAAATACCAGGGTCACACTTCCATTCGGTACCGTCACCGAATATCTTCCGTCACTATCGGTGATGGTACCTCCTGTGGTACCCTTCACCACGACGTTCACGCCGGGAAGAGGACTATTGGTTTCATCCCGGACTGCACCCTTAACGGTGAGCGCCTGGCCAATAGCGATGTTTGATTGGCAGCATACCAGAACTAGTATGCCATACAGTAAGTAATGTTTAAGCATAGATTTTAGAGTTTGTGAATACGACAATGATGTATTTTGAACTTCTCCGAGCGTTTCGGAAAAGGGTGGCAAACGATTGAAAGGAGAGCCCTTACCTCTCAATAGATTGGATTTAGGGCTCTACAGATGGGGCTTGGGATTGTGGGATGCATTGTTTAATAAAGATTTCAAACGATTGAAATTCTTCCAATAATCACCACCGTTGAATTTTAGACAGATTTGTCAGACGCACACAGGGCTACCTAACCCGGTACCTGATATTTAATCACCTGATAATCAAATATATATGGCGTAAAAAATCATGCGTTTAAACACGCGATCGATTGTGCAAACGATATTGTTTTTTCAATTTTCTGGTTTATAATTGTAATAGGCACACTTTAGCCCTGCGCAGCATCTTGACAGGGATCATTTTTGTCGATGTAGAGTTGCATTTCGTCCGGCATTTGGACCTCCTTTTTACCTGATTGGCAACATGAACCAGTTCTCTCTACAGCAAGGGATGTCGCGCGAACTGGAGTCTTTTCCACATGTAAAGGAGTTTGCTCTCACCAAGAACACCACCATTCAACTCGATTCTTTCATTCCCTCGAGGGCAAACTGCCTGTTGATTTATTGCATCGTCGACGGCAAGTTCGAATGGATTGTCAATGGTCGCGACTACATTCTCTATCCTGGCGACATCGCATTTGTGCTGCCTGGCCAGGAGATTGGTGGATCAAGAGGATTTCTCGAGATCGGAACGATCTACCGCCTTCATATAGACATAGGAGTTGCCAGCGCAAATCGTGCGCTTGGACCGTGGAGCACCTTATCTCCATGCGAAAGTCTGTCAATCGAAAAGATGCTGCTGGTAAACAATCTGTCGGTACTGCTAAAGGTCAAAGAGGGCATCGAGATTCTTCATCAGATTCACGCTGAATTGGTAAATCCGGAGATCGGGCACGTGACGCGCGTTAATCACTTCATTGACTCGCTATTGATCATCATTGCACGCCAGTCGACGCGCCAGGCCGATCCGAGACGCGACTTTCCACGAACCTTCATGAAACTCGAGCAGGCCCTGCGGCGGGATCTCTCGCACCAATGGTCAGTCGAAGAAATGGCCGCGCTGTTCGGACTTGGCACAACATCGTTCACGGAAAAAGTGAAGCATCACACGGGCTTCTCGCCTCTGAACTATCTGATTAATATTCGCATTTCGGAGGCTATCAAATTATTGAAGCGTCACGACGTGAATTTTACGAACATCGCCCTGGACACCGGATTCTATTCATCCCAGCATTTCTCTACCACGTTTAAGAAACTTACAGGCTACACGCCGGGTCAGTTTAGAAAAAGAAACCTGCTTAACGACAACAGCTAATCCATTACTATGGAATGTATCATTACGATCGACCTCGGAACCAACGCAGTACGGGTCATGGCGTTCGACCTGAAGGGAAACGTCATCGCGGCTACCAAAGGGACTTATCCCACTTTTCATCTTGAAGCCGACTACAGTGAGCAGGATCCTGAACAAATATTCATCACCATGCTCTATGTGTTGAAGAATTTTCTGACCGAGAAGATTCATCCGCAAAACTATGTCGTGGTGTCTATTTGCTTTAGCGCGTCGATGCACAGCTTGCTAATGGTCGACAAGAGTGGTATTCCGATGGGCAATGCGATAACCTGGGCCGATAACCGGGGAAAGAAGGAAGCACAGGAGCTGAAAAATTCCCCGCTCGGAAAAAAACTCTATGAGTCGACGGGAACACCGATTCATCCCATGTCTCCTCTTGTGAAAGTAACCTGGCTCGCGCGGAACGATCGCGAGCGTTTCTCGAAGACACACAAGTTCCTGTCGATCAAAAGTTATGTGCTGCAACAGCTCACAAGTGGTTACGTGTTGGATTACAGCCTCGCGTCGGCAACGGGGTTCTTCAATATTCAGAAACTTCAGTGGGAACAAGAGGCACTCGATTATGCGGGCATTGATGCTGAGCGCCTGCCCGAACTGGTGCCCGTGTTCCATTCTCCGGGCAAGTTGAGGAAGGAGTTTCAAACCTCGCTGGGACTTCGGGATACAGTGAAGATTTTGGTAGGCTCCAGCGATGGATGCCTGGCCACGTTAGGAGGCGGCGTATGGGATGAGGGCAAGGCGATCATTACCGTTGAAGACAGTGGTGCCGTGCGCACGGTGGGAAGAGACGTGATTCGCGATGCGAATCAGCGGTTGTTCAACTACGTATTGACCGATAACTATTACGTATCGGGAGGACCAACAAACAATGGAGGCATCATTTTCGAATGGTATGCCAAGCAGTTTGGCGATTTCAGGAATCCGTTCGACATAGAACACACCATTCAAAATCTCATTCACGAAGCCGCAGAGGTGTCGGTAGGTTCACAGGGGTTGGTGTTTCTTCCTTACCTGCTGGGGGAGCGCGCACCGATCTGGAATGCCAACGCCCGCGGTACGTTCTTTGGTATTAATATCAAACATGAAAAACAGCACTTCGTAAGGGCGGTGATCGAAGGCATCATGTATGAAATGTACAGCATAGGCAAGACGTTGCAAGAGCACCGTACGATCAATAGCCTTACTGTGAATGGTAGTTTTGCATCGATACCGCTATGCGCCAAGATCATAGCCGACTTGTTTCGCATGCCTGTCAGCATCGGAAAGAATCCGGACAGCATAGCCCAGGGAGCATACTTGCTTGCCGCCACCGATATGGGAATCTTTAAATCAATGGACGAGGCGGCGCGCACGGTGGTGCTATCAACAACATATTCGCCCAATTTGAGTCATCATCGGTCCTATCAGCGATATTTCTCCGTCTTTGAAAAGTTAAGTACAAGACTTAACGCTGAGTTCGAAGAGCTTGCCGACCTGCAGCACGAACAGCCGTGACATCCCTTCAAATAGTCAGACGTTTTCAACGCGTTTTGGTCGTCAGTGGAAGTTCTTTGATAGTTCTTTGGTCTGATTGCCTGGACAAGGTACGCCTAGCAAATAAAAAGGACCACCGTCTCCAGTGGCCCTTTTCTTACCTAAACCTAAAAAGTAATCCTGTGTTCTTGCACTTTGTTGTCACTTGCGCTCTCGTAGGATCTTCCCACCTGCGTCGACCGCAAGGACCCTCTCATCGTTGCCTTTGTGAATCGTTACCTTGTAGTGAATGAGATTGGTCTTGCCCTCCATTACCGTTTCCTGATCTTTCACTATCGCATATCCCGGATATTTCGCCAATACAGCATTTGTTACCGCCGCAGGCAATGCCGTGTTGTTGATGTATTCTTTCAGGTAAATGAGGTCACCAGATTTGTTGTACAAGGCTTGACCATTTATGCCGTGTCCTTTCATTACCACGGTGTAACCCGACGGCTCTGCATCGTTGAGATGATTGAAACCGGAAACCACGTAGTCATCACTTGCAAACCGTACTGGCACGACCGCCCATTCAGCTGCTGTGACGTCTTTGAAGTCTTTCTTAAAAGACTCAACAACGGCGACAGGAATGTCGCCATCTTTTGATTTGATCTTCAATTGCGCCGACTGCGCATAGGAACCGGCGACAATTGTGATCGCCATGGCGAATGTTGAAATAACCGTTTTCATATGGTTGAGTTGATAACTGTTTTCCTGAGTGGTTAACTGTTGTTGAGATGGGATGGCATTCATTAAGTCACTCATTGCGCCCGTCGTTTTTTTTCAATTATAACAGACCTGGTTACAGGCTGACGGATCTTGATGTGGGTGGCATTCCGAAGGGTCTGACGGTCGGTGATTTCTGAGTGACTTTTTTATAATAAACACATCTAAAATAATACAGATATGCATACTGCCGGATGATAACCATATCGGAGACAGAGACTAAGAAATTCACATTTTATGAAAACGCAGAGAAAAAGCTGGAAGCGTTGGATGGCGATCGCAGTCGTGGCACTTACCTGCCAGAGTGGTTTCGCGCAGGAACTTATGGATAGCGTATCGCTGGACGAGAGTAAAATTGTCGCCGCGATCGCTCCCTATTCGGATGAAATGCGGCAGGCGATATTGGATGTTGCCCAGTATCCGCAGGCACTGGTGAAGCTGGCACGCACGCAGGCGCGATCCAGCCAGGCCTTTCAGGATGCCGTCGGGGATTATCCCCGGGACACACAGGACAAATTTTATCAAACAGCCAGGTTCCCGGAAATAGACAGTCAACTTGTGAAGTTAGGGAAGGACAAAAAACCGCAGGCTGAATCGATAGTAAAGGAAGCGCCGGACGGCGTGCAGCCCGCGATGATGGACGTCTATTCGAATCACTTCGAGCAGTTGGCGAGGATCGATAAGCTCTATCAGGCTTCCCAGTCAGCATTCGATCGCGTGACGGCCCGCTACACGCCACAAATCAAAGATGATTTTAAGAAAGTTATTGCGAGTCCGGATGTGATGAACCTTCTCACGGACAATATTGACCTGGCTGTTAGTCTGGGAGAATCCTACAAGTCTGACCCCAAAGGCGTTGTTGCGTATCTCGATTCATTGAATGAGCGGTTGAATTTGCAGAACGCCAATGTTCTGGCGGATTATAAGAAGGCTGTGGAAACTGATCCAACATTGCGCGACGAGATGGAAAAGGCTGGAACTGAGTTTGCACAGCAATACGATGAACAATCCGATGTTCCGCCTGTGATGAACAACAACTACTACGGAAGCGCGCCCTATCCATATTGGTTTGGCTATCCATACTGGTATGGTACTGCCATGTGGTATCCGATGCCTTATTACTATAACACGGGCTTTTATTACGGGGCGAACGGAGGTGTTGTGGTCTTTGGCCTGCCGTCATTCGCTTATGCGAATTGGTTTTTTGGATCCGGTTATCATCGGTACCCGGGACTGTACCGATACTACAACAATTATTATAACGTTCATCGTACCAACCTCATCAACAACAACGTTTATCGCGGCTTTAATACGGTAGCACGGGATCACTTTAGTCATGTTGATCCGATGCACGGTCAGGCTATGCGCATCGATACCGACCGGACGAAGTCGACTTCATTCTCGACACCAGGTTCCAGTGGCACCGCCATCCGTCAGCCGGTAAGCGGCAGGCAATTCAACAACAGCAATTTCAGTCACTACAACGCGAATGCCTACCATGGCATGACCTGGCAACACATGCAAAGCGGTGGATTTCACGGCGGCATGAGTGGAAGTTTTCACGGTGGAATGTCGGGTGGAATGCACGGAAGGCGATAAGTCGGTATGGACATCTTGATTGAATTGATCGAATACAACATGTGGGCGAACCGCCGGATCATGAGTCAGGTCCTCGATCTGGCGCACGAAAGCGTGCTTGAAGATCCATTCGGTTGCCGAAATTCCATCCGGGCTGTCCTGCTCCACATGGTAAAGGCGGATTGGATATGGCTTGACTTGTGGCGGGGCAAGGCGATCATTGATTACCCACCAGGGTGGGACGAATTCAGCCTGGACGAAATTGCGCCGCTTTGGAATCAACTTCAGTCGACGATGCTCGATCAGCTGCGTACACTAGGCCAGCCAGGGATGTCGCTCGACCTTGACTTCAGCAACGGCGATGAAAGACTTTCCATCCTGAAATTTGAGCGAACCATTATGATGGTCGTGAATCACGACACCTACTATCGGGGTGAAATTGCCAACCTGATTGACCTGCTCGGCTACGAGCCCGTGCGCACACACCTTTTCGATTTCTACACGAGACTGAAAACTGTCTGAGCAAACGTTTGAATACGATCTAAAGTGCCCTTGTTCAGGTCGTTAAATTTGAAACAGATGCCATTGTGCTGAAAGAATCCAAGCGGCAAAAAAAGCGGCGTGCACAGCATCATCGCTTGCATCATCGAATATTTTATTTCCGCATGCGAATTTTTATTGTGGCGGACTTTCCTAAATTATCAAAAAAACCCCCACATGCCTAAATCTAAGATTATTGTGTTGGTGCACGGGATGTTCGTGAACAACACCAGCTGGAGCGAATGGAAAAAATATTTCGAACAAAAAGGATATACCGTTTATGCGCCTGCCAATCCCGGTCATGAAGGCAATCCCACTAACTTGCGGGCTAGTGTACATCCGGACCTTGTGAAGACGGGATTCATCGATGTCGTGATGAACATCGCTAAATTCATCGACACGCTTCCCGAGAAGCCCCTGGTAATAGGCCATTCCATGGCGGGCCTTGCTGTCCAGAAGCTTATCGATCTGGGCAAAGCCGACGCAGCCGTGAGCATAGACGGCGCCCCTCCCAAAAATGTATTTCCACCCTTCTCGACTGTAAAGATTGTGTGGCCTGCCATAAACCTTTTTGCGAGCGAGGGATACTACATGGGTTCAAAAGATTGGTACAATCGTGCTTTCTTCAATACGCTCGGCAAAGCGGAACAGGAAAAAGCATTTGACGCTATAGCTGTTCCGGAGAGCAGAAAAATTGGCCGGGAAACGCTTCTCAAATCCTTTTCAAACGCTGAGTTCGACAAGCCTCATCAACCTATCCTTTTTATCGGCGGCGGTAGCGACGCCATATTCCCTCCGGTGTTAACCAGAAAGATTGCCGGCAAGTACACAGACAAAAAAAGCCGCGTGGATGTAAAGGTCTTTGAAGGCAAAAGCCATTTTCTCTGTGGTGAAAAAGGATGGGAGGAAATAGCTGATTATATTTTGAAATGGTACAGCGGCCTATAGCTTGATGGCTTGCACAAGACCGACTGACTGCCGCCGGTGCCCGCTTAAGGATGGGCATTTGTAAAAGTTGTTGTCGCGGGGTATCTTCATTTGAACAAGACCTCGTGCTATGTCGTTTTATCTACTCCGTCTGGCCCTTCGCCACCTCTGGCGGAGGAGAATTTACTCCCTTGTGATTGTGCTTAGCCTCGCCGTTGGGTTCGCCTGTACGACGTTGTTGCTTTCGTTCATCATTGGCGAGTTACGCACAGATTCCTTTCACCCGGCAACGTCGAGGACTTTTCAGGTGTTCAGCGACGATCCCTTCGAAGGGAAG
>DATHKA010000175.1:0-6929 GCA_035489615.1 Chryseolinea sp.
CGACATGGTGGATGACAAAATCAAAAGCAGTCCAGGGATCGGGGGGATCATCTTCGACGGATTTCCAAGAACCATTCCGCAGGCTGAGGCACTCGATCGCCTGTTGACAACCCTTGGAGCCCCTATCAAAGTGCTCGTTGAATTGGTCGTTCCCGAAGATGAATTGAAATCCCGTCTGGCATCGCGCGCCCTGAAAGAGAACAGACCTGATGATGCGAAGCCCGAAGTAATTTCGAATCGCATCTCGGTCTATAAAGCCGAAACCGTTTCCGTAGCCGCGTATTATAAGAACCAGGGACGTTATGCCTCGGTGGTCGGGGTTGGCGAAATCGACTCGATCTTCACGAACATCTGTCGCGAAATCGACAAGAGTTTGTTGCTGTAATTTTTGTTTGTTCTTCTCCACATAATTTGTTTCACTGTTGTCTTCTCCCAATTTCATCGATTACGTCAAGTTCTGTTCGAGGTCGGGCAACGGTGGCGCTGGATATCTTCACTTCCATAGGGAAAAATTCATCCAACATGGTGGACCCGACGGTGGTGATGGCGGTCGTGGTGGTCACGTGATCCTGCGGGGAAGTACGCACGTTTGGACGCTGCTTCACCTCAAGTACCGGAGACACGTTATTGCTACTCCGGGCAATAACGGTGAAGAGCAAAATCGAACCGGACACAGCGGTAAGGACGAAATACTGGAGGTTCCTCTGGGAACTATAGCGCGCAACGCAGAAACCGACCAAATACTGTTTGAAATCACGGAAGATGGCAAAGAGTACATTCTCACGCCGGGCGGACGCGGCGGCAAAGGCAATGCTTTCTTTGCCACGCCCACCAACCAGGCACCGCAGCACGCGCAGCCTGGGGAAGCGGGTCGAGAAGAATGGATCATTCTGGAATTGAAACTGCTGGCCGACGTCGGCCTTGTCGGATTTCCGAACGCGGGCAAGTCCACCCTGTTGTCCGTGGTATCGGCGGCAAAGCCGAAGATCGCCGACTATCCTTTCACTACACTTACGCCTAACCTTGGCGTTGTGTCATATCGCGATGACCAATCCTTCGTGATGGCCGACATTCCTGGTATCATCGAGGGAGCGGCAGAAGGGAAGGGTTTGGGATTGCGCTTCCTGCGGCATATCGAACGAAACGCGCTGCTGCTGTTTCTGGTACCCGCCGATAGCCCCGACATCAAAAAGGAATACAATATTCTGCTCAGCGAACTAACGCAATACAACGCTGAGCTCCTTGACAAAAAGCGCATTCTGGCCATCTCGAAGTCCGACATGCTGGACGACGAGTTGCAGGCAGCCATGGCCAAAGAGCTGCCGTCCGACATTCCCGCCATCTTCATTTCCTCTGCGACGGAAAAGGGGATCGTGGCCCTCAAAGATCTTATCTGGAAACATTTGCATTAACCTGACGATAGGTCCCCATCCGAACCCCTGACGTGCCAGTTTGGCACTTATGGTGGCTTTGGCAACATTGTTGACCTTTGCCCCTCATTTGAATGGCGGTCCCTCACGGGCAGAAAACAAACTTGAAATGAACCAAAACGAAGAGATTCTTTCGGAAAATAACGGCGCGCCCGAAAATATGGCAGGCCCTGGTACCGATACGACCGAGGCGGTCGGTTCCGAAGCAAGCAAATTGCAAAATGACCTGACCGAACAAAAGGATAAGTTTATCCGGTTGTATTCGGAGTTCGAGAATTTCCGCCGCCGCACGGCTAAGGAAAAGCTGGATTTGATCCAGTCGGCAAATGAGCAGCTTCTCAAAACGCTTCTTCCGGTTATCGATGATTTCGAACGGGCTGAAAAGTCGTTCCAGAACAAGGATGACAAGGACCTGGAGGGTTTCTTCCTCATTCATAACAAATTCAAGAAGGTATTGGACCAAAGCGGCCTGAAAGTGATGGACCTGAAGGCAGGTTCAGATTTCAACGCCGACCTGCATGAAGCCATTACGCAGGTTCCTGTAACCGACGGCGCGCTGAACGGAAAGATTGTCGAAGTAGTCGAGAAAGGCTACTTGCTGAATGACAAGGTAGTACGTCATGCGAAAGTGGTTATCGGAAGCAAGTAAGAAATAGCACCCCTACCCATCATATTTACATGTCAACGAAACGGGATTATTACGAAATACTGGGAGTAACCAAGACGGCAACACCGGAGGAGATCAAGAAGGCTTATCGCAAGGTTGCCATTCAATTTCACCCGGATAAGAACCCCGACAACAAGGAAGCTGAAGAGAAATTCAAGGAAGCCGCAGAGGCTTACGAAGTACTCAGTGACGCCGACAAGCGTGCGAAGTATGACCGGTTCGGTCATTCGCGTGGCAGCAGCGGCGGAAGCAGCGGTGGCCATGAAATGAACATGGAGGACATTTTCAGTCAGTTCGGTGACATTTTTGGCGGTGGCGGAAGTCCTTTTGAGAGCTTCTTCGGCGGTGGCACCCGCAATGGCCGGCGGCAGCGCAAAGGCTCGAACCTTCGCATTAAACTGAAGCTTACGTTGGATGAAATTGCCAACGGAGTGGAGAAAAAGCTCAAGGTTAACCGCCTGGTAAAGGCCGAGGGTGTTACGTTCAAGACCTGTACTACGTGTCAGGGCTCTGGTCAGGTAAGAAAGGTCGTGAACACGATGCTTGGGCAGATGGTGTCTTCCAGCACATGTCCTACTTGCGATGGCTCCGGCCAGGTAATCGAGAAGCGACCCAGCGGAGTCGACAATTCCGGGCTGGTGTCGAAGGAGGAGGTCATTTCCGTGCGAATTCCCGCCGGCGTGGCAGACGGCATGCAGCTTTCGATGTCGGGCAAAGGAAACGAGGCTCCCGGTGGCGTGGCCGGCGACCTGCTGATTGTAATTGAGGAGCAGGAAGACAAGCAACTCAAACGGGATGGAAACAACCTGGTTTATGACCTTTACATCAGTTTTGTGGATGCCGCGCTCGGCACGACAGTAGAAGCTCCGTCCGTAAATGGCAAGGTCAAGATCAAGATTGACCCCGGCACACAGAGCGGAAAGATCCTCCGATTGCGTGGAAAAGGCCTAAAAGACGTAAATGGCTACGAGACAGGCGACCAACTGATTTATGTAAACGTTTGGACCCCCAAAAAACTTACGGCAGAAGAACGGACGAAACTGGAGAGCTTCAGGCAGTCGCCGAACTTCGAACCCCACCCGGATGCCAATGAAAAGGGCTTTTTTGAGCGTATGAAAGAGTTTTTCAATTAGTACGAAATACTCAACCATTTCCACTGAGCCTCGTTTAACATTGATTAGACGAGGCTTTTTTACGATTTAACGTCAAATCTTACACAACGTAACTTCGTGGGAGCCAAGCCGTAAATATTCGTCATGCAGAAGAAGTATTGGCTTACAGGCGGGGCAATTGCGATCGTGGGGTTGGCATGTGGACAGATTAAAAAGCAATTCACCGTGGAGGACGCCCCGTATTGTGAGAATATTAGTCTCACACTGAAGGCAAACAGCGGAAACTGCTACATCAAACCCAGCCAGAACCCGGAGATCCTGAATGTGTTCAGCAATCAATCCGAGACAGGATACGCGCACAACTTCCGCAAGGAGGTAAAGGGTAAGACCTGTGAAGTGGTTTTGAATCTGGAAGAAGTTCAGGCCGAGGGACTTAGTCAAACGATTTCCACGAGATTTTTCGGCCCCAGCGAGAAGCCGACAGACGATAAGGTGTGGAAAATGTATCTCACCAATGCCAAGCCCTACCTCCTGGAACTCTACTACGGCGTTGGAAACGCCAACATCGACCTTTCTGGGCTGGCCGTTAAAAAACTTAAGATCAACACAGGTAGCGCCGATGTAAACGTTGGCTACAATTCCATGCTCGAGAATCAGGTTGACATGGACACCTTCTTCGTAAAAGTTGACCTGGGTTCCGTAAACGTCAAGAATCTGAGCCTGTCTCGCACACATTGTGTAATGGCTGACGTTGGATTTGGTAACATGACCCTGGATTTCAGCAATAAGCCCGTAGTGTCAAATCGGATAAAGGGCAGTGTTGGAGCAGGCAATCTCACGATCATCCTCCCCAAAGAAGAGACTCCTGTTTTGGTCAAAATACAGGACTCCTGGCTGTGCAGTGTAAAGTTGCCGTCAAATCTGAAAAAGATCGGGGAAAATACATTTGCCAATCGCGCCTATTCAAAAGGAGCCAAGAATTCACTGATCTTCGATCTGGATGTTTCTATGGGAAACATCGTATTCAAATAAGGACAACGTATGCGTTGTCCCCAAGCAGGCCCAATCTTGCAATCATCCCCTCGTTAAGACAGGTAGCTGTGTAATTCCTGGTTATATTTTGACACTAATAGGATCAAAATAACCTGCCTGTGGACGCACTTACCGCGAGTCACATCACCAAGCGCTATACCCATCATGTTGCGCTCGACGATGTCAGCATAAACATTCCGGCCCAAACAATCTTTGGACTACTCGGCCCGAATGGCGCCGGAAAGACTACCCTCATCCGGATCATCAACCAGATCATCAATGCCGACAGTGGAGAGATCGCCCTCTTCGGTGAACGCCTGCAAACAAAACACATAGGATCCATCGGCTACCTTCCCGAGGAACGCGGCTTATACAAGAAGCTCAAGGTCGGCGAGCAATTGGTGTACCTGGCCCAGTTGAAAGGACTTACCCGAAAGGATGCGGTCGAAAAGAGTCGCGCCTGGGTAAAGAAGTTCGAAGTTACCGATTGGTGGAACAAGAAAGTGGAAGACCTCAGCAAGGGTATGGCGCAGAAAGTACAGTTCATCAGTACGGTCATGCATGAGCCCAGGCTCATTATTCTCGACGAGCCGTTCTCAGGCTTTGATCCCGTTAATGCGCAGCTGATAACGAAAGAGATTCTCGAACTGAAGGATCGCGGTTGTACGGTCATTTTCTCCACTCACCGTATGGAGACCGTTGAAGACTTATGCGATCACATTGCTTTGATCAACAAGTCGAAGAAGATTCTCGAAGGCTCCAAGAAACAAGTCAAGCAAACGTATCGGAGCAACAGCTTTTGGGTGGAGCACAAAGGCACATTTCCTGGCGTCGCGGGACAGTTTGAAGTCCTGGAACAGAAGCTGGTTGAAGACGACTACTACCGATCGGTTGTAAAAAGTGAACGAGCATCGCCCAATTTATTGATACGTGAACTGACCAATACCACCGAAGTGCACAGCTTTATAGAAAAAATTCCGACCATGAGTGAAATCTTCATTAGCCTGGTGAAAGGAGGTAGCGATGAATAAGGTATGGTTGATCGTACAGCGCGAGTTCCTTAACCGCGTGCAGAAAAAGTCGTTCCTGATTGCGACCATCTTGTTGCCACTCATCTTTCCAGCTATTATGGCTGTGCTCGTTTGGGTGGCCATAGAACAGAAAAAGAATGCAGAAAAAGAGACCGTCTACTACATAGACGAAAGCGGTTACTTCGCTCCTGACACGGCGAAGTTCATCTTCAGGAAATTCAGTGGCTCGCTGGAGGAGGCGAAGCATGCTATAGTGGCTGTTGAGAGCTTCGGATTGCTGTATATCCCTGAATTGGATCTCGCCAACCCGAAGGGCATTGCCTTGTACACAAATGTTGATCCTGCACCCGGTGACGTGGGTGAGCTGGAGGGGCTTATCGCCAATCAACTGCGCGACCATAAGATGAGGAAGCTCCACATCCGGCAGCAACTCCTGGATAGTCTGAAGACCGACGTGAACGTCCAGCGGCTGAGTCTGGCGGGCGGACAAGAGAAGGAATCCGATTCCCGGATATTGTCGGGTGTCGGCATGGCGAGCGGCATCCTGATGTACATGTTCATCTTCATTTATGGTGCGCAGATCATGCAGGGGGTCATCGAAGAAAAGACCAGCAAAGTGGTTGAAGTGATCGTATCCTCGGTACGACCTTTCCAATTGATGTTGGGTAAGATCATCGGTCTTGCATCGGTGGGGCTACTGCAGTTCACTATTTGGATCATCCTCATCACTACAGTATCGACCGTGGTATTGGGCGCATTCGGTTTGGAGATGCAGTCACAGGAACTGGCCAACCAATATGGAGACCAGGCCGCGGCCATGCAGAACCAGGGCGCCATGCAAGCCATCAAGATGATCGGCCAGATACCGTTTGGCTACGTCATTTTTAATTTCCTTTTCTATTTCCTTGGCGGATACTTGCTTTACGGCGCCTTGTTCGCAGCAGTAGGCTCGGCCGTAGACAGCCCGGCGGAAGCCCAGCAATTCATGTTTCCCATAACCATACCGTTGCTCATCTCCTATTTTGGACTTTTTACATTTGTTCTGGACAATCCCAACGGACCCGCAAGTGTCTGGCTTTCGATGATTCCGTTCACATCACCCATTGCGATGATGGGACGGATCGCCTTCAACCCACCGTGGTGGCAATTGGCATTGTCGATGGTGCTGCTGGTGGCGGGCTTCATTTTCACGGCCTGGGTGGCGGGCCGAATTTATCGCGTAGGGATTCTCATGCACGGCACCAAAATCAACTACAAGGTCATGGCAAAGTGGTTTATGCAGAAGGGTTAAGCTAGGCGTTAGTATTCAGTATTTAGTCCTTAGCTGTTAATGGTTTGCAGTCTGTGAGTAGGCAAGGCCAAGTACAGCCCGTACTATGGACAACTCAGGGCCAAGGACTGCGGACTAAATACTAATTCGTAACTTTCTGAACCCATGAGCAAGAAGGCCGTAATTCCCTCCGCCGACTTTTATAAAAACAATTCGAACCTGAAGTGGGTAGTGTTGGCGCTTTCCGTGCTGATCAGTATCGGATCAATATACTATACCAACGTGCTGGTGGATCAGCTCAAACAACGCGAGCGGCAGCAGGTTCAATTGTATGCGCGAGCCATAGAGTATACCGCGAATGGTGACGACACATTCGGAGACGTCAAC
>DATHKA010000176.1:0-2993 GCA_035489615.1 Chryseolinea sp.
CCCTTTTTCCCGGGCTACGCTTGCGCGGGTTTTCCGCTTGGGTTTGAAGGGAAGGTAGATGTCTTCCAGCTGTGCCAGCGTTTCGGCCGACACAACCGCGCTCATCAGTTCGACCGTGAGTTTACCCTGCTTTTCGATTGACGAAATAATCGACTCCCGGCGGGCGTCCAGCTCCTGCAACTGCTCCAGGCGATCCTTGATGGCTCCCACGGCAACTTCGTCCATGCTGCCGGTAAGTTCTTTCCGGTACCTCGATATAAAGGGAATGGTTGCTCCCTCTTGTAGCAAGGTAGTTACTGCATTAACATGCTTTACCTGAAGCGATAGTTCCTTAGCAATCTGCTCTACCCAACGCGAAATGTTTTCCTTCTCCATAATAGACGAACAGGTGGCAAAAATAGAATAAGCTTCACAACCTGCAATAGTGTATTTTTAGATTCGACTTTTACCCTCCATGAGCACCAAGCGGATAGCCCTTATTGCGCACGACAACAAGAAGAAGGAACTGATCGATTGGACAAGGATCCATTTGGCGAGTATGCTGCGGTGTGAAATATACGCGACCGGCACGACCGGACGGCTACTGGCGGATGAGTTGGGTTTAGCGGTGCATCGGCTTCACAGCGGACCGCTCGGTGGCGACCAGCAGATTGGTGCCCTGATTTCCGAAGGCAAGGTCGACTTGCTCGTGTTCTTCTGGGACCCGCTCGAACCGTTGCCTCACGATCCCGACATCAAGGCCTTGCTCAGACTTGCGGTAGTATGGAACATTCCTGTCGCCTGTAACCGCGCCACGGCAGACATTCTGCTGAGTTCCGATTTGCTCTTTTCGTATGATCGGACCATTCCCGATTACGCCACCTATCAGAACCGAAAACTTTCATAGCTCTTTTCAGTCAATTGCCGGATCAGGGCCGTGCGCATCTTCAGGTGCGCAGGTTGTACCAACGCCGTAAATTGATCATGCGTTGTATGAAAGCCCATGTAGAAACACCACCAGCCAACGCTCAGGGCTGGAATGGCGCGAAGCTCTTCCCGGCTGATCGGCCGCGTCATTTGGTAGGCGTCGAGCAGCAGCGAAAATGATCGGTCGGCCTCGGTCCGCGTCATTCTATTGAACTGTACGTCCAGGCAGAGCTGCGTCCAGAAGGTCATGAGATCGTTGACGAGCCAACCGTGTGCGAAGAAATCGAAGTCAAACAACGTGATCTGATCACCGGCGAAGTGAAAATTCTTCGGCAAGAAGTCATAATGACAATATCCGACAGCAAAGCCATCAGCAGAAAAGTTGTTCAGTTCCTCCCGTGCTTTTTCGATAGCGTGTAGCCACCACGTTAGCTCATCAGGAAGAGAGGTAAGATATGGCTTCGCTTTTTCGATGGGGTCGGTAAAGAGCGTATCCAACGTGAGGCTCCAGCGCCGGTGATGCAGGGTAACAGATGATGACGTCATGTGGAATCTGGCCATTTCACGTCCGAGGCCGCGCAGTTGGGCATCCGAAAATTTCATGATCGACTCACCGGCCGCGAAGCTGAGCAGTACAGCGTGGCGTGCTCCTTCTGCAGCGTCAAAAGTCTGGATGGCGTTACCCGCGCGGTCGACGAGAGGGTAGGACACCGAAACGCCGGCCTCCTTCAGCGCAAGAAGCAATTCCACTTCTGCCCGAATATGCTCCAACGTTCGATGCGTGTTCCGATACACGCGAAGGATGGACTTGCCGGATGCGGCCTCAACCAGGTATGTGTCGCCGACACCGCGAAGGAGCAATTGACAGGAACACCTTCCTAAGGCGTACTGCTTCGAAAGATGCCGTGCCAAAGCTGCAGGATCGAGCGTCGAATAAATGGTGGGAAAAGACATCTGGAAATTTTACCCGATACCAGGTGCTGAACGAAGTCCAAATCAAGGACTGTTGATCAAGGGTCCTAAAAACAAAAAGAGCCGCATTCCCGGCTCGTTCTCCCCAATCAACCAATAAGTAGCGCGGGGGGGAGTTGAACCCCCGACCTTTGGGTTATGAATCCAACGCTCTAACCACCTGAGCTACCGCGCCGTAAACGTCAGCACCGCGTACGGGCTGTTTTTAGGGAGTGCAAACTTACAAGTTTGCCGGGAATTAGCAACAACGTCATACAATTTCAAACTCGCCAATTGTTTTTGCCATACTGACCAAAATACCATAAATTCAATCACCTTTACATTACATGGCAACCGTCAGCACTAAAAAGAAACTTTTCTCCGCCGACTATGAGATTCATGCGTCTGTAAAGATGCTGTATCCATATATTCAGACTGCGAGTGGCTTGTCGGAATGGTACGCTGAAGATGTCAGGATTAATAACGAGGACAAGACCTTTACTTTTTTTTGGGATGATGAAGGGCACAAGGCCCGTCAGGTAGCGCACCGGACCAATCATTTTGTGAAATTTGAATTTGTTCCCGAAACAAAAGAAGACGAACGCGATCCTTCCTATATAGAGTTTCGCCTCGAATCAAACGATCTTACCCAGTCTGTTTACCTCAAGGTCTTTGATTATTCCGACTTCGACGATCAACGCGAACTTCGCTCCCTTTGGGATGGCCTCTTCGAAAATCTCCGTAAGATCGTCGGCGGCTGACTTCCCTCATCCGCGTGGTTTTTCAATTATTACCGATCCCATCAACAAATCAACAGATCAACAGATCGACAAATATCCCGCTTGGCCTTATTTTTGAGCTTTATTCGGCGTGATGAAGAAACTGGACAAGCTAGTACTCGATGCCTTTATTGGGCCCTTCCTGATCACCTTCCTCGTCGTCGTCTTCATCCTGCTCAACATCAACATGTTGAAGTACTTCGACGACATCATTGGCAAGGGCCTGGATTGGTGGGTTCTCGGTCGGCTCTTTTTCTACTTCGCGATATTTACCATTCCCACGGCCATGCCATTGGCCGTGCTGTTGTCGTCGCTGATCGCGTTCGGAAATTTAGGTGAACACTTCGAGCTCACCGC
>DATHKA010000177.1:0-20622 GCA_035489615.1 Chryseolinea sp.
CAAATTTGTTAAAAAGACCCACATTAAACTGGTTCAGAATCGCTTTAAATGCCAGTTCCCATCATGCCAGATGGTGTAATCCGCTCCGGCAACGCATGGTATTGTATTTAACTCCATTTAATCGGTTTTTCTTACCAGAATATAAAGGCCGGACAGAAGAAGCAAAGGCACCATCGCCGGAATAAAATGACGAACCGTTCGATCAATTATTCAAAAGAATTTTGGTATCATTGAAAATTGCTTGCACCCCAGTCAGCCGCAATCTATGTCCAGGTTATTACCCGTTGTCTTGCTGTGTTATGCGTGCGGCGCCGCCGCCCAATCCCCCACTTTCTATGACGCAGAATCCAAAAGGCTTTTAAAAATATTGCGTGACATGCATGTTCAGCCACGTGCCGTCGACAACACTTTCTCGGAATGGAATTTTAACAACTTATTGCAGCAACTTGATCCTGACGCCACGTACTTTACGGCTCAGGATGTACAATCCCTAACTCCCTGGAAGGAGCGTATAGACGATGAGTTGAATGGCACGGCACCCTGGACCTTTTTACCGAAGGTAACAGCACTTTACAAATCAAGTCTCGAACGCTACAGGCAGGGAATTACCCAATTATCCCAAACTCCTGTCGACTTCAACGATCAGACACCCTTTCGTGCGGACTCCACTTTTGAGTCGGACCCGGAGAAACTAAAAGCAAAGTGGGCACTTGAGTTCAGATTGGATGTCTTTGACAGATTATACGGCAAGGCATTAAAAAACGCGGGTGTGCCCGAGAAGGACTTTCTCTCACAGAATGAGAAGACGGCGAGGAACCAGGTGAGTCGCGTTATGCTGAGGAACGTCGAAAAACATTTTTCGAAGCCAACCAGTGTAATGGACTTCGTCGCGACACAATTCATGAGCAGCATTGCCAACTCGTTCGATCCGCACTCAAATTACTTTTCACCACAGAAGGTTAAGGATTTCATCGCGTCTTTCAGCAGCAAAGGGGCGTATTATGGATTTGGCCTTGACGAAAACGAAGACGGAGAAGTTTATATCACCAACCTCAAGCCGGGGGGTTCGGCCTGGAACTCAGGTCAGCTATTCGAAGGAGACGTTGTTGAGGAGATTCAGTTCGCATCAGAACCCGCTATAGAACTCTTTGGGTTTTCAGTTGAAGACGTCGTTAACGTCCTCGATGAAAGCGGCAAAGACGCTATGAACGTGGTCGTAAGAAATGCTGAAGGGGTCTCAAGGACGGTCGCCCTTACGAAACAAGTCGGCGATGCGGAAGAAAATGTTGTCAAAAGTTTTGTGCTGAATGGAAAACAAAAAGTCGGTCTCATTTCGCTTCCTGCATTCTACTCATCGTGGAGCGAAGGCGACCAGGGGCACTGCGCTAACGATGTTGCACGCGAGGTTGTAAAACTGAAAAAAGAGAATGTCGAAGGCATCATATTCGACATCCGCTTCAATGGCGGAGGACTAATGGATGAAGCGGTTGCTATGGCTGGAATATTCATCGACATCGGTCCGATGGTTGCCATCAAGAATAGAGCCGGTGAGGTCAAAACGGTTAAGGACATGAACCGCGGTACCATATACGACGGGCCCTTGCTGGTACTTATCAACGGTGCAAGCGCTTCGGCTTCGGAGTTATTTGCTGCCGCCCTGCAAGACTACCACCGCGCGATAATCATTGGTGGCACTACCTACGGAAAAGGTACGGCTCAGCAAATATTTCCAACGGCTGGTACGGCGGGGATTCCGGGAAAAAAGACCTTAAGAAGTGTTGGCTCAAAAAACGATGATACGGGATATGCCAGCATCACTATAGAACGATTCTATCGGGTGACCGGCAAGACAAACCAGTTCATCGGTGTAGTGCCGGACATAACCGTTCCTGATGTATTAAGTAAGCTTGACATCGGCGAGCGATTTACTCCATGCGCCCTGTCATCGGATTCTGTTCAGAAGAAAATCTACTATCAGCCGCGTCCGGCTTTACCGATCGATACCCTCGCAAATACCAGCCGCTGCCGCAAACAAAACAATCCAGGTTTTGTTGAAATTGAAAAATACAGTGAATGGCTTTCAAATTTCAAGAGGAATGAGGTCACTATCTCGCGTTGGACGGAATATAAAACGACGCGGATAAAGGACATGGAGATGATTTCCAGCATAAAAGAAAAAACTTCCACTCGGCAACCCGCTTTCAAAGCGGCACGCACCCCAAGTTCAATTGCCACAGGGCTGCCTGATGCGTATGACGAATCCTATAATAACCGTTGGATTACGCGTCTAGAGAGTGACCTGTTCCTCGAAGAAGGCTTTCTTATCATGTGTGACTTTATAAAAATCGTTGGAAAAAAATGAGAATTAAACAAGTTAGTCTTCTATTAATACGCTCCTTCATAGCGGTCGTTGTGGGAACGTCCCTTTGCTTGGCTCAAGATAATCCCGTCGAGTATATGAATCAATTCACTGACAGGGAAAATCTGCTCTCTCAAAAGTACATGAGTTATATGAGTGAGGTCGCCCACAGAGGCAGGGCCCGCAAAATGGAAAAGCGAAGAATGGAAGTGATCAGTGCCGTAAAGCAGAACATCAAAGAAATCAGCGTCCTGAAACCTTACAAAGGTGACGCTTCATTACGGGATGCGTACAAAGAGTACTGGACCGTGTTATTGATTGTTTTGAACGAAGACTACGCTAAGATCGTAGACATGGAAGAAGTCGCAGAGCAATCGTACGACGAGATGGAAGCATATCTGCTCATCCAGGAAAAGGCAAACGCAAAACTGGATTTATCGTTAGCCAAAGTCAGCGTTGCCTATACGGCATTTGCTGCAACGCAAAATATCACGTTGGTTGCCGGCGCAGAAACGGACTTGTCGAAGAAACTCAGCAAGACCGGACTGGTCAACCAGTATGCAAATCAAGTCTACCTGATTTTCTTCAAAAGCTACATACAGGAGAATTCAATGCTGCAGGGCCTCAGCAAAATGGATATTAATTCAATAGAACAAGCCAAAGGATCACTCAAGCAATTCTCCGCTGAAGGACTATCGAAGCTGGACACATTAAAGCCTTTTCAAAACGACGCATCACTTGCGTTGGCATGCGACAAAGTGCTGATCTTCCATCAGGAGGAAGCGGATAAGTTTGAGCAGTTCACTTCGTTTCTAATCAAGAGGGACGACTTCGAAAAGTATAAAAAGACATTCGACGCGAAGCCTTCCGGCAAACGCACGCAGGCTGATATTGATCAGTATAACAAGCTGCTTAACGACTTCAACGGGTCAATCAAAGGTTATAACAAGGTAAACGAAGAGTTAAATACAAAACGGTCAAAAACGCTGGACGGATTTGACCAGGCGAGAGTAAAGTTTATGGATAAGCATGTCCCGAAGGTTTAGCGGTAATGAGTCTTCTCCCCGTCCGTCCGAGGCAAAGGCGCAGGAAGTCGGGGTCGTCTATACCCGAAGCATTTTCTACTCCGTTCTCAAGCTGTTCACCGGATTAGCCAACGCCGCTTTCACTGCCTGGTAGCTCACCGTCGCCAGCGTTATCACTACTGCACCACCGGAAGCGGCAGCAAAGATCCACCATGCGATCTCCGTGCGGTAGTCATATCCGCTTATTCCATTATAAAGAAAATAGTATGATGTGGGCACCGCGAGGATGCAAGCCACGATAATCAATACCACGAATTCACCCGAAAGCATTCTCCACAGATTTGGAACAGATGCGCCGAGCACCTTCCTTATTCCAATTTCCTTTGTACGCTGCTCAGCCACAAATGACGCCAGGCCGAACAACCCCAGGCAGCTTATAATGATCGCGAGCGTCGTGAACACGACGGCAAGTTTTCCAATGTTATCTTCGGTTGCAAACTTAGCGGCATACTCCTGAGACGCAAATTTATAGTCGAATGGCGCGCCGGGGATCACCTTGTTAAACGTCGCTTCAATTTTAGGTAGTGCTTCGGCCGTGGTCATTTCGGGATTGATCCGCAAATACAACCATCCGGCGCCTCCCATATTAAGATAGATAGCGGGTCTCACGGGTTCGAAAGGCGAGTTCATTACCAAGTCGTGAACGACGCCGACAATGTGGAAGTCCTTGTCCATATTCCACGCCAGGTTTGTCCAGTGTACTGTTTCACCCACGGGATTTTCAAGCTTCATCTGTTTGGCAGCCGATTCGTTTAGGATGATTGCGGAAGAATCGCTGGCGATTTCCCTGGAAAAGGTCCTGCCATCGAGCACCGTCCATCCGACAGTCGTTCCGAAATCGGCAGAAACGTTTAACGTGTTGAAAGTATTGTCTGCCAGCGGATCAAATCCTTTCCAGGAAAAGCCGCCGTTGCCGGACCACGTCGTAGTGATCGGTCCACCGGCGTCGGCGATTTCTTTAACTGCGCCCGAACTCTTGAGTTCACTGCGCAGTGTTTCAAATTTATCGTAGAACTCTTTGCCCTTCTTCTCCATCATGAGCAGTCCTTCACGTGAGTATCCCACCGGCCGGTCTTTTACAAACATCAACTGATGATAGATCACTCCGGTGGAAGCAATAAGCATGATCGATACCGTGAACTGCAGCACCACCAGTGCCTTCCGGGGTATCGAGGCCAGGCGACCGACCCGGAACGAGCCCTTAAGAATCTTCAGCGGATTGAATGATGACAGGTAGAGCGCCGGATAGCTTCCGGCCAGCATGCCGGTAATAAAAAGGAACAGCGCAACGACAATCCAGAATGGGGCAGCCTGCCACGGAAGTTGCATGGCTTTTTGTGCGATCGTGTTAAACCAGGGAAGCGCTGCAAATACCATCAACAAGGCAAACGCAAACGAGATGATCACCACGAGAAATGACTCGGCAAAAAACTGGGCAATGAGTTGCTTACGACCTGAACCGAGTGTCTTCCGGACGCCAACCTCTTTGGCCCTTTTTTCGGACCGGGCGGTGCTGAGGTTCATGAAATTGATGCAGGCGAGCAATAGCACAAATGCGCCAATCGATCCAATAAACCAAACGAGCTGGATCGGACCGTTCTGCAAAGTGCCCTCCTTGTAATCGGAATACAAGTGCCACCTGCTCATGGGGTTAACGTGCACTTCTGCGTTGAACTTCAGCCAATCCTTCATGTAGTCGAGGTTGCGCGTTGCATTGATTTCCAGGTCCTTGATATTGGCCTCCACGCTTTCGAAATTACCCGTAGGTTGTAACTGGACATAGATCTGGAAAAAGTGATTTTGCCACCCTTGGTCTTTGACCCAGGGATTCTCCAGGAGATAAGCTTCCCAGGGGCGAGCGAACTGGAGGCCGTACAGATCGGAGTTCTTTGGAAAATCCTCAAAAACACCCGACACTGTCACCTCTTTCTCATTGTTAAGTTTTACTATCCTGCCCACGGGATCACCTGCGCCAAACAACGCATCCGCCGTAGACTCCGAGATCATCATCGACTGAACATCTTTTAACCCCGACCGGCTGCCATATATCATTTTCCAGGTGAACATTTCGGGCCCGTCTTCCCCGATGTTGGTTCCCGTCTTTGAGATCTTCTTGTCATCGATAGAAAGGATGGCTTCATACGTACCTTGCCGCGGAACGACATACTTAAAATTCGCGCCGTAGGTCGTCTGAAGCTCATGGAGCATCGGGAACTGCAGGTAGTTTTGACCTGAATAATGTTTTCCCTGGAAAGTGCCGGCTTTCATAACCTGCGCAATTTGATCGTAGTTACTGTGGTACTTATTGAACGACAGTTCATCATTCACCCAAAGACCAATGATAATCGCCACTGACATGCCCAGGGCAAGTCCGCCAATATTGATAAAGGAATAACCTTTTGTTTTAACCAGGTTTCTCCAGGCGATCGTGAAATAGTTTTTTAACATGGCATAGTTATTTGACGTGTGATCCCGATGTGGTGATGGAAGGATCATTCAGAATACATACTGGTTGCACCTTTGACGCAAAATAATTTGACATGGTTACGCAAAGGGAAAGTTTTCAAATCCTCGAGAATTGTGTTTTTAGCTCTCTTTGGCCAGAACTCCCGGGACGCCATAAAGCCTATCCGGATCCCATGAGGCTGATCCTTATTCATACTTGAGCGACTCCGTTGGATTCGCCCGTGCCGCTTTTAACGACTGAATGGCAATGGTGACGAACACCAGGACCATCGCCGCCAGCGTCACCCAAAGAAAGTCTGCATACGGTAAAACCGTCCGGTAGGCAAAATTGTCAAGCCAGCGGCTCACCGTCCACCATGATAGCGGGAGGGCGATAACCGAAGCCAGTACCACAAGTCCCAGCGTATTTCCCGACATCAGAAGAATAATGTCTTTCACACTTGCGCCCATGACGCGGCGGACGCCAATTTCCTTAATTCGCTGCGCGGCATTGAACGCCGACAGCCCAACTAATCCCAACAAACAAATGAAGATGCAGATGTACGATAGCATACCCAGTAATTTGCTTTGCATGACATCGTCGTTGTATTGTTCGTTGAATCGTTGGTCCAGGAAAAAGTATTCGAAAGGGTGCATCGTATCATACTGAGACCACACTTTTTTTACATAGGCAATAGTGGCAGGCAGGTCAGTGCCCGTGAGTCGGATCTGCTGGTAGCCCGATCCCCAGTGCCCCTTCACGATGAACATGGGCTCCTGCTTGTTGTGAAGAGAACTCGCATGGAAGTCTTTTACAACGCCGATCACCGTACCCGAATTTTCGCCACCCCAGAAAGTCACCTTTTTGCCGAGTGCGTTATTGCCCCATCCCATAAGCTTTACTACCGCCTCGTTGGCAATGTACATGCCGTGTTCGTCGATGCCTTCGCCAGGACGAAAGTCACGACCTTGCAGCAGGGGTATTCCCATCGTTGTAAGGTAATCGTCGCCGACAAAATGTCCCAGGATGCCTCCCTGTTGCTGCATTCCGTTTTCGCTTTCTCCGAACATCACGTTGCCCCCGATACCCAGGCCCATGGTGCTGCCTGAAGCTGTTACGGAAGTGATGTGCGGATTTTTGAGCAATTCATTCTTGATTGCCTGGAGACTCTTATGCTGGCTGACATCCTGAATCGGCACTACCAATACGTTGTCTTTGTCAAAGCCCAACTCCATGCTTTGCATAAAGTTGATTTGATGTATCATGAACAAAGTGCAGATCACGACAAAAAGGGAAATGGCAAACTGCCCGGTGATCAATCCTTTTCTCAGCACATAACTCGAAGGACTGCTCTTGTATTTACCTTTCATGGCCACCAAAACAGGGATAGAGGGCAGATAAAAGGCGGGATAAATTCCGGCGATTAAACCAACACTCAACGCAATGCCTACACACGCGAATAGCAACCAGGGATTGTCCAGCAGGTCAAGATGCAGGTTTCTTCCAATAATTTGTTGCATCATGGGGATGCGCAAGGCCAATGGCACCAGTATCAACCCTATGACCAGAGAGATCAAAGCCAGCAGAGCAGATTCACAAAGTGCGGAAAAGGCCAGGACGCGCTTTCCGGAACCGACGATCTTCCTGATGGTAATTTCAGTAGCGCGGTTCACTGCCTTGGCGGTGGAGAGATTCATGTAGTTAATGCATGCCAGGAGCACGATCAGGAATCCTATGCCGGAAAATGCGTACAGGTAAGTAAGGTTGCCTGCGGGACCATCGTCGGAGAAGCCTGAAAAATGAATGTCAATCAGCGGCTGCAGCACGGGGACACTGCTGCCATGCAGCTGATCGCCCTCTTCCCGGAAGTATTGATCGAAAATGTTTTTGAATCGCGCATAGAATCGCTGAGGTTCATAGTTGGCTGGCAAGAGCATGTACAGGTAGACATCCGGATTCCAGAAAAGCAGGGAGATGGGTTTGCCGTCTTTCATTGTGACGTCCCAATCGGGTCGGGTCTCGCCGAGTCCCGACAGCAGAAAGTCAAACTTCAAGTGTGTATTTTCGGGGAAGTCACTGATGATGCCCGAGACGGTGCAGAGTTGTTCATCAATAGAAAGTGTCCTGTTCATGGGATCACTTCCATCAAAGTATTTCCGCGCCATGGATTGTGTTATCACCACCTTGCCGGGGCCATCAAGGCAGGTGGCAACGTCTCCAGCAACGAACGCGTGGCTGAATACGTCGAAATAGCTGGAGTCGGCCTGTGCCACATGGTCTTCATAAAAAGACTTCGCCGTGCCTTGACCCGGCTCCTTCACCAGGCGTTGCTTCGTTGTGTGAATGCGCACCAACGTTTCTATTTCAGAATAAGTCTGTAATAAAATTGGTGCCAATTCGCGCGCTGCGGAACCTATATATTCATCGTTTCCGGGTATCTGATAATGCGCTCCCAGGCGATAAATTCTATCGTGATTTGCATAATGCTGGTCATAAGTAAAGTCATTCTGAAGAATAAGGAACAGGATGATGCTGATGGAGATGCCAAGTGCCAGACCGAAAATATTGAGGACTGAAAAGAACTTGTCTTTCAACAAGATTCTAATAGAGAATTTTAATTGCGAGAGCCACATCTTAATTGGGTTGAATAAATCTCATGGCCAAAAATCCGGCTTGGCAAGCACGCCGCCTCCTGTTAATGTTGCCGGGCACCTGCGAAGGTTGAGGGTCAAACAAGCCGCCGATGCTCTCCGTAGTCTGTTTCAGCTGTTTGAGAAATGTGTATTCCTCCTCGCTGATTGCCCGTTGCGAAACTTGTATGCTGTAGAGCATCGATATCTTCCTTGATCCGGCAGGAATGACGGTGATGGGGAATCGGCTGACCCTGTTCTCACTCAATCGATCGGTAGAGGTGATAAGGATCTCGGTTGAAGGATTCTCATTCCAGCAATAAAAAATGTAGTCATCAACCGTACGCAGCACCGGTGTTTTGTCGACGACGCTAAAAAATGAAAATACCTCGGCACTGTATTTCCAGGTTTCCTCATAGTCCCAACGGTAATATATGTCGTCCGGATTGTCGTTATGGGTGTCAACGCTTATTGCCAGATTGCCATCTTCTCACGCCCAGGCAATGCTATCGATGGGAGGCGTCGCCGTTATGGAAACATAGTCTGAGGCGTATTCATGGCCCGACGCTGTGCGGATCATGATTCGATAAGCCCTATCGGGATCGATGGGAATGTCCGTCAGTTCGTATTTACCACTTTCTGATTCGGTTAAGTCAAAGTCCGAGTTGTCATCGCCGTTCAGCCATACCGTTGCGCCACTTTCCAGCGGTGTTTGCATCGCGCTGGATAGTCCGATTGCTTTGGTGAGTTTTACAGCTACGGTGCGTGCCCGGGTATCCAAAAAGCCATCTACCACGAGCATATCAACATCCGTATCGTTTATCGGCGGCGAATAAGGATCAAGACAACCGGCTAGAATTGAAGACGCGATGAGAGCAATCACCACTTTGAGCATTCGACTAAGAAACGTATTTTTCCCAGGAAAGGCAATAAACAATTAGCCTACTGGCGCTGGTGAATGACTGAGACTCGATTGTAAGCTATGGTGCTTAATACAAATGACATCATGCTTATAACCATCTGACTTACAGTATGATATAAAACTAATAAGCGTATGATCAGGAGCGCGAACGAAGGTTACGCCGGATCATTAGAATGCTTCTGAAAAATTGAGATAAAGTCCGCTGACGCCACCCGGACCAAAGCCCATATCGATTCGCAGATTCACATTGCTGCCGCTGTCCACGCGTATGCGGACACCCCCTCCGTATGATAACCTGAATCCACTAAGCGCCAGATCGCCGTAATCCTTCCCTACCCGCCCGGTGCCTACCCATCCAACAATACCAAAAATATTCCATACGGGCATGCGATACTCGATCTGGCCGTCAACCAACACCTTGTCGCGAATAGCCCCTTTGTAGTAACCTCTCATTTTGTCGTCACCGCCAAGCTGAGCAAGATCGTAATAAGGAACGTCTCCGTCAGTATAAGTAGTTGTGGCCTGCACCGCAATGACGTGTTTGAGCTTTTTCCACGGCATAAAATACTTCCTCATATCCAGGTCGAACTTGGTAAATTGATAGGCGCTTCCAATAGCTTCCGGATAAAATACCAGCGTGGTAAGGATCAATGCCCCCTTCGAAGCGTTGTAGCGGTTATCGCGACTATCGAGCGCGCCTGCAAGACCCACCCCAAAATCAACGCCACCTTTCAATCCGGTAACATTATCTTCAATGAGAAAACTATTGCTGTCGGCCTGAATGCTGAAGTAATTGGCGATATCCAGCCCAATGCCAGCGTAGAAGTACTTCTTAACACGGATAAGGGCCGTAGTAGCAAGCTTTATCCGATCGGTCGTTACCTGTTCCACATCATCTCTTGAGACATCATTGCCTATGCCCAGCATATATTCGGGCTGCTTCTTGAAATTGAAATAGCTCAAAAACATGTACTTGTCTTCCTTAAAAATCAGATCATTCGAAACAGATACGTTTATTCGTCCCTTTGTCGAGAACGTTGCCACCTCCGATATCTTGGAGGGTCTCGAAATGGTGTCTTTTTTTGAGACGTGGAAGGTGTTAAACTTTGCCAACCCGAAGATATTTCCCGCATCGGTGGAGTATGATATCAACGGAACGGGAAATACTTTAAAGAATCGCTCCGCTTTCTTATTGAACTGATCGAATTTAGACAGCGTGTCAGCTGGTTGCGCGGCATTTGACTGAGCCATCGCTGAGATTGCACCAAGTATAAAAAGCCCGGAGAGGACGAATCTTCTTGTGTTCATTGTTTTGAAGGGGGTGCCTATGAATTAGAAAGATAGTGTGTGACAATATATTAAATAAAAGGCAAGGATGCCGCTTCATGCAACGTAGAACACTTTCTCCAAGTAAATATCCCCAAGACCACAACGAACATTGCCAAGACCACAACGAACGCTGAACTCATGTTACTTATCGCATGGGAGCGTTGCATCGCCCGCTATAACCGATTCATGAAACAGAGCCCCAGGGGTAAAGTTGACGCGCAACAAAAACGATCGATTGTGGATTCTACAGATTAAATCCAATGCGGACATTTGGCCCAAAGGTGTTCACATCGTATCTGAGGCGATCTTCCCCTGACCCTTTATCGTAATCAATTGCAAGAGCAAGTCCGATGTGATTGCCCATTTGTCGGTCTGGGCCTCCAGATACAGCATGGCCCCGAACTGCAGGTTGCTGAATATATCACTGGCATTTGCCTTAACATCAACGTCGGGAAGATTTCTAACCCCCACCTCTCCCGCCATTGACGGAAACATCAGGTAGGGCTCAATCAGAAATTTCCATTTTTTATGAGACTCCGTTTGCTGGGCGACGGCCTGTACGGTGGAGCATGCCAGACAACTGCCTAAAAGCATCCATGGCAGCATGCGTTTCATCGTGCACGTAAACGCGCTTGGTTTTTCCATAATAGCATTTGATCGCCTTGTCATTTTAGTAGACGTGAGTAAGCTAATGCTCAAACGGTGTCATTCCTAAACGCCGTAGTCTATAAACTAATCACCAATTGACATATAATGCAACGCAAAAATCAAGATGGCTTGGTGGTGCGGAGAAATCGCAGCTCTTAGCCATCACGTCGTTTGCAGGCGGTGCGCGTTCATGTAAAACGCAGGAGGATCATGATCCTCCCGGAAGGCGTCCAAAAAAGTGCAGACGTGGTACTCAATTTTGACTATATTCCGATAGTAATTGAATTCCAAGCTTGAGGCTATGTATCCACTCTATACCGTGGATGATACCCAACAGCCGTTAGATGGAACTGTAAACCGTTACACGTTACATTTTGCGAAAGGACAGCTCCCCAAAGTGAATGCATTCTGGTCACTCACCATGTATGAGCTGCCATCCATACTTCTAAGCGCAAACCCTATCAATCGCTACCTCATTAACTCGCCGATGCTGCCAAAGCTCAAGACAGACGCAGACGGCGGACTCACCTTGTATGTTCAACACGATTCACCAGGGGCTGACTTGGAGTCGAACTGGCTGCCAGCACCAAAAGGTCCCTTCATGGCAGTCATGCGCTTGTACTGGCCGGCTCCCGAGGCGGTGAATGGAACCTGGAAAAATCCCCCTTTGCAAAAAATCAAAAATTAGCTGGCAGGAGTTGTGTTACCTTGATTTAGCAGAAAGCTCCATTGCCTAAGCTTCGTCGCAGAATACGAACCTCAAACAATGGAGCCTCCAGCTCAATGGTTGCCCGTACGAAATGCTTCACTAACCAGTGTAGGAAGCACCACAAGAGCCGTTATAATTTCCGGTTAGTTCTTCACCAGGGTAGCTGGCGAAGGTGCTTTCTTATTGCTTTTCGGTTTCTCTGCTAATGACTTGTAGAAGAACAGGCGGATATTTTCGCCTTCGGCGAGGTTCACGGATGCGCTCATACCGTTGCTTATCTCGCGTAACTCCTCTTTTAAAGTTCCCTCGGAATTCTGAAAGGCTGTGCTCACTTTCTTGTCGAATTCTTCAAAACTTCCGTCCATCTTCTGAATCTGAAGTTTGCCTGCTATTTTTCCGCCCGACACATCGATTCTTCCCATAAAACATTCCGAATAATCCGTGTAGCGCAACGTGATGATCACGTCGTTCGTTCCGTCCGGAATAGCGTTGGCCCCGCGTTCTTTAAAGAGTGTATACCATTCCTTAAAACAGTTGCCGCCCGATGCAGGTTTGGTCTGAGCCGACAGTCCAAACGAACAAAACAACATGACGATCGCAAACATGAGTTTCATAGAGATATAGTTAAGTTAAAACTTATTTGAAAAAACTGAGCCCCCTGCGAAGCCCTGCTATTAAATACTTAATGACTAATCAACCACCTATTCGGCGCTGACAATCTTATTCCTGATGGCGTTTACCTTTTCACTCAGCTCTTGTACGACAGCATCGTTCATGAGTTCAGCTCCCTGGTTATTGGCGATCTTTTCGTCGACATCTAATTTTCTGTATATGCCGATCAGCTCTTCGAATGCCTTGGCGTAGTAGGGATAATTAGGATTTTGATCAGGGTTCTGCGGATCGCTTACGCTCTTAAGGAAGTTATAGATGTCTTCTACGTTGCGCTGCTGTTCCAATACCATTTTGAATAACGGAATGAGAATAACCTGTCGCGCATCGCTTGGAAGAATGTCCTTCGGATAGGACTGAAGAGTTCCGAGCGCCAGATGAAGGTTTTCGATCTGATAGGAGCCCATGGTGATTCCGGCCAGTCTTTCCTTCTCGGTTCCCTGGAGGTTACCCACGGATTTTTTCACCAGGTCGTTCAAAACGGTTTTGACTGAGTCGTTTTGTGCGATGTTGTCATTGTATCGTTTCTTGAGAAATTCCAAGGTTGCCGCCTCGCCGCCAATGGCTTTGCTTAACTCGTGCACGGCCGAAAAATATTCTTTTGTCGTAGCGGATTGCTTGTAGGCTATGCTGTAATTGAGATCAGAAAGGTATACGCCTAAGTTGGCCGCCGCCTTAACTTCATTGTTTGCATATTGGGTAAACAACTTCGGATCATTCATCAGTTTTGGACTAAATTCGGCTGCACTCAGCTGAATTTGCGCTGCCGCTTCGGCCGGGGCCGTCAGGTTGCTGAAGAAAGCATCCCGTTCTGCCGTGAAGGCGCTAGCCTCAACACTGTCGGCGCTTGCCGTTGAGTCCACAGTTTCTTTGCTCTTCTGGCATGATACAGCTGCTGATCCCAGGAGCAGAATAAATACGATTTGTTTCATTTTAAAGGTTGTTTTTAGGTCTTTCAAGTTGCAATTTTTATTGTGAATTTACTGCCATCCGCCGCCCAGTGCTTTATACAGCCGGACAGTTGCGGTTAACTGACTTTGTAAGGCAATCGACTTCTCGAGTTGCACGCTGTACAATTCGCGTTCGGCATCAAGTACCTGGAGAAATGACGTGTATCCATTGTCGTACAGCGCTCTGGATAGCAGCAGTGACCGCTCGCTGGCCACCACTTGCGTTTGCCGGGTGCTGAACTCGCCGCGATAAGTACGAATCTCCGCCAGTGAATTCTCCACTTCTAAGAAAGCGTTAAGTACCGTCTTTTCATATTCATATCCATACTGGACCGCTACAGCCCGTTCACCTTCTACCCGGCGTTTGTTCTGGCCAAACCGGAAAAGCGGCCCCGCCAGTTGTCCGGCCACTGAACCAATGTAGGCACCGGGCTGGAACAAGTCGGCAATATCCGGGCTGGCGACACCCAGGAAGCCTGTAAGGCTGAGCGACGGGAAGCGCAACGCAACGGCTACCCCTACCCGTTCGGTTTGGGCAATCAGTTTCTGCTCGGCAGACCGGATGTCTGGCCGGCGTTCCAGCAACTGCGAGGGCAGGCCACTGGGGATGTCCACGAGCTGTTGCTGATCGTTGACCAAGCCACGGGAAATGGATTTATAGGATTGTCCAAGCAAAAAGTTTAAGGCATTTTCCGTCGAAATGATCGCCCTTTCCAGATTATACAGCTGTGACTCTGCCGCCAGTGCCAATTGCTCGGCCTGCAGTCTATCGAGCTCTGACACCTCTCCTTTTTCAAACCGCAAGGCAATAATGCCGAGAAAGGCTTTCCGGGATTCGGTCGTTCTTTGGGTGATCACCAGGCGCTCGTCCAGGCCTCTCAATTGAAAGTAAAGTTCGGCCACCTGTGCCACCATGCTAATGTAGAGCGATTTTCTATCCTCTTCCGTAGCCACCAGTTCCGCCAGGGCAGCTCGATTGGCATGACGCAGTTTTCCCCATAAGTCAATCTCCCAGGAGACGTTGCCTAGCAAGGAATACGAATTGGTGGGAAACGTAACGCCGGCATCGCCGGAAAGATCGCGCAAATCGTTCGCCCTCGCGCGCACCGAATAATCGATGGCGGGCAGAAGGTTCGCCCGGTTGAACCCGAGTATCGCGCGTGACTGTTCGATACGCGCAACGGCGATTTTTAAGTCGAGGTTTTGTTCGATGGCCTTCTTGATCAATCCCTGAAGGGTGCTATCCTGGTAAACCTCCCACCATTTAAGATTCGTAATGGAGTCAGTGCGTGCAGCTGCCTGAGCATAAGCCTCGGGCTTCTTTTGGTCAGGCCTTGAATACTTCGGCCCCACAGCGCAGCCTGTCGCCACTGCCAAGAATATGCCGAGGACAATAATCTTATTCATATCAATGTATCGGTTCGGCCGGTTTGACAGGTGAATCTGCAGGTTTCTTTTTTGCCCCGAGGCTTTCTATGAAGACAAACAAGGCCGGAACAATAATAACCCCAATGATGGTAGCAATCAACGTCCCCATGAATACCGCCATGCCCATTACTTTACGTGCCTCGGCCCCTGCACCCGATGCAGTAAGCAACGGCACTACGCCCAGCATAAAGGCGAACGAAGTCATGAGGATAGGCCGAAGCCGTAACTTCGCCGCCTCCAGCGCCGATTCATACAAAGGCTTGCCCTGTTCGTACAGCATCTTGGCAAACTCCACGATAAGGATGGCATTCTTTGCCGTAAGTCCAATCAGCATCACTAATCCGATCTGGGCAAACACGTTATTCACGTAACTCGGACTCCATAAGCCGCCGAGCCATAAACCAAAGAAAGCTCCCATAATAGCAGCAGGTACACCGAGCAACACGCTGAAGGGAAGTTTCCAGCTTTCATACTGTGCGGCAAGGATTAAGAATACAAACGCCAGGGCCATCAGAAATACGGTACTGCCGCTTCCCTCTGCTTCCTTTTCCTGGTACGACATGTTGCTCCATGCGATGCCGAGCTCTTTTGGTAAGGTTTCGGCGACCTCTTCCAGTGCGTGCAGCGCGTCCGCAGAACTATAACCTTCAGCCGGTGCTCCTGAAATTTCAGCAGCCCGGAACATGTTGAAGCGATTGGTATACGAAGGGCCCGAGATATCTTTCACATAGGCGAGTGTATTTAACGGAATAATTTCACCCGAACGACTGCGTACATAGTACCGCGCGATATCCGCCGGACTAAGCCGATCTTCTGCCTCCGCTTGCACAAATACTTTGTACTGCCTGCCAAACCGGTTGAAGTCATTCACATAACTGGCGCCCAGATAAGTGGAGATTGTGCTGGTGATCTCGTTGAGGTCGATGTTCAGCTTTTCAGCTTTATCGAAATCAATAACAATTTGCTTCTGGGGAACATTTGCCCGGTATAAGGTAAATGCGCTGGCGATCTCCGGACGCTTCCTGGCCGCTGCAATAAAATTGCGCGCCTGTTCTTCCAGGAACTGCGGGGTGCTTCCGGACCGATCAAGTAGCTGCAACGTAAAGCCCGCCGATGTTCCAAGCCCTTCAATTGGTGGTGGGCCGAAGGCAATCACCGTAGCTTCTGAAATGGAATTCCTAAACGCCAGATTGGTTTGCTGAATCAATTGTTTTGCTGTCTTCTCTCTCTCCTCCCATGGCTCCAGGGATATAAATACAAATGCATTGTTAGTGGAATACGACTGCGTAAGCATACTATAACCCACTACCATAGTGGAGTACGCAACACCTTCCGTGTCATTGATGATGTGTTCGATTTTCTTCGCCACTTCATCCGTACGCTCCGTAGATGCCGCATCGGGTAGCTGGATATTTACCATGAAATATCCTTCGTCTTCCTCCGGCACGAAACCACCGGGGATGTTCTTACCTAATATTCCGGTCACGCCAAGAACTACTCCGATGATAATAATGGATCGAATTGATTTACGGGCGACAAGGGCCGCCACGCCGGTGTATCCCAAAGTGAACTTGTCGAACATCCGGTTGAAGGCATCGAAGAATCGTTGCAACCATCCGGTTGATTTCTTTTTCGGTTTCAACAGAATCGCACTCAACGCGGGGCTAAGGGTAAGCGCGTTAAAGGCCGATAACAAAACAGAGATGGCTATGGTAATTGCAAACTGCTGATACAACCTCCCCGTTATACCTCCCGCAAATGCAACGGGCACAAACACCGCAGCGAGAATCAGGGCAATGGCGACTACCGGCCCTCCTACTTCTTTCATGGCTTTCTGCGTAGCCTCTTTCGGATTCATGCCGTGCTCTATGTTATGCATCACCGCTTCGACCACGACAATCGCGTCATCCACCACCAGACCGATGGCGAGTACTAAACCCAACAGGGACAGTACATTCACAGAAAAACCCAGCAATGGAAAGATGATGAACGTTCCGATCAACGAAACGGGTACTGTTAATAATGGGATAAGCGTAGCCCGCCAGTCCTGCAAGAATAAAAACACCACCAGGATAACCAGGACGACTGCTTCAAAAAGCGTATGAATGATTTCTTCAATGCCGACTGAAACGGACTTCGTGGTATTTAGGGCAATATCATATTTAAGGTCCTCGGGGAAACGTTTGTTCAGATCAACCATCGTACTCTGCACAAGGTCTGCCACGTCCAGTGCGTTTGAGCCCGGCATCTGGTACACTACAATCGTACTCGCCGATTTGCTATTGAGTCTGCTGAATGAATTGTAATTTTCCATCCCCAACTCCAGGCGGGCAATGTCCTTCAGGCGGACAATGGAACCTTTTTCATCGGATTTCACGATGATGTTCCCGAACTCTTCTTCCGTAATTAAACGCTCCTGCAACAAGACGCTGTAAGTATATTCAACACCCTTGGGCGAAGGCGGCGCGCCAAACTTCCCGCCTGGCGCTATGGCATTTTGTTTTTTTACTGCATTGGACACATCGCTTACCGTCAGGCCGAGTTTGGTAAGTTGATCAGGCTTAAGCCACACCCGCATAGAATAATCAGCGCCGCCGAAAAGCACTACATCCCCTACTCCTTTCAACCGCTTAAGCTGATCTACAATGTTAATGTTCGCGTAGTTGTTCAGGAATAAACCATTGTACGTAGAATCGGGCGACGACAGCGAGACGAGCATAAGGGGAAACACCAACGATTTTTTCGTAGTGACGCCAAAGGCTTTGACCTCGTTCGGCATTTTAGCACTGGCTTGCGACACGCGGTTTTGTGTGAGCATGTTCGCATTGTCGAGATCCGTTCCAACCTCAAACGACACTTGTAATGTCAGTGATCCATCCGCGGCATTGATGGACTTCATATACAGCATTTGCTCCACGCCGTTCACCTGCTGTTCAATGGGAGTGGCAACAGCCTGCTCTACGTTTACTGCATTGGCACCGTTGAATAAGGTAGTTACCTGAACCATCGGTGGTGTGATTTCGGGATACTTGGAGACCGGGATGGTCTTCAAGGTGATTAAACCCATGATGACCATCAGAATAGAGATCACCATTGCAACGATGGGCCTTCGTATAAAAAATTCGCTCATAAGAGGCGGGGAGGTTAGGGATTAGGATTCAACTATTGCTTAGGAGCTTCCTCCGGCCATTTCATTTCTATGGGTTCAACTTTTGAATCGGGAGTCAGACTCATCGTTCCCACAACCGCGACCTTATCTCCTTCTTTCAGTCCCTTGGTGATGACGTATCCATCGCCCACCTTTGGCCCTACCTCGACAATCATTGTCTTTAGTGTACTGGAGTCTGTGACAACAAACACCTGAGATAGGCTCTGCAATTGAATCACAGCCCGTTGAGGCACCACCAGTGCCTGCGGATACGTGCTAAGCAGCAGCCGCGTCTTTACAAATAAACCCGGGCGCAATAGTCCGTCAGGGTTGGGAAAGTTTGCTTCGATGGTTAGCGTTCCGGTCTTCGAATCTATCTGGCGATCCGCAAAATTTACCTCACCTGTTTGCGGGTATACACTGTCGTCGGCCATGATAAGCTGAATGTTCTTTCGTGCAGACGCCAATTCTTCCTTCGAAAATTTGGCGATGCGCAGGTATTCGCGCTCGCTAATCTGAAACCGAACGCGCACGGCGCCGATGCTCGAAATGGTCGCCAGCACGGACGTACCCCCGGCGCGGCTCACATAATCACCCTCGCGTACGTTTGACATACCGATCACTCCACTAAATGGTGCATACACGCGTGTATAGCCAAGCTCGATTTTGGCATTGCTAAGGGATGCCTCCGAGGCACGGACTTGAGCTTGTGCCGCCTCATACGAGGCCGTTGCATTATCCAGATCCTTTTTACTTAATGCATTAAGCTCCGTAAGTGGCTTTACACGGCTAAGCTCATTTTGCGTACGCGTGAGTTCAGTCTTTGAACGTGTAAGTTCGCTGGCTTCGCGATCCACACGCGTTTGATACTGAACGTCGTCTACTATGTAGAGCAAATCGCCTTTTTTTACCGTGGAGCCCTCCTTGAAATTTACGGAGGTAATCCACCCTTCAACCCGCGACCGAATATCGACATCGGACTGCCCAAATACCTGCGCCACAAAATCCTCATACAAAGGCACGTCTCGCACCGCCACATTCACGACGTTTACCTTAACAGGTGGAAGCGCAACGGTCTCCTCCTTTTTGCTGCAGGCCGAAACCAGCAACATCAGGGGCACTATGCGAGTCAAATAAAAGAACGTGTTGTGAGGTTTCATTGAAGGGGGTTTGAAACTTGGCCTTGCTAATATGGATGTTTTTCAATTGCGCTCAAACTAAAGAGCCTTCCAGACATTGATGGCTATCCGCCAAAGTATTGTTGGTCTATAAATCAGTCGCTTGGTACGGCCTCGCCATAACCATCGGGGTTGTCGAAGTAAAGCTAAAAGTTTCCGGATATACGGCGTAGACGCATCCGTCTATATATCATCTTTCGGGCAAACGGGCAAAAAAAACAAAAGCCGGCAACAAATTCATGTTGCCGGCGCACAAACTCAAAAACGTCCTGCTTTCGTTATTTCTTCTTTGCTGTGCAATTCCCGGAATAGTCCAGCGCACCCGTTGTTGTGTATTTAAAAGTCAGTACTCCACCCGCTAAGGTTCCTGATCCTTCAACCTTCAACGTCTTTCCACTGGGATTTGTGAATGACTGTGACTTGATGATAAGCTGATTTCCTTCAGCCGTCGCTTTTACCGGTACATTGAGGATGTCAGCGAAATTTGTTATTTCGAGGTCTCCTTTGGCCCCTTTCGAGATAGAGACATCGTACTCATAGTTATTCCCTGATGCGCTGATGTCTTCGACGGCATAATTGCCAACGAACTGTTCGCGGGTATCGGGTCTGGCCGCCTTTTCGTCGTCACTACAGCTTGCGAGCGCCAGTGGGAACAGGATGACCAGGATAAATCCGGTGCGGAAGATGTCTTGAAATTGTGTCATAACGGATCTTGCTGATACTGATTTTGTTTTCATAGAGATTGGGTTTTTTAAGCATACCAACGCCCCGGTCCTTCGACTGGCCGAACACAAATGAGACAATCCCTAACACAAATGGGACTATGTGTTCAATAGACTGACGGAGAGTATGTTAAAAGGTAGTTACGAGGCTGATACGCTCGTTTTGTTCAGCATTTCCTGTGGCTGTACGCCATACAACTCTTTGAAGCACTTGGAAAAGTACGAGAGGTTGTTGAATCCCACGCGATAGGCGATCTCACCGACAGACCCGGCTCGACCCTGGATCAGCTGATGAGCGCGTTTCAGCCTGAAGTTTCGGATAAACTCATTGACCGACTTGTCCGTCATGGCTTTGATCTTGCGCAAAAGATTTTTCCTGCTCATACCCATCTCTTCTGC
>DATHKA010000178.1:0-18041 GCA_035489615.1 Chryseolinea sp.
GTAGTTACTGCTCCAGGGTGCGCGCAGGTGGTGATTCCAAATGCCTTGCAAGTTTGCCGCACGCCCATCTTCCCTCGACGAAGAAATTAGCAGGTACCTGCCAAACTGAAAATAAAGAGCTTCAAGACCCGTGTCACTTGCTCCTTGTGTATATGACAGCAGTCGCTTGTCCGTGGGAAGATTCACTTCCTTGTTGCCGTCGAGCACCAATGAAACGCGATTGAAATACGTTTGATAGTCGGTGACGTGACGGGTTTGTAAGGCGGGGAATTCCAGTTTAACTGCCTGGTCCAGGTATTTATTCACCAATGCCAGTTCATCTACGCCATCGCTGTCCGGACACTTGTCAAATCCATTAAAGCTGGTGGCCGCGCTTATGAAGACGAGAACCTCCGTTGCGCCATTTACGGATAAAGAATCGCCGGAGGCAACGACCTTACCGTCCGTACTTTTGACTTTTATCTTCCAGGCGTATCGCATGCCTCTGCATCCGGCAGGGTCGTTGTAGACTACCGGTAGCTCCATGGTTTGAAGGTAACTGGGATCCACATGCGACGGAGCTTTACCTTGCACGAGCAAGTCGTCTCCGGATACGGCAACCCGATGCTGCAACACGCTGGACGCGCTGACTGAAAGATTGATGGAGGCGGCCTTGTTAGAAGTAATTCTAACCGCAATGACCTGGTCGGGAGCAGACGCCAGGTACTCTCGCGTGAAGGTGGCATCCCCCACCTGAAACGCGGTGCGGGCAAGCGCGCTTTGAATGTCCAGTTCCCGCCGGTAGCCACCAGCCTTACCGTTGAACATCTGCCTGATATAAACATCTCCCAAAGGAAGATAAGATTCTGTGAACAAACCTTGCATGCGGGACGTGAGCGACTCTGCCAGTTTATAGTCTTCCTTAGCCAGCGCCTCGCGAATTTGAGCGAGGTACTGCTTCCCCTGCGGATTTGGATCTAAGTTAGCAGGTCCGCCTGACCAAAGGGAAGCCTCGTTCAGCTGCAAATGTTCCTCCTGCGGATCACCGAAAATCATCGCTCCGAGCCGGCCATTGCCAATGGGGAGTGCTTCATTCCAGTTATGCGCACTTTGGTCGTACCAAAGTTTAAGAGACGGTTGGGCGAACACTCCGGAATCGGTGAAACTGTTAAGAACGATAACCAGGACGACGACACGCAATAGATTTACAAAGTTCATGGCTAAATGGTTTTGTGCGACTTGCGCAGCAGGCAGTGATTAAAATATAACAGTTAGTTTGAGAACTTTTTCCGCACGCTTCACCTTCACCGGAACAGACTGTCCTTTTTCAAACCGCCCAAGCGCATTCATGTAATCATCAATATTCGAAATCTTGAAAGTTCCCATCTCAATAATGACGTCTCCCGTCAGCATCCCTGCCTTTTGCGCAGGACGTCCATCCGAAACGCCATCGACTTTCAATCCATCGTCGCCTCCGGCATAGTTCGGCATGATTCCCAACGTAACTTTGAAAGAGGACCGACCCGCGACAGTTTTGGAGCGAGTCTTCAGAAATGTCAATTTCTGTTCCGTCATCGGAGACGAAATCATGCGGATGATCAGATCGAGCACCTTTGCTTCGCCGTTAGCGTTGATTTTTGACCAGTCGTCTGAGGGCTTGTGATAATCGACGTGACTACCTGTAAAAAAATGAAGCACAGGAATGTCTTTAAGATAGAATGACGTGTGGTCGGAAGGCCCCGATCCGGAAGAATCCATTTTAATGACGAGTTCCGGCGTCGACATCCGTTTGAGCAACGGCTGCCATACTGGACTTGTTCCTGTTCCGCTTACATACAAGTTTCGGGTCGCGCGATCCAAACGGCCCACCATATCCATGTTAATCATATAGTTCACTTGCGACAACACGATGGTGGGATGTTCGGTGAAATACTTCGAGCCCAGCAACCCTAGCTCTTCGGCCGAGAAGCAAATAAAAAGGAAATTGTTCTTCTCTTGAACATTGTTATGGGAGAAGTATCGAGCGAGCTCAAGCACACCAGCGACACCCGAGGCGTTGTCATCAGCGCCATGGTGGATTTTCATCGCTGGATTCGCCTCCAGCGAACTGCCCTGGCCATCGATGCCAAGGTGGTCATAATGCGCGCCGATGATGACGGTGGTGGCGGCTTGGTTATCGAGATAGGCAACGAGGTTTGCACTCTCGGCTGATTCGCCCTGTCCGTGCACGCCTTTGTTAAATGAAAAACGTTGCAGAAAGGTCGCATTGTCGCCGCGGGGTTGCAGTTTCAATTTGTTGAACTCGGAAATGACGAACGTCGCGGCCTTGCGCTCGCCCGCTGAACCGGCAGCGCGTCCCTCGTTTAGGTCGTCGGCCAGGAAACGAATATCGCTCAACACGCGGGCACTGTCTATTTGCGCGAGCAAAACGCCCGGTCTAATGGCGGTTACAAGGAGTACGAGAACCTTCACCAGCAATTGAAATGACGCAGACGAGATGGATGACAGAGAAAAATTCATAGGGAAAGTATGTCAATTGATGAGGGAATTTACTCGAAAACATGTGTAAAAAATACTCAATCCGTCTGTGCGGCGCCTCCGTGGCTCGTGCATTGGCTGAGTACAGTCTGGAAATGAATCGATTATCAACGCTCTATAAAATTGGTTGCAAAATTGAGGACATCCAAATAAGTGTTAATCGGTGCGCCGCCAACCTAAAACTGTTACGCTAAAAACTGTTATGTATGCCAAATGAACAAACTACCGCCAGCCTATATGTAGCCATTGTGATGCTCAGTAGCTTTCTTGTTGTGAATCATGCATTCGGACAAGGGTCTTCGCTGGGAATCTACGCAACATACTCAGAATATGACGGCGACTTGAACGGCAATGAGCACCACTTCTATCAGTTCAAGAACAGCAAGATGGGGGCGGCGGTGTCACTGCAACAGTATCTGAATCCCTCTTTTAACCTGGTCGAGAAGTTGTCATTTAATCAGCTTCGCTATCAGTCTGATGATCACCAGGAGGGATTCGATGGCGATTTTTACGGACTCAACGTTAAGATCAAGTACAAATTCAACAATGGATATCTTTTCAAAGAAGATGCCGTGATAGCGCCTTTTCTCGTTGCCGGCGGTGGTGTACAATACATTAATACCGACGAATACAACGGTCCCCGTGAAGGCCCAATATCCGACGGTGAATTTGCGGGCAACCTGGCCGCGGGAGCAGGCATACTGTTTCAATTCAATGAACGGCTCGGCCTGGAGGTAGGCAGTACGTTAAACATGCCACTCAATGATTCGTGGGACGGAGTCGACAACGGCGACGATGATTTCTATCTGCAACACAACGCGGGTCTCGTATTTAAACTGCGCAAACCCGCCGACAGCGACAACGACGGAGTGCCTGATAAAAAAGACAAGTGTCCCGACACACCATCCACCGCGCAGGTTGACAACAAAGGCTGCCCACTTGACGGTGACCAGGATGGAGTTCCGGACTACATGGATAAATGTCCTTCGCTTTCCGGTAAACAAAACCTGGAAGGTTGTCCGGACAAGGATAACGATAACGTTGCAGATCAGGATGACAAGTGTCCGGATGTTAAAGGCGTGGAGCGATTTGCCGGCTGTCCCGACAGCGACAATGACGGTGTGGAAGATGCTAAAGACAAGTGTCCCAATCAGGCCGGACTCGACCAGTTTGAAGGTTGCCCTGATGCAGATGGCGATGGTGTGAGAGATGGCGATGACAAGTGTGCCGACACACCAAAAGGCGTGAAGGTAGATGCCACGGGTTGCCCCACCGATATCGACGGCGATGGTGTGCCCGATACGCAAGATCGCTGCCCGACGTCAAAAGGCGACCCTGCCAACAACGGTTGCCCTGTAGTGAAGGAAGAGGTTAAGAAGCGCCTCAATTTCGCGACCCGCGGCATACAATTTGAAACGGCTAAGGCAACTCTTAAGCCTTCCTCATACCCGATGCTTGACGAAGTGGTGAGTATTATGGGTGAATACACTGACTACAATCTGAAGATGGGAGGACACACGGACTCGAACGGCAGCAATGCAACAAATTTGAAACTTTCACAGGCACGTGTGGACGCTGTTAAAGCCTATCTGATGCGCAAAGGCGTCGACGCCTCGCGCATCGACGCCACCGGCTTCGGTGAGGAGCAACCGGTCGCAACCAACAAGACGGCTGCTGGTCGCGCAGCAAACCGACGTGTCGCGCTGGAACTTGCCTTGCGCAATCCTTGAGAGATGGAGACGGACATAAAAAAGGTGTTCCCGTTTTTGCGGGAACACCAAACCAACAGAGTGCAAGTTGCCTTTCCCTTATTCTGGCGCCGCCACTATATCTGCTACCACTACCGGCCATACACCGGGTGATGGCACGCTCACACCTTTATTGTCACCTCTTGCTGCATCATTCTTGAAGTAATATAACGGCCAGCCCTTATACGTTAGCTGGGTATTACCCATCACCGTTATCGACCCGAACAAGTCGGCATCTAACGTAGACGGCACACTACCGATCGTTGCACCATAGATGGGCCAGTTCGCATCGTGGGCACCGTCGCCGTTTGTAAAGTTGTTGTCGTTCTTTTTGTCCTGCGTAAAGCCATAAATGGTGCGCCCCTCGGTATCGGTAAAATATTTCACCATCTGATCACCCTCTGTATAGTCGCCTTTGTAGTGCTTATCATCCAGGCCAATCAATTGCTTATTAGCGATCATGAATGTGTAGTCGACTTTCGCGACAAACCAGATGCCACCCACTGCTTCGCCCGTTGTTTGTCCTGATGCCTCGCGCGTTCCGCCTGGCGCATAGTAATAGAGCGGCCAGCCTTTGTACGTAGTCTGGGTACCTGCCGCCGCGGTGACGGTTCCAAAATCATCCAGCGACAATCCGGTGGCCAGCATATCGGCGGCCAGGCTTCCCCCATTGTATATAGGCCAGTTGGTCACGCATCCGCCGGTGCAAGTGTTTTGACCAGCGACATCATTGGAAAACATGTACAAGGCATTCCCATCAGCATCGGTGAGATATTCGCCCAGGGTGGCGCTGGTGCCCAGTTTTACTTTTATCGTCGGTGTTGGCGGGGGACTTGCACCATCATCGTCATCATCGCAGCCTATGACGAGTACACAGGCTGCCATTACAAAAATGGCAATCACAAATTTTGAAAAAGCATTGGCTTCATTGTTTTTCATAGTGTTCTAAAAAGGTTGGTTTTATTTAACAGGCATCGCGCCAATTTCTAAATCAACTACATCGGCCTTTACTCCTCAGCAGGCCGAAACGAGAATTCCAACGTTACCTCTACCCGCTCTGCAATGTTTTGCCACATCAGGCGGGGAATTTCAATCTTATACTCATTCAACTCTACCATAAACTTCGCGGTCATACTCAGGCCCTTTTCCGAACGAACAATTTTTCCCGGAATACTCACGTCTCGGGTAACGCCGTGGATGGTGAGCTTACCTTGCGTGGTAACGGTCTGTTCCGTTGCAACTTCTGGATTGTATCCAATGACACGGCCCTGAAACGTCGATTTTGGATAGCGATCACTCTCCAGGTATTTTTCATTAAAGTGCTCTTGCATGAGCGCCTTAGCAAACACAAATTGATTGATGGGTACAACAAAGGCTATGGAACCCGCACCCGCATCAAACAACGCAGTTGCCTTTTCGTTCAGGGCCGTGATGTCCTCAATCGTCGCCTGCGAATAGAACTTGATAAACCCATGCTCGGACATAAATTTCTGCCCGTAAACGCTGCCAGAAATCAGCACGCAAAGAATCACCTGTGAACCCCGCATCATAACACTGTCCATTTTTTATAAGGCAATACTGTCCCCGACATCCAATTTTGGATGATGTTTTTTATCTCTCGTTTACTTGAAATTTAGTGACGGACCAAAACCGCCTAGGATCCAACCCAGTGGCAACTCGCCTTCGCAATCCAGAGCCACATTCAAGCGACGTGCGAGTTACCCTGTGAGTTGGGTTATCTTAAAAATCGATGACCCTATTTATCATCGCAATGGATTAATCCAATATTTTACGGAAACAAAAACGCCGGCACTGACCAGATTCACCTTTCCCTCTCCTATGCCTTTCATCGGAGCCTTAAGGAAGGGTTCACCCTGAACAAACCATCTCTTGCCTACCTGATGCTGAACACCCACCGACAGGTTGAGCATGCTGAACCATTCGTTGTTTTTGTTTGAATAATTCTCCACGTATTCATAATCGCGATTGTTGCGCGTCACCGTGTAAACGTATTCCTCATCGAGCATGATATAGGAAGACGAACCCACCGTAACAAACAGGTTGGTTTTCCGCCCCGGTAAGACATAGTAAGTTACATTCAAAGGAATATCGAGGATGCGACAATCACCGTTGAGCATATTCGCATAAGCAGGATATCCTCCCTGCCCGTATGATTTTTCCGGATTCTCCTGATTGTAAAGTTTCTTCGACCAGATGGCCCCGGTGCTCACGCTAAACCTCGGCGAGATGCCGTATTCAACAATAGGTCCGACGTTCAGGCCGGTCTTTCCAGCGCCTCCGAAATCGATAGAACTGAAGTCCGGCGAGATGGCCAATTTGACAAACCACGGATGTCGAACGGACCCTTGCACATCGGTAATTCTTCCGGGTGCAGGCATCGGAAAATTGTCCGGTGAGTTAGGTTTTGCGAATAGCGGATACGTTGAGGGTACCTCCAGCGCTTCAAGTACCCTGTTGCCACCCGTCGCCGTCGAGCGCACAGCGATAGGGTCGCCTCCTGAAGTAAGCACCGTGGCGGCCGGCAAAGCGCGGGATGGGAGCAAACCAGCTTCAGCCCGAGGAGTACCAGCCGCGCTGGTCGCCGTTTCAACGTTGGCTTCCTGATCCGCGGTCATTGACGGCTCCTGCGATAAGCCCGCTTCCCCGTTCGATATCCCCTCCGTTAACGCTTCCCTTTTTATTATTGACTCCTCCATCGACCCTGCTTCATTCTGTTCCATCGCTGGCATTACCGATGCATGGTTATAGCTTCCAAACTTCAAATTCTCCGGCATGAGGAAACTGTACAGGAGTAGCAGCGCTACTATCGAATACAGGGAAATGTTTCTGGCACGCGCGTCGCGTTCGGCCGCCTCCAGGCGTCGCTGTATGTCATCCCAGTCGCCAGTGCCTTGGTCCGGCGAGATCCTGTTAGCGGCTTGCCGGAACAGGTCGTCAAATTCCTGATCTGTCATCTTAGGCATACCGCATCATGTTATTCCTCTTAAACGCCGCTTTCAAGTGCTCCCGCGCCTTGAACAGGTTCGACTTGGACGTTCCCACAGAAACATCCAATTGGTCGGCAATTTCTTCGTGCGTGTATCCATCGATCACGTACAGATTAAAGACCGCGCGGTACGCTGGCGATAACTCCTGGACCAAGGCGATTAGCTCGTCGTATGAAAGCCCGTGCAGCGCGTCTGCTTCGCCCGACGAAATCCACGCCGTCGATTCATTAACCTCTCTTACCTGATAATGTTTGCTGTGCTTCCTGTAATGATCAATCGCCGAATTAATCATAATCCTTCGAAGCCACGACTTAAATGAAGCGTTTGCTTCCCGCGTACCCAACCGCATAAAAATCTTCATAAACCCGTCATTCAAAATTTCCCTCGATTCTTCGCGCGTTTTGGAATAGCGGAGGCAAACGCTCATAGCATAGCCATAGAAATGCTCATACAACATTTTCTGCGATTCCCGATTGCCGCGAAGGCAACCTTCAATCATCTCGTTCAAATGAGCTGGATCTTCCAAAGAATCCGGGATTTTGTCTGCCCAGACGCGAGAGCCCTGAAAAGGGTTGCCGGCACCTGCCAGATAATTCTGCTTTGGTGAATTTACGCGCAAAATTACTCTCCTTCCAGGCGGCAACTACAACTAATTAAGCGACACCGATTGCTGATTCGGCCCGATTGGGGTGTGAGAGTCGGCCCGGCAGCAAGTTGTGGCCATCTTTCCTCACCGAACGCCAACTTCCAGGCATGCTTCCATTGAGTTGGATTTGGCCCAGAATGTGCCTGAACCACCTTGAACTACTCGACTTTGATATGAAATTTGAGCACGGAGCCGGCTTAGTAATAAAGAAACTGTCGGGATGGCTTGCCACCTTCATTAAAATGCTGCCGAACATGGCAATTGCCGCGCTGGTCCTTACAGCGTCCTACTTTTTGGCAAAGTTTGTCAGACGTTTTGTTTATAAAATCGCGCTGCGAATCTCGAAAAGCGATTCTATAGCGGGTGTTGTGGCCGTCCTCATTCAGACCTTAATCATGGTATTGGGATTCACAACGGCCCTAAGTGTGTTGAATTTATCCCAGGCTGTCTCTTCCATTCTGGCAGGAGTTGGCATCATTGGACTGGCTTTGGGATTTGCGTTCCAGGATTTGTCGTCCAATTTTATCTCCGGATTGTTCATGGCGTTTAAGCGCCCTTTCGAGATTGGTGATAAGGTAGAAACCAATTCGTTCACGGGTACGATAAAGGAAATTGAATTACGGTCGACTACCTTAATCACTACGTCCGGGCTACACGTGATCTTACCCAACAAGGATATTTTTCAGAAACCCATAATCAATTATTCCCGATCAGAGGCACGACGCGTCGAACTCGACTTTATCATCATGAACACTTCGGATCTTTCATATGCCGAGTCTGTTGTACGAGAGGCTGTTAAGGGCATCACGGATGGAAGCCCGATGAGTGATATGGAAGTTTATTACTCCGCCGTAGAAGATCCCAAACTGAAATTGACGGTTTCCTATCACATAGACAACCGCGAACCTAAGGGATTCAAAAGTCATCGGCATGCGACAATCGTCGCGATCTATAAGGCATTGGCTGATCATGGAATTATCAAAGTAAACAGGCAGGACGGTAGTAATGTTGGATGATAGACAGTGGCAGAATCGCTAAACCTCGCGCGTAGACGGCCACGACGCTTGCAGCTTTCGAATGAACATAATCTGGCCGGTATGATAACTGTCGTGCGAGGTCAGGCTTATGATTTGTTCACTCGCGGGGGTGTCGGGTAAAGGTTTATCAAGATCACTGTTAGTTAAATCGTCAATCTTGTTGCGGATGCCACGTTGCAATTTTGCGAGGTGTGCAAGTCTTTCCAGCCACTCAGCTTCCGTCGATCCAAGGCCGCGTTGAAATGTCAGCTCATTGTCGGTGATGTCCGGATCAAAATTCCTTCCCTCAAGTCGACAGACAAAACGGTCCTTATAGCAAATGATATGGTTGATCAGTTCCCAAATATTATGAGCGTCGGCACCGGCGCGCCATAAGGCTTGCGCACTGCTTACACCCTGAAGTGCATCTTTCAGTGGCGGATGCCATCCCTCCACATCATAAGTAGTATCCCAAAGATGAAGAATAATTTGTTTCCGGTTCATATGCCAGCATTCTGATTGTTCTTGTTCTTACAGGCAACAACAATCAATTTGTTCGCCACCCGGAAGTCTGAAGTTAATTTTATTTTTTGAACTAAATTGATCCCATGAGTTGCGAAAGAACTCGAAATCTTACTGTATGAGTCGTTGCTTACCATTCGTGATCCTGGTATGGTGGGGTATCGCTGTCCCGGGTATAGCGCAACAAGTTGTTACAAACTCGCTCGGGATGGAATTTGTCCTGATCCAGCCAGGGTCAATGACCGTTGGCGAGTTTCGTCCTCCCTATCCGGTGCCTTTGGACACCGTCAAAGGAGAGAAAAGACCCTCCATTATGTACATGGGCGAAGGCAGAACGTACAACGCCAGCGAGTTTGCGTTGGCCAAAACACTGGCTATGCGAGACACACGCGAAGGCATTCGCGTAAAAATCAAAAAGGCCTATTATCTGAGTCGCCATGAAGTAACGCAGGCCCAATGGAAACGGATAATGGGGAATAATCCTTCGTCGTTTTCGGAGCCCGATAGCGCTAATCGCCCGGTCGAAGGCGTCACCTGGAGCGACACCCAGGCCTTCATAGCAAACCTGAACCGCCTTGAGCCGGGCAGCAAGTATCGGCTGCCTACCGAGTTTGAATGGGAATACGCTGCAAGAGCAGGCGCACGTGGAGACATCCCCTGGTCATCGATTGAGCAGTTGGCCAATCTCAACAAGACTCATACGATTGCCGTTGGGCAAAAGCAACCCAATGCCTGGGGGCTGTATGACATGCTGGGCAACGTATGGGAATGGGTCGACGATTATTACAATGAAAGCCTTTTTGCCGACCGTCGGCCGCCGAGGCGCGGTACCGAACACGTGCTGAAGGGCGCTTCCTTTGCGGGAGATGTAAAGAATGCAACCTACATGACTCATGCGGCAGGTCCTGGCAACGGATGGGATGTTGGATTCCGGATTGTACGAGAGCAGCCATGAAAGAAACGGTGAACTTATTAACTGCGATGCGCATAGCTATGTCGTTAGCACTGGCCACTTCCGGGGCCTTTGCGCAACCGGCCGGTTATGTACCCCTCTTTAATGGACGTGACCTCGGGGGATGGCATGTGAGCCGAACCTCTCACCAGGGCACAACGCCCAACTTTTTTGTTCGTGACAGCGCGATCGTGGTGAACCAGCAGCCGTATGGCCAAGGTGGCGTGTTGCTGACAAATAAAAAGTACCGGAATTTTGACCTGCACATGGAGGTGAAAATCGATTCTTTTTGCAACGGTGGAGTCTTTCTGCGTTCATCTGAAAGCGGGCAAGCGTACCAGATCGAGCTGGCCATTCCAGGGGGCAACGGATCGCTTTTTGGGGAGTCAATGGCCATCAGTCAGCCCATCAAGGCCGATGGCGTTGAGCGCGCCTGGCAGGCTGGCGACTGGAATGTACTCCGCATCCGAATGACCGGCGCCATACCAACGGTGGCGCTATGGATCAATGACGTTTTTATGTGGGAAGTGACACAGCCGAAGAATGATTTCACGGCAGGTGCAACGGCCGGAATGATCGGCCTGCAATCGCATTGGTCAGCAACCTATCAGGGTTTACCCGGAGGATTTAACATGCCAGGATCCTGGCGGCCAGGTGCAGCACATCGATTCAGAAACGTGTACATCAAGGAACTCGACTAGTCGACAGGTTTTTTCTTGTTCAAGTCAGGTTGTTTAGCATCCTTGCAGATTCGTACTCGCCGCGCGTGTGCACAGTGAGATATTTTTTGCCTGTTCATGTCAGCTTATACAAAAATATGGCTGCTGGGCCTGATCACTATCTTCATAGCTTCAGGACCTGCATTTGGCCAGTTTAACGACTCAATCAACCACTACATTTACATTGGCTCAACCGGCACTTATAGCAAAACAAACGATTTAAATTCGTACGTACTGGCAAACAATGTCAAGTTCACCGTCAGCAAGAAACGTTTCTCGTTTTATACTGCCAACAGCTGGGTCTATGGAAAACAATCGGAAGTTACCAGCAACAACGATTTTTCAAGCCTGGTTGAATTTGACTTTTTGAAAAATGAGAAGCGACTTTACTACTGGGGAAATGGCACCTTCGACAAGAGCTACTCCCTGAAGATCGACTATCGTTACCAGGCAGGGGCGGGCCTCGGTTTCAACATCGTCAAGAATGACAAGGTCTTGCTTAACGTAACGGAAGGCATTCTCTACGAAGAAGGCAGCCTCATCGACAAAGACCTCGGCGACCGTAACTATGACGTGTGGCGAAACTCCGCACGATTCAAGTACAGGTGGGTTATCCAGGATATCGTTATTCTGGATGGATTCGTCCTCTATCAGCCATCCATTTCCTCCCGTCACGACACAATTTTCAAATCGGCTACCACGCTGTCGGTAAAAGTCCGAAAATGGATAAGTCTCTCTTCTGCCCTGACGTACAACGAGATCACACTCACCGACCGACGAAATCTTATTGTAACTTACGGTGTCATTATGGAGCGCTTTTTCTAAATGCCCACTCAAGAATCGAACTGGACTCATTTCTGGCAAACTGAACGTCACGCGTTCGACGATGTCATGCGTATGGCCACGCAGTATTTTGCCCAGCAATTCTCTAAGCGATATAAGCTACAAGGCAATGTTCATGTATTCGACTACGGCTGTGGACCCGGCTTTCTCGCTGACGCTCTTACCTCGCGAGGCATAGCCTTTTCCGGAGCGGACATCAATCCGTATTTCATTGATCTTTGTAACGAACATCATCCCGAAGGGAATTTTTTCTCCATACGGTCCGATGCAAGCGAGAACGGCCTAATACTTCAGCAAAATCTGGACAAACCGGCGGACTTCATCATACTGCTAAGCATCACGCAATATCTTGCCTCTCCGGGCGAGTTGGAAAAGATCATCGTTTCGTTGAAACCCTTTCTGGCTCCGTCAGGCAGCATCATTGTGGCCGACGTGGTTGACGAAGGTACCCGTTCTTATCGCGATGCCCTATCACTGTTGGTACACGCTGCGAGAAACGGAAAGTTGGGTGCGTTCTTGCGATTCATGCGTTACGTTTTGAGGTCGGAGTATGCGCGGATAGCCAAAACCTCACGCCTGCAACTTATTTCGGAAAATTTTATGCGCGAGATGTGTGCTCGCCAGGGCTTTAGCGGTAGGCGCGAACCAGGGCTTACTTTCCATCCCACGCGTAAAAACTACATCTTACAACGGCATCGCTAGCCGCCCACTACTGATCTTCTTCCTGATTCACCATAAACATGGCGGTGGGAACAAAACGCTTGAACAGTTCGTCTTTCACCTTTTCGTCTGCCTCAAGAGTTGCAATGGCCTTTGCCATGCACGAAAGCCAGGCAACCGCATCTTCCTGGCCAATGGGGTGCGGCATATGCCGCGCACGAAGCTGCGGATGCCCGTGCTGTTGAGAGTATAATGGTGGTCCGCCGAGAAACTGCGTTAGAAAGAGTCGCTGTTTTTCCTTGATTACCTCCTTGTCGGTTTTGAACAAATGACTGATCTGCGGGTCTTCGAATACGAGATCATAAAATCTCTCCACCAGCATGACGATGCGGTCTTCTCCCAACTGATCGAATAGCGAAGGTCCCATAAAGATCCTGACTCTAATGAATCGGGTACAAAGATACCGTCCGCCTGCCCTTCGCCCACTATGCAAAAAGCAATTTAAACCGATACCGATTGCAAGCGGCGACCACGGCACCCGAAGCACCGAATCCGCGTTTCCAAACCATCGTTCCCTGAAAACTTCGGAACGTTATTTATCCGATTGTCCGTCGCTGTGGTCCATGGAATTTTTATATTTGATATTAAGATTCAACACTATGGAGCCAAAAATTGGAATCAAGAGCGAACACCTTGCTGGTGTCGCACAATCATTGAGCAAGATTCTCGCCGACGAGGTCGTCCTGGTTACAAAAACCCGGAAAGCACATTGGAACGTGGAAGGTCCGGACTTCTACAACAAACACAAGTTTTTTGAAGACCTGTATAACTCGCTCGACGAGGTCATCGATGAGGTGGCCGAAAGAATTCGCTCAATAGGGCATTTCCCTCCCGCTACGCTCAAGGAGTTTCTGCAGCTCACCCACCTTACGGAAGCCTCGCGCGGAAAAAATGACAGCCAAACCTTCATAAAAGAACTACTGTCCGATCATGAAAGCATCATCATCCATATTCGCGAAAATATCGATGGCTACGTGACCGCATTTCACGATGCCGGTTCCAGCGACTTCGTTACCGGCCTCGCCGAGAAACACGAGAAAATGGCGTGGATGCTGAGAAGTCATCTCGCGTAGCGCATCGAAATAATGGCAGCGTTGGGCGTTTCGCGATTTTGAGCGGATGCGATCGGCAGAGGGAGCAGCGTATTTTAACCGCTGGGCGCAGGGACGTTAAGATTCGCAAAGATTATTTGTCCGTGCTGTTTAAGTAAAGTTTGAGGCAAGCTGATCATGATACAATGAAACGCAATTAGAAAAAACTTGGCGAACCTGAGCGTTTTTGAGACTCCGCAGTTCAAGTACTTTACTTCCCCCGTTACCGCTCCATTCCGAATCCAGCACTAACCAAATCACCGACAACACCCGCATACGCTTCGCTGCCTAAATATAACCGCGTGGGGGGCCGTCCTTTTGAGAAGACGGCCTCGCTTGTCTCGTCTCAGTTGATCACTAGCGGAAAGTTGCTCATCCTTTCTCTGGATGGCCAAAGCCATGCCGCTGTTGTATTTCCTCAGAAATCGTACTTTTGTTGAAATTTTACCAACTCGCTTATGCCTGGAACGGAATTATTTGGCGCAGAGGAAAAGAAGGAAGTCAACGACGTGCTGGAAACCGGCATTCTTTTCCGTTATAATCACGATGCCCAACGCAATAATATTTGGAAAGCGCGTGAATTTGAAGAAGAAGTAAAGAAGATTACCAAGGCCAAATTTGCTCATGCCGTGTCCAGCGGCTCAACCGCCGTGTCGTGTGCGTTGGCGGCAGCGGGAATTGGCGTCGGCGACGAAGTCATCGTTCCCCCCTTTACTTTCATCGCCAGCATTGAGGCGGTGTTGTTTGCAGGCGGACTCCCGGTTTTTGCCGAGGTCGATGAAAGTCTCTGCCTGAGCCCGGAAGGTATCCGGGCTGCCCTTACACCGAAAACAAAAGCAGTATTGCTCGTGCATATGTGCGGTGGCATGGCCCGCGTTGACGAGATCGTTGCCCTTTGTAAAGAGAAGAACCTTGTTCTCGTGGAGGATGCCGGGCAGGCATTTGGCGCGACCTTCAAGGGAACCAGTGTTGGTCTCTTTGGCAAGGCAGGGAGTTATTCCTTCGACTTTTTCAAGATAGCAACGGCGGGTGAAGGCGGTATCTTTGTTACCGACGATGAACAGTGTTACCGCCATGCCGAGACCTATTCCGACCACGGACACGATCACATCGGCAACAACCGTGGAATGGAAAACCATCCTATTGTGGGGTTCAATTTTCGCATCGGCGAACTCAATGCAGCGGTAGGCGTGGCGCAAACACGACGCGTACCCTATGTGATTAAAAAGAATCGTGAAAACAAAGCCTTCCTGACGGCTGAACTACGCAAGATACCTGGCGTTACTTTTTCGGCCCTGGCCGATCCTGCAGGCGACTCCGCCACCTTCCTCAACTTGTTGTTGCCAGACACCGCGTCGGCAAAGCGTGTAGTGGAAGAGTTAACCAACGCAGGTGTGGGTGGATTCAACTATTGGTTCCTTAACATGTACCACTTCATAAATCAGTGGGACCACCTGACGACCATGAAAACGGCGGCACCGCTTGCCGTCCAGGTATTGGGTGCGCCGCAGGATTACACGAAGTTACACCTGCCCAAGTCGCAGGAAGTGATCGGCCGACTAATTTCCTTCGGCATCCGCGTAACCTGGACCGAGGACGAGATGAAAGGGCTCTGCGCGAAAGTCACAGCCTGCATTCAAAAAGCGTTATCACCGATCCATGCATAAGAATTTCAAAGGAATAGAAAAGACCGTGTTTGGCCACGGCAGTTTTAACCAACTCGACGAAATCCTGGCCGAACATCGGCACGAAAATGCCGGCTTCATGCTTTTCGTCGTGGACAAATATTTCCAGGACAAACCCCTGGCCAAGCGTATCCCGGCAAAGCCGGAGGATTCGGTTGTCTTCATAGACGTCGATGTACATGAACCGACTACCGAACAAATAGACAACCTGCGCGACAGCACCCTGAAAACGAAAGGACTTCCGGCCGGCGTTGTCGGCATCGGCGGTGGCAGCGTTATGGATATCGCTAAAGCGGTTTCTCTCATGTTCACCAACGAAGGATCGTCTACCCTGTATCAGGGTCTCAATCTTATCAAAAAGCCAGGCATCTATCACGTAGGCGTTCCGACAATCTCGGGCACAGGCGCTGAAGTATCCATGACGGCCGTGCTTACCGGGCCTGTAAAGAAGCTGGGACTTAAGTGCGAGTGGACCGTATTTAACCAGGTCGTCCTCGATCCTGAATTGATCGCTACGGTCCCACGCAATTGGTGGTTTTATACCGGGATGGATACGTATATCCACTGCGTTGAATCAGAAAACGGACAATTCAACAATGCCTATAGTCATGCCTATGCCGAGCAATCCATGAAGCTCTGCCGCGAGGTGTACCTTGGCGAGCACAGCGGACAAAATCCTGAGAACGATGAAAAGTTGATGGTTGCTTCACTCATGGGAGGACTCAGTCTTACGTATTCCGAAGTGGGCGTTTGTCACGCGCTCTCCTACGGGCTTTCGAAGATACTGGGAACCCGTCACTGCTATGCCAATTGCCTCGCCTTTAACCACCTCGGCGATTTTTATCCTGAAGGGGTGGCGGAGTTCAAGGAAATGATCCGGAAGCACAAGATCGATCTTCCCCAGGGAGTAGCGAACGAGTGGACCGGCGAACAGATCACGGCCATGGCCAACGTTTCTTATAACCTGCCGCACATGTGGATTCACGCAATCGGCAATGACTGGAAGGACAAGATCACGGTGAAGTTTATTGAGGACCTTTTCCGGAGATTATAAATGCGGTTGCCTTGTCGACCGGGATCACACCGTTGCTTCGACAACAACCGAACTCAAATTAAAAAGATCAACCACGCTTAACCGCGAAAACAATGAGCAAGAAAATTGTAAAGGTAGGAAACATCGAATGCGGAACTGATGATCTGTTTGTGATCTCAGGTCCCTGCGTGATCGAAGAAGAAAGCATCATGATGAAGACCGCCGAGAAACTGAAAGAAGTTTCTGAGCGAATGAACATCAAGATCATCTACAAGAGCTCTTTCCAGAAAGACAACCGAAGCAGTCTGAAATATTACACAGGCCCCGGTCTTGACAAGGGCGTGAAGATGCTGGCGAAGATCAAGGAACAATTCGGCTTCCCGTTGCTGACGGATATCCATTATCCTGATCAGGCAAAGGCGGCTGCTGGTGTTATCGACGTCCTGCAGATCCCGGCTTATCTGTGTATGCAGACGGACCTGATGGTTGCTGCCGCGAAGACGGGTCGCGTTGTCAACATAAAGCACGGACAATTTCTTGCCCCCGATAATATGAAGCATCCCGTTACAAAATGTAACGAAGCAGGCAATGACCAGATTATCCTCACTGAGCGCGGTTATACATTTGGCTACAATGACCTGATTGTCGATCCGAGGAGTTTCTATCATATGGGCAAGCTGGGTTATCCCGTCGTCTTTGACATCACACACGCTATTCGCAAGTATGGTATCCCGAGTGCTTCATCGGCAGGTGGTGCCCGCGAATTCCTTCCCGTGTTGTCCAGGGCCGGCGTTGCAGCAGGTGTTGATGGTGTATTCATAGAAACACACCCCACACCAGACACGGCGCTCTGCGACGCAGCGAGTCAGTTGTGCGTATACGATCTGGAAGAATTCCTTAAGCCGTTGGTAGAACTTCATGCCATTCAGGTGAAATATCGGGACCGCGAGATTATACCGGCCTGATTCTTTTTCTAACCAATTGTTAAAATATGGAACTGTATCTTGATTCAGCGGATATCAACGAAATAGAGGAAGCATTTAAACTTGGTTTCCTCACCGGCCTCACCACCACCCCAACGTTCATGCATCGCGGCGGGGTGACGGATGTCGATGGCCTGATTGTAAAACTTTCCAAGATTGTTCCTGTGCTTCAGATCGAGGCACTGGGAGATACAGCAGAAGAGGTACTGGCTGAAGCTAAGCGGCAGCTTGACCTGGGTCTTGACCCCGCGAGAACGGTGTTCAAGATTCCCGTGTCGCTTGAGGGCCTGCGTGCCTGCGCTCTCCTGAGAAAGCAGGGATTGCTCGTGAACGTGCACCTGGTGTACACCTTGCAGCAGGCTTACATGGCCATGCAGGCGGGTGCATCTTTTGTTTGTCCATTGGTTGGTCGCCTCCAGGATCAGGGTCATGATGCTTTGTCGCTGGTGGAGCAATGCGTTTTCGCGGTGGATCACTATGGGTACGACACGAAAGTGATGTTTTCATCAGTGCGTACGGTAGAGCATGTGCGCAATGCGCTCAACATCGGCGTACATA
>DATHKA010000179.1:0-6228 GCA_035489615.1 Chryseolinea sp.
CGACCGCGACCTGCCCACGTTGAATGGAACAGGTACAGAAGATTATATCGGCACGGGCTGGGGGCAGGGCAAATTTGCCCATGACTATCAGGGCTGTCTGATAGCGGATACGTTGACCCGGGAATGGGCGTTCTATCGTTACCATGTTCCGGATCCGGTGTACTTCAAGAATGAATGCCGCGTTGCCATCCAACTGATGGGGGGAGATATGCTCGCGAAAGTGCGCGAATATAAAGCGAACGGGGCGAGTTTGATCCCGGTGACTGTAGGGGTAGAGAATGACCTGGTCAAATTACTTGACAAGCCCTTAGCATTGGAAGACAAATCATTTCCCAATGGCTGGGTCAACTTTTACCGAAGCGACGACGTGTCGGCTACAGCCTATTTTTACCTCGACACGCCAGCATCCGGACTGCCGCCTATCGCACCCGTTGCGCAGCGTTCAGCCGGTTTCAAGGATTGAGGCACGACGGTAAGCCGTGGCGAAACGGAATGTTGTTGAGGGTGTAAGTGAATCAGAGCTTGAGCGGAATTTTCTTTCCCGTTTTGGTAGCCTCTACGATGGCGTCCATGATCTTGAGATCTTTCACGCCCTCTTCGCCGTCCATCGGCACCTCCACCTTTTTGCCTTTTAGGATGATGTCCGACATCTCATCCATCTGTACAGTCTGGTGGGTAACATGCGGATACTCGATCTCGCCCTTGTTGGTGCGCGCCTTGATGGGACCATATCCCGTGGAAGGTTGCATTTCGGCAAATCCTTTTTCTCCGTTCAGGAAGAATCGATCGAGGTTGTTCATGGAATAGGTTGACAGGCAAGAGGCAACAGCTCCGCTGGGAAAGCCAAGCTGAAAGGTGATAGTTTCATCTACCCCTTCCTTGAACTTAACTGTATCTGTCTTTACTTCCTGCGCGGTTACCCAGGTCGGTTCTTCACCTAACAGGTAGCGCGATCCGTTGATGGCGTAGATGCCGATGTCCATGAGAGAGCCACCACCGGCGAGTTTTTTGTCGAGTCGCCATTGCGTGGGGTCGCCGATTTTGAATCCGCAGAGGCCCTGGAAGAACAGCGTCTTCCCGAATTCCCCGGCTTTTCGGAGCCTGATGATCTCGAGTGTTTTTGGTTCGAGGTGCATGCGATAACCAACCAGGAGTTTTACGTTGGCCTTTTTGCAGGCCTCTACCATCTCCTGGCCCTCGGCCGCGTTGAGCGCCATCGGCTTTTCACTGATCGCATGTTTTCCCGCCTTGGCTACACGCAGGACCTGCGGTTTATGCAGGGCGTTAGGCGTAATAACATACACCGCGTCAATATCGGGATTGTTCTTGATGTTGTCGAAGTTCTCGTAATTGTAGCAGTTCTTCTCGGGGATGCCGTATTTGGTCTGCCATTCTTTCAACTTTGACGGCGTGCCGCTGATTGCGCCCACGAGTTTAGCGCGGGTGCAGGCCTGCATGGCGTCCGCCACACGCGTTCCGTAACTTCCTAAACCCAGAATAGCCACGCGTAACACCGGGCCCTGATAGGCCTCTTCTTTTCCATTTTTATGAGCGGCAAGAGTGAGCGACGGCACCAGTGGCAGGGCCGCCGCCGCGAGAGATATTTTCTGCAAAAATTCGCGACGTGACTTCATAGGTTGAAGGGCTTTTGAGTTTTGACGATTGTTGAAGGTCAATATACTAATCTTTGTCATTGTTGCCATCAATTTGGGACATCGGGCTGCACGAATCACGCTTCGATCCGAATAGAAAAGGTAGCAGAGGGAGCTAAGGAAGCGGGGTAAATAGGGCATCAATCTTTCGGACCAGAGGAAGTATTGGCTATGACCTCTGGTGCAAAGGAGATTTCGAATAGATTTTTTATTTCAAACTGGATGAAGAGCCGAGCTGAGGCACAAATTCCAGGACGTTGGAATTCATGCAAAAACGTTTTCCAGTTGGTGGCGGTCCATCGTCGAAGAGGTGTCCCAGGTGGCTGTCGCATCGGCCACACAGAACCTCGATGCGTTCCATGCCATATGAGACATCGCGCTTATATCGCACCGCGTTCTTGCGCTCCGCTTCAAAGAAGCTGGGCCAGCCACACTCGCTGGCATATTTTGCGTCCGACAGGAACAGCTTGTTCCCACACACGGCGCAAAAGTAGTTTCCGATGCCGGTGAAGTCCCAGTATTTTCCCGTAAAAGCGCGCTCGGTATCCTTGTTTCGCGCAACTTCATAAACATCGGGTGGAAGGATTTTCTTCCATTCCGCATTGCTCACGTGCAACTTGGTGGTGTCTGTACGCGAGTAATAAGGATTGGCCTTGCTCTGCGGCAGACTGTCTGCCGCTGATGTATTGCTTACGGGCGTTTCTGTGCTGTTTTCCGATCGTGCCGCGCAGCTAAGCAGAACGGCAGCCAGGGCAAATAGGCAGGTCGTTTTCATGCGACTTATTTTTTTGACATTCATTTTTTTAGTCTTGAAGTACTCATTAGAACTACGACGTTTCTACCCGTTGTGGATTTGAAACCTGTGCTATTTTTGAGCTAAGGCATAGCCTTACCCGGAATACTGTATTTCACACTGGCTTCTTCGTGAGAGAACACCCGAATCCGGCAAAAAGGTTCGGAAGCATCATTCGCCAGACAAGATAAGACCCGCAGGGCGACTATTGCGTCGGCTGGCTTACAAAATCACCAACGCAGGAGGAATTGCGGGAGTTTAATGTACGGAGAGGTCCTGGGCTTCGAGATCCTCATTGATCAGTTTTATCACGGCATCAATCTCGCGCGCCTGATCGACCATCTTGGCGATGATGAAATCGGGATTGGCCTCGGCGTCAATCCTGTAAATGGCCGCCAGCCCCAGCAACCGTGCGACCGGTCCGCGAAGGTGATGAGCATTGTTGTAGCTGTAACGCACCAGAACGTCGTTTTGCGCCTGGATCTTGGCGGTACGGTCATTCAGGATTCGTTCGAGGTTGGAGTTTAGCACATTTAATTCTGACTGCGCCTGCAGCAAGACGGCGTTTTGGTCGGACATATCGCGCGTCTTTTGCGTGAGCGCATCGTTGCTCTCGCTGAGATGAAGATTGATCAAATCGTACTTCCGTTTAAGAATACTGGATGGATAAGCAAGATTGAAATAAACGATCAGGTAGGTGACGGCAATCGTCAAGAGCTCATTGTCACTGGAAGCGAAGCGCAAAGAAGGCGTCGTATGCTGGATAAAAAAAACAAAAATCACAGACGAAACAATGACGGTATGCATCAGTACTTTCAGCTTTCCCTTCAGCATGACGGAGACGATGAATCCGTCCAATAACAAGATGGATAACGAAATGGTTGTATTCATCGGAACAACCAGGCACTGGTAGACCATTGCCAGCAGTATGACTGACGTGAAAATGAGCATGGCAATACTGGGCGCGTGCGTGCGAAGCGCATAGGCCAGGAGACAGGTGCCCAGGATAATTATATCGATGATGATCGAGAGGCGATCTTGTGGGTCGAACAAGACATCGGCAAAGGTGATGATGAATACTCCGGCAGTTGCCAGTTTCAATAGGGTATTCAGGAAGAAGGCCTCAATGGTTTTGCTATCCATGATAAGAGTAATAAAATTGACTTAACAGGTGCCACTTGGAAGAAAGGAACGCTGCCTTGTCAGCCAACCTCGCTCACCGTGGCCTATCCATTAAGTCAGTAATGTCAGTTCTGAACCGTGCCGGAAAATGGGCTCAACATTGCCGCATAATCATTGGCGGCCTAATACTTGATGCTCTTGAGGAAGGCTATGTGTTGCGGCACTTGTTCAAGCGCTCGTGAAGACTCATCTTCAATGAAATAGTGTTTGATACCCAGGCCTACCGCTGTTTTCATTACAGCTTCAATCCCCACGTCGCCAGTACCCAGAACAACGTTCGTTTCTTTGTCCTGTCGGCCATTCAAATTGTCGGGTGTACCCACGCGTCGATCTTTCAGGTGCAAACTCTTCCAGCGTGTAGGATACTTCTTCAGTAACGCAACCGGATCCTGTCCTGGATTCTTCATCCAGAATACATCCATCTGAAGATTGATATAGGAAGGATTGGTGTTGTCCATCAGATATTCGAACATCGTTCCCTTGCCACCTTCATAAGGTTTGAACTCATAACCATGGGCGTGATACCAGAGACCAATACCATTTTCTGCCAGAACCTTACCAGCTGAATTGAAAACCTCGACGCCTTTCTTCATGTCGGCAAAAGTAAAGTCATCGCCATGGTGCGGTATCCAGTAGCAAACTACATACGGAACACCCAGATCTTTTGCGTTGGCAATCACTTTCCTGAGGCTATCGGGATGTTCCAGTTTATCAAACCCGACGCCCGTGACGACTAATTTCATTCCATAGTCCTTCAATAATTTTTTAAACTCGTCACGATTTCCCCTACCGGCGCCGCCCTCTAGCTCGGTAACTCCCAGTTCCTTTAACCTGGCCAACACCACCGGCATACCTTCTTTGTACAATTCACGCATACTGCCCATTTGCATCCCGATGGCCTGTGCTTTGGTTTCCTGAGATGATAGGGAAATGATGAACGCAAGGATGCTTACGGCGGCTGTAAGGAGTAGCTTGTTTTTCATTGTTGGGGTATTCGTATTGAAGTGTCAACGTAGCTACTAACATTTGATAAGATCTGCAAATCGTTTTTTATCAATGGTTCGGAGTTACCAGGGGAAATGCAATTCGCCCATGTTGCATGAGCCATGTCGGATATTGATAAACAGTTCGCCAGCCGAAGAAAATGCCACAGCGCAAGAGGTAAAATCTACCCCAAACAAGAAAACTGCCGGTGGCCACTTCCCGCCTCGCAATAGTCGCTGCGCCTCATCATATTAACGGGAATTCCAGCAACCCAATGAAATCCAGCTGTCTGATCTGCCGTCTTTCATCACTCCTGTTGATATCGACCCTTCTTTTTAATTCGTGTTCAAGGCAAAAGAAAGAGGACTGGGCCGTGGTAAAGCTGCCTGACGGGGCCGACACCACCAGCGAATATTGGAAGGGTATAGACCTCGAACCAAAGCCACCTGTTACACCCGTTTCTGCGGATGAACAACTTCGTAAGTTCCTCCTTCCGCCAGGGTACGAACTGGAAGCTGTACTCACCGAACCACAAATTCAGCAACCGGCCGCCATCACGTTCGACGGAAACGGAAGAATGTATGTGCTTGAACTTCGTAGTTACATGCTCGATGCAGATTCAAAGGGGACCCTCAATCCCGTGAGTGGCATATCGCGGTGGGAGGATAACGACCATGATGGCGTTTATGAGGAGGGAATTATGTTCGTAGACAGTCTTGTGTTTCCGCGGTTTGTTCTTCCGGTCGGTCCTAACAGTGTCCTGACGATGGAGTCTAATTCTGATATCGTCTATAAGTTCACCGATACCGACGGGGATGGTCACGCTGATAAGAAAGAATTCTTCACGGATAATTTTGGCAGGGCTGGAAATGTCGAACATCAACAGGCATTTCTCTATTGGGGCATGGATAATTGGTTGTACAGCACGGTCAATCCATTTCGCATCAGAGAAACAGCGGACGGCGTGATCCGTGAGTCGACGGGATCGAACCACGCTCAATGGGGCATCACCCACGATGACGATGGAAAGCTTTGGTTTCAGGGAGGATCGAATGGACTTCCCTCATATTTTCAGTTCCCGATTCACTTTGGAGACTACGTGGTGAAGGAAAATTTTGAAGAGGGATTTGATGTACCGTGGGGAGCGCCCGTCCTGGTATCCGACATGCAGGGTGGAATGAGCGCCGTTCGCATGCCAGAGGGAACGCTTAACAGGGTGACCGGCGCTGCGGGAAATGACATCTTCCGGGGTCATCGTTTGCCGGACGAACTCAAAGGCGAATATTTTTACGGTGAACCCGTGGCACGCATTGTTCGGCGCGTGCACCCGGAAATGAAAGAGGGACTAACAACCCTGCACAACGTTTACCAGGCGCAGAAATCGGAATTTATCCGATCATCGGACCCCTTGTTCAGACCCGTTGATATGGCTACGGCTCCCGACGGTACGATGTATATTGTTGACATGTATCACGGCATCATCCAGGAGGGTGAATGGACGCCCGTTGGTTCGTATTTGCGCACTAAGATTGACCAATACCAACTGGACAAGGTGGTTAGCCTGGGTCGCATCTGGCGACTCAAGCATCGCGATTTCGAGCCTGACCCCACACGGCC
>DATHKA010000180.1:0-7688 GCA_035489615.1 Chryseolinea sp.
GGCGGCGGTGGTGGAGCAGGCGTACCCAGAATTTCTTCCAGCACGAACTGTCCGCGTTTAACGGGGCTCGTACGCAATGGCAGAGAGGTAGATGCCAGAACGCTTCCCATTCCTATGACCCCCCCGCGGACGTTGTCGTGCAGTACGACTTTTCGGAGTGAATCGCCCTTTACACCGGGAATTCCATAATAGTTGGCAAGACCTTCATTTAAGAAAGTGTAATTGCTATTGATGAGATCAAGGAAATTTTTGCTTTCGGTCAACACATGATGGAAATATTGGACCGTTTCATTGTACATCGCATTGCGGACTGCGGGCGTGAACTCCGGAAACCTTGTAGGGTCCACAGGGCTTGACTCCCGGAGAGTAGTGATTCCAAACCATTGGGTGACGAAACTCTCCGAAAAACGGCTAGTCTTCGGATCATTGAGCATTCTGATGACCTGTTGTTTTAACACGACAGTATCCAGCAGGTTGCCGCGATAGGCGATGTCAAAAAGTTCCTTATCCGGCGAGCTCGACCATAAGAAGTAAGACAGCCGCGTTGCAAGCTCGAAGTTGCTCAGCGGATAAGGCTGATCAACTGGCTGCTCCTCCTCATAGCGGTATAAGAATTTTGGGGAAACAATAACGGCCTTGAATGTTTCCTTAAGAGCCAGATCAAACCGGTTCTCTTCTTTAGTCCCTTCAAAGACCTGCTTGAAAAGTGTGACGTAGTCTTGCTCTTCTTCCGGTTCTAAAAATCTGCGAAATGCATTGCTGGCAAAAGGTACGATTACCTTTTCAGCTGCCGCCAGAGCTTCCTTGGAAGGATCCTGTTCCGAGAACAATCCTTTCACCCAAAACACCAGGTGTGTCCACCAGTTTTCAACATAAGGATCAGGAACCAGTTTTGCCCAAACTTCGGGATCAGCATACGCCTTATTTAGAATTTCATCTGCCGCTTCAATGTATTGCTCGAACCGGAGCGGGGTCATGAACAGCGTGCGGGAATAGTTATCAAATCCTGCTCCACCCGATCCATCTGAAGAGAATTTATCCTTTGCATCAAACTCGACGCCGACGAGATTCAGAATCGAATACTCGTACTCCTTGTGACTTAATCTCCTGATAACGACCCGGCCCGGATTTTCAGCGCTCAGCGATTTGAAAAGTATTTGATTGATTCCGGCGACCAGGGTTTCGCGCTCTTCAAGAGTCAGTTGCTTTTCGCCTTCTGGGGGCATATTCCCGGATTCTATTTGTTTCACAACGTTCATCCACAAACGTCCGCCTTTCACCATACGTCCTTCATGGGAGTCGACGCCAAAGAAAAATGTCTGAAGATCGATGCCACCTTTGAGATTGGAATCACGGTGACATGAAAAACAATTCGCCTTTAAGATAGGCTTGATGATCATTACTGGATCCACCTCCTCCTGCGCGCTCGCAGATAGACCTGTCGCCATGGAGATGAGCACGAATGATATTTTGACAAACCACTTCATATTGCAGTCCCCTTCATGGTCCTCATTTTTGATTGACGCTCTCGTGAAACGTAACTTTTCGGCTATCCTTCGTTACACTGATATTGAATGACTCGGCGATGGCAGCCAGCACGTCACCCACTTTTTCCGACTGAATTTCACCGGAGAGCCTCCGGTTCAGCAGTGATTTACTTTCAAACACCACGTCGATGCCATAGGTATCTTCGAGCAAGTTGGCCACCTCGCCAAGCGGTGTTTCTTCAAAGAAGAGCTTATGCTCTTTCCATGAGGCATATTCATGCGGGTTTACGGTAGTTGTGCGGAGTGTTGACCCTTCCAGTGTCGCCATTTCTCCTGGCCTCAGAATCGCGGACCCGAATGACTGTTCCTCAACCGCGGCAAGCCTTACCTTGCCTTGCTCAAGCATCACTTCGGGCTTACCACGCCGCACCTTTACATTGAACCTTGTTCCCAGTACCTCAACATCCAGTTCGTCGCCTGTATGGACAACAAACCGCTGGTTATTCACGGTGTGCTTCACTTCAAAGAATGCTTCTCCCTCAACCGATACCTCGCGGTCGTTGAACGCGTTCCAGGAGTTACCGTACCGCAGCGTGGAGTTGCCGTTCAGGATCACTGTTGAGCTATCTGGCAACAATACACTGACGTGTTCCCCGTAGCCCGTATGTACTTCGGTAACATCCTTGTTGATCATCAGCCACAAAAAGGCAACGGTGGCCAGCAAGGTTAATGATGCCGCAACTTTCCATAACACACCCGTGTGCATGACACGCCGTTTTCCCTTCGGTCGCAAAGTCTCAAGCTGTTCGATCTTTGCCCTTAAGCCTTCCCATATATCACGTTTAATGGACTGTTTCTCAACCTCAGGCACGCCGGCAAACAACGATTGATCGTGCTGAGCCCATTGCCAGAAGGCCTCCAATTCCTTTTTTTCCTCTGGTGTTGCCTGTTGCTTTCGTAGTTTTTTTATTAGGTATGCAATGCGGTCTTTATCCATAGCTGACATCTGTTTATTTCGAATAGGTCTTTTCTTAATGTAAGAAGGTTTAAACTGGCCCCGACCCTAAAGGATCGGGGATTTTTATTGCGTTAACCGCAGATTCCTGACGCCCCCGAAGCAGCCTTTGCACGAGGCAGGAGAAAACCTGCCAGAAATAGGCGAACTGATTCAGATTCAGTGATTTCGGAGGGCATGTATGCCTTCTGGATGAATGAAATGCGACGGAGATTGACAGGTCGGTGGTCACCGGTTTGTGCACGCGTATGGGTACGAAATTATAACAGGCTGGTAAACAGATCGGATGACCTCTATGGTCGCGTACATTTCAATGGAAGGTATATCGACTCGCGAGGGTGTGAATGGTGGCAAATGCTCTAAGCTGCAGCCATCATTTATCGCTCATGAACAGGTAACCGATAGTGCACGTTAGTGACCCTGTGTGGAAAGTAGCGCGACCTCGTTGCAATAGATTAATGTCTCAAATCAAACCGAATGGCTTGCCAAGATGCAGTAATGAAAAGCGGAGAGGGAGGGATTCGAACCCTCGGTACAGTTACCCGTACAACGGTTTTCGAGACCGTCCCATTCGACCGCTCTGGCACCTCTCCTGTAAAGCGGCGTGCAAGCTAAACATCCCGTGGGAAATTGTACGATACAAATTCGGAAATTGTGCTGCCAGGCAATCAAACCTACCTAAGAGCCCAGGTTATTCGAAGCGGAGCGATTCAATTGGATCGAGTTTCGAGGCCTTGCTTGCCGGATAGGATCCCGCAATCACGCCGACAAACACGCAAACCAGCAGCCCGATAAACATCCACATCCAGGGCATTACAAAGATCTTGATATTCATCAGTCTTGACATCCCGTTGCCGATTGCCGTTCCAAGAATGACGCCTGCAATGCCCCCGAGGAGGCACACGACGATCGCCTCAATCAGGAACTGCTGTCTGATACGCTTGGGTGTTGCGCCCAAGGCCTTTCGAACGCCGATCTCGCGTGTGCGTTCCGTAACTGAAACAAGCATGATGTTCATCAGGGCAATGGAAGCGCCTAACAACGTTATGAACCCAATGCCAAAACCACCAAAGCGTAGCCCCCCCGTGATGGACTCAAGCTCCTGGGCCAGCGTTTCACTTTTCTCCAGTTCGAAAGAGTTCGGCAAGCCCGGCCGATCGCGGCGTATCGAGCGCATCACCCCCGTGGCCTCACCCATGGCATACTCCATCTGGGTAGGATCGCCTATACCCACCGTTAATTCGTACTCCAGTCCCCTGCCCTTAGCCATCTGGTTGCCTTTGATAATGGGGACGAACACCATATTGTCGTAATTATCGTCCGATAGTTGTCCCTTCTCCTTCAGCACGCCAATTACCCGAAACTGAGCGCCGGAAAAAGTGACCTCAGTCCCTACAGGATTCTCTGTCTCGTTATACAGCGTCGTAAAAACTTTGTACCCAATGACAGCTACCTGTGAGCCATATTGCGACTCTACTTGCGAAAAATTCCTTCCCTTCTCCACTTCCAATCCCTTGATCGCCATATAGTCCTCGTTGATCCCCTCCACGTAGACGTTGGGATTCGTTTTCTTCGACAGTCTTTTGACTTCCGCGATTTGAGTAATCAGTGCCGACAGACTGATGGTTGCCGGAACCTTGAACTGATCAATGAAACGGAACGCCTCATTCATTTTCATGGGCGGATAAACCTTCTCCGTAACCCCTCCGCGATTCTGTCCGCGGTTCATCCTCGAGCGGATGTCGAATGTATTTACACCCAATGACTGAAGGCTTTCGTTGACGGACGCCTCAATGCCGTCGATCGCCGTTAGTATTCCTACCAGTGACGTGATACCGATTGCCACGATCAAGGCGGTGAGTACCGACCGCAACAGGTTTGCCCGTACTGACCTGAGGCCTTCTCTTATATTTTCAAGCAGATTCATCCGTTGGAGAACAATTTTCCTTTCATTATACGTTGATCAAAGGGTGCGAATGTTACAGAAAACGTCCGAAATATTATTGACGGGCGTGTTTTTTGCAATAATCCCGAAATTGTCTGACTTTCTACCGCCAGGAACGCTAAATTTATACTACTTTTTAACGTAATGTGATGAACCGTAGCCTGTTACTGATCATTCTTTTGGCTGTCGTCATGGCGGCGAAGGCCAATTCGATATTGATTCCGATGGATGAAAAGCAAGCCAATCACCTGAAGGCTTACGGGATCGCTTATTGGATTCTTCACAGTGAAATGGAAGTAGACTGGCTGCTGAACTACCGCGGCGGAAGTTTCATGTGCGATTTCCATCCCGCCATCCAGAACGAGCTTGTGGTGCGCGGCGTCAGCTATGAGATTATTTCTTCCGCACAAGCCAATCAGATCATCTCTGAAATATCCAGCCCGAGTGCCAACTACGACATCATGAAGCTGGAAAAATATCCGAAGATCGCCGTCTATTCGCCGAAGTCGAAATTGCCCTGGGACGATGCCGTGACACTGGTGCTCTCGTATGCCGAGATTCCCTACGATGTGATCTTTGATGACGAGGTGATGAATGGCGTGCTGCCCAAGTATGACTGGCTACACCTCCATCACGAAGACTTTACGGGCCAATACGGCAAGTTCTACATCCAGTACAACAACATGCCGTGGTATATCGAACAGCAAAAGGAAGCGGAAGATCTGGCGCGCAAGCACGGCTTCCATAAGGTTTCTCAACTAAAACTTGCAGTGGCCAAAAAGATGAAGGAATTCGTCAGCGGTGGTGGATTCATGTTTGCCATGTGTTCAGCCACAGACAGCTACGACATAGCCCTGGCGGCAGAGGGTATCGACATCTGCGAACGCATGTACGATGGCGATGGAGCCGACCCCAACGCCCAGGCTAAGCTCAACTACAACAATACACTCGCCTTTACCGACTTCAAACTGGTTACCGACCCGCTGCAGTACGAGTTTTCTGACATCGACAACCAACCCAACGAGCGCGGACTTCGCCAGGACAATGACTACTTTACCTTGTTTGAGTTCTCGGCAAAGTGGGATCCTATCCCTACGATGCTGACACAAAATCACACGCGCGTGGTGAAGGGATTCTTCGGACAAACCACCGGATTCAAGAGCCATCTCATCAAGCCCGACGTGCTGGTGATGGGTGAAAACAAACAGATCAAGGAAACGAAATACGTGCACGGCATCCTGGGCAAGGGGTTCTGGACGTACTATGGAGGCCACGATCCGGAAGATTACCAACATCAGGTCGGTGAAGAACCGACGGATCTCAACCAGCACCCGAATTCTCCGGGCTACCGGCTTATTCTGAATAATGTGCTGTTCCCCGCAGCAAAAAAGAAAAAGCAGAAGACGTGATCAGTGCATCCGGTCGCCTCTGACCGTGAGGTTCTTTACGATATCGGCCTCAGCGGCAAGCCATTCACGCCAACGGTTCATCACGACGTCTGCGGGTTGAAAAGTTTTGGCCAACTGGAGGAAATTCTTGTAGTGCCCCGCTTCGGACACCATGAGTTCGTAGTAAAAATCGGCCAGTTCAGGGTCGTCGATGCTCTTCCAAAGTATTTTGAAGCGTTCACAGCTCCGCGCTTCGATCATCGCATTCATCAACAGTTTCTCAACCAGGTGTTGCTGACGGCTTCCCCCCTTCTGCACCACGCGTGACAGGGCTTCAATGTATTCATCTTTTCGCGGCGGGCCGAGGCTAAATCCGCGCTTCCGCAACTGGCCCACTACACGCTCGAAATGATTCCACTCTTCGGCCACAACCGGCATCAGCATTTCCACCAGCTGATCCAGTTCAGGGTATTGAACGATAAGCGAAATACAAGACGTGGCAGCTTTCTGTTCACAGTAAGCATGATCGACCAGGATCTCACGAATATTGAGCTTCGCGATATCCATCCACCGGGGATCGCTGGCCAACGCCAGGCCTAGGGTAAACTTGTCTCTCGCTTCCTCCCGACCCTCGTCCCTATTTTCTGTTGATTCATTCATTGCTCCAGTCTTGCGTTCGTTTGCTTCGCCCATGAGTAACCATCAGCGCGCCGTAGAATGACTAGTCGTAGAATGACCAGTCGAATCCGAAATCCAGGATGTTGCGCTGGCCTGGATATTCAGGAGTAAGAAAATACCCTTCCTTCGTAAATGCCTGCACGATGTTGTTGTATTTGAAGAAGATCTTGCCGCGCTTTATCCGGGCGCTGACAAAAACATCAATCAGGGGAAATCCTTTAACAACGTCTGTATTTTGCACATAGTACAGTTGCATCGGCACATCGTACGCCAGGGCGTTATAGTCGGACTGATAATGAATCTCTAATCCTGTGTGGATGTCGAGGTTGTCGTTGAAGTGTATATTCTCGTATGACAGCTGAGTATTCACAAAAAGTTCAGGAATCTGGATCGCATCGTCGTTCGATACGAGCAGCTTGGTGTAAATAATGTCCGTTCGCAGATGCACATGGCGAAGCATGGTGAGCGAAAATTTTAGCTCGGGTGAAGCAATTACCTGTTCTCCCGAACTCTGTGTCGGCAGCATGGTCTGCACATTCGCGGACTCCGACTCTTTGGGATAATACTTCATGAATACATAGTTACCCAGTCGGGTAAAGGTTAAACCCGGAGACAAGGATAACACGGGTGAGTTATAATGGAGATAGCCATTCAGCTGCGTCACATTGATGGGATTGAAATCATTCTCCCAGCGATTGTGTAAACCTTTATAGGTCTGATACACAATCGGAACGCTGTATTGCAGTTGCTTTAGTGATGCCTCGAACCACTTGCTTTTCAATTCGCCTTCAATGCGAAAGTTGCCGTTGTTTTGCACCTCAAGCCAGGCAGACAATTCTCCCAATGAATCGAGACGCAACGACATTCTACCCCCGAGGTAATGTTCAAATCCTTTAACGGTGCCAGCGTAGAGGTTCTCATTATTGTACCAGCGCGCCGCGTAGTAGCCCTGATAAAAGAGTTTAAGCAGATTGCCTTTGAACCCCACCTCGTCGCGGATCGTCCTGAACTTGGTCAGGCCCTGCGTGGTATCACCCATGACGAGGATCGTTGAGTCTGTATAGTCATAATAGTCTGTCGGTGCATTCGCGGGAATGTCCGTAAACTCTGTGCCCTGACGATAACGATCGAAGGTGTTATACAACTGCAGAGCCTTGCCAATTTCGTACTGCTGA
>DATHKA010000181.1:0-10672 GCA_035489615.1 Chryseolinea sp.
CGTTTGCGCGACAGGGGTATCGGGAAGATTTTTTTGGTGGCTCGTCTGCGTGGATCAACGAGGAGATTGCTAAAAACAAATACAAGATAGGTATCTATGAGCCGCCGTCCTTGGAGGGATCCATCATTTTGCCTACGGCCCACGGTGGTTCCAACTGGGGAGGAGCGGCTGTCAACCCGCAGACCAAAAGGCTGTTCGTTAACGCTACGGACATTCCCTGGATACTGAAGCTTACGAACCTGAAAGAAATCCGCGCGGCCAATCAGCTCAATCCCGAAATATTGTTCAGAACCTATTGCAGCAGTTGCCACGGCGCCGATAAGAAGGGAACGGGTATCGGGCCCGACCTGACGACACGCGTAAAAAAATACAAAAGCACGCAGATCGAAAGTATCCTTCAGAAAGGCGCGGCGCCCATGCCATCGTTCAAATTTTTATCCGGACAACAGATCGCCGCGATCGTCGCCTATGTTAGGGACACCGTTGTACAACAATTCGAAACAGCCGGCATTCCGGAGAACAATGAGCCTTATGGCTTCAACGGTTATAACTTTTATCTCGATCCCGAAGGTCATCCCGCCATTGCCCCTCCGTTCGGTACCCTGACGGCAATAGATCTCAATACGGGTGATATCGCGTGGCAGGTTCCGCTCGGCGAAGATCCGCGATTCAAGAAGATGGGGATTGCCAATTCCGGCATGTTCAACCGCGGCGGGGGAATAGCCACTGCGGGAGGGTTGATTTTCATTGGTGCGACCGGTGACAATATGTTTCGTGCGTTTGATCAAAAAACGGGAAAAGTGCTATGGGAACACCTATTACCCGGTATGGCGAGCTCGATCCCCTCTACGTATGCAGTTGGAGACAAGCAGTATGTTGTGGTGTCTGTAAACGGGGCACAGGAAAATAATTTCAAGGGTGGATTTATCGCTTTTGCAATTCCATAGGAGAATTCGACAAAACGGAAGCGGGATTATGGCTTTGTCCTATGGTCTGAGTCAACTTTCGTAAATTCAACGGGCTATCAACGGTTATGACAGAAAATACATTTCGTAATACGGTATTCGGAAAAATACTGGATGTGGCAGTAGTTATTGTGGGTATCACCATAGCGTTCCAGGTCGATCGTTGGAAGGAGAACAGTGACCGTACTTCGCGGGAAGAGTCGTACCTGCAAGGCATAATGGCCGATCTCGATAAGGACATTAAAGAGTACCAGGATAATATGGAAGATCTGAACCGCGATCGCGAGCTAATCTATCGCTCGCTGACCCGCTTGACGAGGGCCGAAGATATTTCTGATTCGCTGGGGTTCGTTGTAATGGCGGTGTTGCGTTCTCGGACGTTTGAAGGTCACAACAATACATACACGACCATTATGACAGGCGATGGCATCGACATCCTCAGCAACGGCGATGTGCGCGAGCTGGTGATCGAACATTATCGGCTCTATTCTTCGCTGTCGAAATTCGAAGTACGCTACATGGACCTCCTTGCGCAGTTCAAGGTTTTCTTCACGCCGTATGTATATTTCAACCGTTCGGGAAAGCTGCTGAATAAGGGAATTGCGCGGGATATACAGACAGAGAACCTACTCACCCTTGCGGCCATTCAGCAACAGGAGGGAGTTTTTCGTTATAAGGGTTCGCTCGAAAAGGCGGTTGAGTTGAGGGAACAAATCGAGGCAGCGTTGGACTAAACGCATTCACACCCTTCAAACAACGCGTTCAGTATCGGCTGACACTGAGGCTTCCTCATGCTTTTCCGAGGACCTAAAAATTTTCAGTGGCACGACATCGCCACCCGCACGTTGAGCAGAATAAGAAATATATTCACGGATCCCATAAATTGAAACTATTCATCGGGAGAAATACTATTTGCGCCATGAGGTACCGGAAGAGAAACTCGCGTGGTCGCTCAGGCGCCAGGGTTATGCCGTTTGGTTCAATTAACTCCAGGCTACTTCCAGATACAGAATTTATGGCTTGTTGATTTTCAGGGCCTTGCCTGAGCTGCGTATTGAAATACCGGCAGAACGGCCCATTGCCCTTCAAAACGCGCATCCCGTGCCAACGGTTAGTATCCCTTTCTGAGGTCTCAATTCCGCCATTTTTAATGGTACGTGGTGATTTTTAGCTCACCTCATTTGCAAATGCCGGATTCTTTTATGTACTTTGAAGTACAAAGTACTTTCAATATATTTAATATCCCGTCAAAGGAGGAGTAGTGCTGAGTTTCAGCACGCGGACACGTATTGGTTTTAATTAGGAAAAGACACCACTTAAAATTTAAAGGCTATGAGTATTACAAGGCTAAAATTTGTTTTCTTCTTCCTCATTTTTGCATTTGTCTTTGTCTTCGGCACCAACTTGATTTTGGATCAACCGCCAGAGTCCTTTCTGGGATCGGAATCACAAGTAGCCTGGAAGTCTGCCGTATCCACCATCGTTGCACCTATCAAGATTGTTTTGATAGGACCCTTGTTGCCTTTCATTAAACTTATGCATCAAGATCCGGATACACCGCCTCCGTTTTTTCTTGTCGGGTTTGCTTTCTACTGGACGATCCTAGCCCTGGCACTTCATTATCTCCTCACTAGAATCAAACACGCCGGGTGAAAGTGAAAAATCCTCCCTATGCCGACCGGTCATTTGATTTGGCTTTTTGCTGAGATGTGCGGGAGCACGTTCGGGATTTACCGAAGTAATTTCCGAGGAACTTGGGCAAACGTAACGTCAGGAAGTTTTGAAGCGAGTGTCAGTTGCCGACTCGGTTCTGAAGGGCAGCCGGATAGCGTGGTTTTTCGTTGTGCCTGGAATGGGAACGGAGCAGAATAACAATTTTCAAAGTAAAAAGTAAGAATTTCAATCCACGTGCTGCGGAGACGTTTTGGACACAAACCTGGACCCGTTCCACTAGTCACACACAATTTGCGCCTTCTAATGCGACTATTTCATATGTTTGAAATAGTTAACTTTGCTGGATGAACGATAGGGATGCAAACGCTTCAGATTTCAATAGTGAGCTAAAACTAAAAGGGTTTAAAGTCTATCTGGTAGATAGCAAGGCTACTGGCCACAGTTATAGCCGAAAGGATTTTTACAAAATTAGCCTGACATCAGGGAAGTATATTTTTCACTATGCGGACCGGAGTTTTGAAACGGATGAAACTATTTTATTCTTTGGCAATCCACGTATACCGTATTCCTGTCAGGTAATTAAACCCACGCCCTATGGATACGCCTGTTTGTTTACGGAAGACTTTCTAAGGCTGAGTGAACGCGCGGAAAGTCTTATGCAGTCACCATTATTTAAAATCGGTGGCACGCCCATTTTGGTTTTAACCAAGCCGCAAAAGAAGGCGATCGCCGATATTTTTCAGAAGATGATTGCCGAGCAGGACTCCAGCTACGCATTTAAGGATGAGCTCATTCGGAATTATCTGAACCTCATTGTTCATGAGGCATTGAAAATGCAGCCTTCGGAAAGCAATCTTAAAACAAAAAATGCGGCACAAAGAATTACTTCAGTGTTTTTGGAACTTTTAGAAAGGCAATTTCCAGTTGAAAGTACAGGACATCCTTTACAATTGAGGACGGCCCAGGATTTCGCGAACAATTTGTCTGTTCACGTCAACCATTTAAATAAGTCAGTGAAAGAAATCACCGGTAAGTCGACTACCAGTCATATAGGAGAACGAATTGTTCACGAAGCGAAAGCCCTCCTGCAACATACCAACTGGAGTGTTGCTGAAATTGCTTATGCCCTGGGTTTCGAATACCCAACGTACTTCAATAACTTCTTTAAGAAAAAAACGGGTCAAATACCTAAATCGTTGAGGACAGTGACTCTTTGAATATCTTAATTTTGGTTTATTGTCTACCCTTTATCGTCGTTCGCGTAGTTCCTGAGAAACGTTTCGCAAAGCCGGGATTTTGGCGTACTGGAAAGTTAAACAAATCAATGACTGGCGGATCTCATTTTCCGATACAAAACTTCTCAAGACGGATACAATCAGGCAGTTTCCCGGCTGCAATTTCTGTCACTAGAATTTGATCGTCGCGACCAGGGCTTTCAAAGCGATAGTGCGACAAGTTTAGCTGGATGATCGCCGGCGCCAATATCGACCACAATGTATTGTTTGCCATTCACGGAGTAGGTCGTTGGCAAGCCGCCTTGATTGGCCGGTAGCTCGAGCGCCTTTTAATGCCGGAAGAATATGAGCCCTGCGCCGTGTTACTGCCTGTCGTGGATCAGCAATTCAACTCGCCTGTTTTTCTTTCTTCCGTCATCCGTGGAGTTTGTCACAATGGGTTTTGCACTACCGAGTCCGAAAGTGCTCACGCGATTGATATCAACACCATTGTTAACCAGGTATTCTGCCACAACATCCGCACGTCTTTTGGACAATGACAGATTTTGCGCTTCATGCCCCGTGTTATCCGTGTGACCGGAGATCTTTACAGACCGTTCAGGGTGCAAAAGCAGATAGTCGACAATTGATTTGAGCGTTGCGAAATGCTCCCTTCGCAGCGTTGACTTATTTGTTTCAAACAGGAGCTCTGCGCCCAGTACGATGAGACTGTCGGTCGCTTTGATCAGCGGAGTCGGCTTGGCAATGACCGTGTCGACAGCGACTGGTGCTGCTTCACGTACTGCCGGTTTATATTGGGAGTCGCTCTGCGTTTTTTCGTATACACCTTTCTTCGCATTCCTTGCCACCTTCTTCTTGAATTTTTTAAAACTGATGGCGTGTAATGATGCCGAGTGTCCGGACTGTATCCGGCACAGTCGGCGGAAACACAATACTTTGCCGAAAATGGAGTGACGTGAATTCTTGTTTGCGCGCTTCAGCCTTTCCTTATTCGCACCGGCCAGGTGAGACACCATCAATGGCATTCTGGGATTGCCGTACTCACGTCCAACATTATTGGGTGGTCCGACGTACTGCGCATTCACGGCATAGAAGCCGAATAGCAGAACGGACAGAAAAAGAGCTTTCATTCAGACAGGAGTGATGCTAAAAGACGTCAGGTACTTATGTGCTGATCACTCACAAATTCCAACCGGCACACTGTTATAGATCGAGACATTTCAACGGGAAGATGCGAAATAATATTGTAGCAAGGGCAACTTCTCTTGTTTGCTGTCGGCCGACTATCGGATTTGATCAAAATAATTTGTGAAGGGCTGATTGTCCAGGTGATTTCCGTATTTTAGATTACTATTGAATTTTCGGGATTGTCTGGACGAGTGATGCCAGCATCGAGACCGGCTCTGAACTAAGAGATCTTTGTTACTTTGGACACTGTCAGCTGGGACCTTTGAGAAAATTATATGATATGAAAACGCCATTTTCTTTATATAAAATGAACATGGTGACGGTGGTTGCAGTTTTGTTTTATGCCACTCCCGTCAGGGCCCAGTCGATAAACCAGAATTTTAAATTTGATAAGTTGACGTTCACAGAAAAAGGCGAGCTCGACATTCGGCCATCGGCAACATCATCCGCTAATGATTTCGACTATCTCGTTGGAGAATGGAAATTGAGTGATATGAAACTCAAGTCGCGCCTGACCAAGAGCACAGAGTGGATTTCGTTTGAGTCGACCGTGGAGATGAAGAAACTACTCAATGGCCTTGGAAATATGGACATCTACAGAACGACCGTTGACGGCAAGCCTTTCGAGGGTGTGGCCCTTCGCCTTTTCAACCCGAAGACTAGATTATGGAGTATCTATTGGGCTGATGGCAACGTCGGTGTCCTGGATCCTCCGGTAGTGGGATCATTCGATGGAAATATTGGCAAGTTCTATTGCAAGGATAAGTACAAAGGAGTCGATGTGATCGTACTTTTTCTTTGGGATAAAACTGACCCGGAGGAACCGGTTTGGAGCCAGGCGTTTTCTCCCGACAATGGCGCGACGTGGGAATGGAATGCGACGAACACTTCACATAGAGTGAAGTAAGTGTAAATCAGTTTGGCTTCGCCCAACTTTACAGGTGAGCAAAGGCTCAACTATAAGCGACAGGCATTTCGAAGACTGGTATTAGTGAACCTTTTTGAGCTCATCGAGGGCATGATGAAGCAGGTTATAAACAGCCTGCTTGCTCAATTCCATCACCTGCGCAATCTGGTCGCAGTTTAACTCCTCAAAATAACGCAGGAATATCACTTCACGTTGGCGCTTCGTTAGCTTATCAAGCATGCCAATGACCAATTCCCTTCGCTCCAGGGATACCTGCTCGGCGACCATGACAAATTCATGCGAAGGAACCACTTCTTTATCATTGTGAAAAAAGGAAAGGCTGTTCAATAACCGGTTCTCCGATTTGGACTTTGATCGTATAAGTTTTCTTCGAAGCGATTTAAAAAGATAAAATTTGATGGAGTCTGTCTCACCCAGGCGATCCCTCTTTTGCCATAGTTCGATAAGAAGATCCTGCACACTGTCCTTTACGAATTCTATTTCACCAACAATTTTGTAACCATAGTTATACATAGGTTTCACAAAGCGATCGAAGATGGTGATCAACGCTTTTTCATCACCGGAACGAAACGCTTGCCATAACAAGGAATCATCCATGTGCTCAGGGTGCAGCACCAGTTCCTGATGCCGCTTAGCGCCATCGGAAGGATTCCTTGTTTTTTGTGTAATAGAAACCTGCACGAGATACTTGTTTGGTGGATGTTAGGTGGACGTTGATAAAAATAGGAATAAAAAAATGGGTATTAATTACCGGTTATCAAGAAATTTTGTTTTGGTAAATTTTATGATCATTCATTTACCGCTACATACCGAAGCTTTCTTTCAGGGTTCACTTGCCGTTAAAGTAAACGACTTGCTCCGGTGAGTTTGTCGTGTCCTGGACACCGGGCAGACCATGGATAAGCGGCTGGCAGGGTACCCTTCTCAAGACTTCTGTGTCGGATAGACCTGAGCAAAAATCGCTTTAAAATGCCCGGAATCGGGTTCGTGAAAAAATATTTCAGGAAAAGCATTATAAAACGATAGTGCACTGCCTTTAGTTATGTAAAAGCATTTGTAATGAGATGAAGTACGATGATTATTCCATCCAGGACTTTGCAGGTGATAGCTTTTTTATCCGTTGGGTAAAACATCCTGATGAAGAATCTGACTGGTTCTGGAAATCCTTTATCAAGGAGAATCCGGAATGCAGTACAACAATTGAGAAAGCAAGGGAGTTGGTGTCCCTGCTTGATTTCCCCTCGCACGATTTATCGGAGGTGGAATTGAGCAGCATGCGCAACAATTTGTTAATGAGGTTGCGGGCCGATAGGGAGGAGCACAAGGATAACAAAGTGCTCCAAGCCAGGAGCCTTGCGATAGATGGACGATGGTTGAAATTAGCGGCAGCTATTATCATCATCCCTCTTGTCTCATCGCTGATGTTTCTCGTAATGAAAGACTCTGATGGTCGATTGCCATTACTGGGAGCAGGGCAGAAAGGAAGTATAGAGAGGAGGGTAAATCCGGTTGGACAAAAATCTGTCCTGTTTTTGAGTGACGGTACTAAGGTATGGTTGAATGCGGCGAGCAAACTATCCTACACGAGCGATTTTTCGGAACAGGATACGCGGGAGGTTTACCTCGAAGGGGAGGCATTTTTCGAAGTGGCGCATAATAAGAACAAACCGTTTATAGTTCATACGTCATCGATCAAGATCAAAGTGCTCGGTACTTCCTTCAACGTTAAATCGTATTCGGAAGAAAAGACGATTGAAACGACACTGGTGAACGGGAAAGTTCGCATTGAACAGGCTGATGCACGTGGCAACCGAATTGGAGATGTCGAGCTGAAGCCGAATCAATGCGCAGTATTTACTAAGACGTCAAAGATCATCAACATCAAGGAAGTAGAGGCAGATAACAGTATGTCTTGGAAACGGGAAACGCTGGTATTCGACGAGGAATCCATTGACAATGTGATCCTTCAGATGGAACGATGGTTTAATGTGGAGATACACGTCGACGACAAAGGCAGCCTGGACTGCAAACTGACGGCGAACATACAAGAAGAGAGCCTTGAGGAAGTTTTAAAGCTGATCGAGACAACACATAACATTCACTATTCAATAATCGGAAACCAGGTTTTTATTGAAGGGAAACTATGCGAAACGGAAAATGAATAATGAACGATGAATTTATCCGGATAAACTGATTCTTACTTGGAATTATTCGGTGAGAGTTAAACATCCCATTAAAAAAACAACGGAAAATGTTTGCGCACTTCCCGTTGTAGTGCCGCAAGTCGTGAAAATTGCGGGCGAGAGTTAATTTGAAACTAACACCTAAATCTATGAAAAAATCTCGACTAAAAAACGGGAGCGGGTTTTTATTGCCAAGTTTTCAGGCAAAGACATTACTGCATACACCAATGATGACATGGCTTGTCATATCCCTCACGGCATTTCAGCTCCACGCCCGGGATTCTCTGGATGGAAAAATTTCTCTTATAAAAGAGATTGCTCCAATTAAAGAAATCCTGAAGGAAGTAGAACATCAGACTGATTTCAGATTTTTCTATAACCACCAGCAGGTTGATGTGTCCAGACCCATATCGGTAAACCTTAAAGAGGTGACCTTGATTCAGGCGCTGGAAGAAATTTTTAAAAACGAGTCGATCGGATATACGATACAAGGACATCAGGTCCTGCTCTTTAAAAAAGAATCGCCGCTGATAAAATCCCAGGGAGCAGTTCGTGGAAATTTCGCAGACAACCTGGCGACCTTATTTGCTGTTACCGGTACTGTTACTTCCACATCGGGAGAGACTTTGCCCGGCGTGAACGTCATGGAGAAAGGAACCATGAATGGCACGGCAACGGACGCAGACGGAAAGTATACTCTCAACATTTCAAGTGGAAACATCACGTTGATCTTTTCATTCATTGGATTTGCAACCGTGGAAGAGACGGTTAGCGGAAGAACCACAATTGACGTATCGCTGGGAGAAGACATGCAGAATCTTGAGGAGGTAGTGGTGGTGGGTTACAGCGCGAAGAAACAATCGGAGCTGTCGAGCTCTGTATCTGTTGTGTCAGGGGAAAAACTCCGGGACGTAACCTCCAACAACGTCGGCGATCTCTTACAGGGCAAAGCACCGGGTGTGATCGTATCCAATTCTTCAGGCGATCCCAACGCAGCGCCCAGTGTCATCATTCGCGGGTCCAGTTCTATCACCGCCGGCTCTGACCCATTATACGTAGTAGACGGTATTATCGGTGGCTCTGCAAACCCCAATGATATTGCGTCGGTCACCGTGCTGAAGGATGCTGCAGCCACAGGCTTGTATGGATCAAGAGCTTCGAATGGCGTGATCATCATCACCACCAAAAGCGGGAAGTCGGGAAAGACCCACGTCAATTTCAATTCATCGATAGGGTTCAACACTGCCTCTGAGGGAAAGTATGAAGTGATGAATTCCCAGCAACTGTACGATTTTCAACGAACCTTTTGGAACCCGGCAACGTGGGACGCGGACCGGCCCAGCAGCCTGCTCTTGCAGGACACGGATTGGCGCAGCCTGATGTTCAGTACAGGGACGACACAAAACCATACCATTACCGTATCCGGTGGATCGGAAAAAACACAGATGTATGTGTCGGGAAATTATTACAAGGAGGAGGGGACATTGGGAGCCAGCAGCAACGAGGCGTTTAATATCAGAAGCAACATTACCCACAACATAAACGACAAACTGCAAATAAGCGTGAGGCTGAACGCCAGAAATAGGAGAATGGAGAATGAGGCGGCCGGCACGAATTTTCTGACCACGCATGAAAACATGCCCTGGGATAATCCCTATAACACCGATGGCTCGCTCAAAATGGGCACGGAAGAAGAATGGATAGGAAGGGATAACGATAACTTCCTGCATGGATGGCAGTATAATTTTGACGTGGCCAAGGAATCCACAGCGAACGGCGACTTTATATTGGATTACAACATCACCAAAGATCTGACCTTCTCCAGTAATAACAGGGCAAGCGTCAGGAACGGAAAAAGGGAATTGTATTATGATGTCCGCGCTAAAGCCGGCGGAGGACAAGGAATGCTAACCAACGACTTCTATAAGGATACACAGTTCATCACGTCGAACCGATTGCTGTATACAAAAAACTTTGGCTCGCATAACCTCAATGCTATGGGTGTTATTGAAGGAGAAACCAATTTCACAGATTTTAACAGCGTATCGGGGGCCGGTCTGGCGCCCGGTCTTCACGTAATGGATGCGGCATCCATGATCACCGCAGCTTCCAGCAAAACAAGTGAAAATGCATTCAACAAGGGACTCGTCCAGCTGGATTACAATTTTGATAACCGCTATTTTGTTATTGGATCATTTATACGTGAATCATCTTCCCGTTTCGGTGCCAATAACCGCGCGGCTAACTTCTACACGATCGGCGCTTCATGGATCCTCAGCAATGAGAACTTTATGGAAGGTCAGAAGACATTCGACCACCTGAAGGTTAGGGGCAGTTACGGCCTGACAGGCAATGCACAGATCGGCGATTATCAGACGCTGGGCCTATATAGCTTTTCGACACAGTACGGTGGTAACTCGGGCTCTTTCCCGGCACAGATGGCGAACGATAACCTCACCTGGGAAAAAGCCGAGACCGTAAACTTAGGGGTGGACGTCG
>DATHKA010000182.1:0-12843 GCA_035489615.1 Chryseolinea sp.
GGCGGGAATTCGAAGCGCGTCACTGTCCCACGAAACCAAACGTATTTTGAAAAAACTAAACTACAGATTTATACTGAACACCGCCATTGATTATGCACTCTGTTGTGTGTGCTGTTTTGGCTTCAACTTACATTATCGGAACATTTAAACTTCTCATAAGGTCATTGAAGTCCTCGCTATTCACATTGTGATAGTTAAATTTTATTCTTCCTTTGCCGTCCTTAAGGATAATTCGCGAATCTGAAAATGGTCCTGATTCGATTTCTACTCTTTCAATGCCCGCTATTTGAACTGTCCGGGTTTGGAAGAAATCTTCATTGATTATCAAGTTAGAACCATCGTTCTCCAAATAACTTCCGTTAATCATGACCCTAACTAGCAGCGCTATTGAAACAATAAGAAGCAGTCCCCAGATAAACTTTCCTGGCGATTGACTGTCCACCGTTTTATAAAGAGTGAATAAAATCCACAGTCCATGAAATATATGAGATGTCAGTGGTCGCCTCACTTTTATCTTACTTGTCATTTGTTCGAAGTTCAATCTGTGCCAAGCCAAAATTGCACATAACGTTTATATATAAAGCGTATGCGGCTTAAAGGCACGCTATATCAAACGTTTCTTAATAAATTTACTTGCAGAATTTGTCATAACAAAATGAGCCAGCATATGATTTATATATAGTGTTAGGCGTTGGTTTTTCCCTTCCAATTTGATATTATCTCACTATTCACACTATATATTATTTTCGCATCATCGTTTACTAACTCATTCCATTTGTCAATTCTTGTCTTAGTAAATAGGGTGTGGAACTCACCATTAATCCCATTGTCGCCAGTATTTACATGATGAAGTCTGTTCGTTAAGGCCTTGATCTCTTGAAGCGTTTGATTCTTTGTTACAATTTGTCCTTTTTCTTTGATATGAGTCGTGACTGTTTCATTGGGTAAGTAGTAAGTCATAAATCCATGCGCCAAAAATCTTCTCTCTCGATTAAGTTGTCCAATTTCCTCCTTTAATCTGTCCCAGATCGGTTTAATTTCTACTAAATGTTCGTTTATAAATTCAGTTAGGTACCTCATCTTTTGGTCAAATGAAAAACCTATATATTTTATCACATATTTTTCCTTGAGTCGTAAGTCAAATTCTGTCATTGCAAACAAGAAGGCTAGCCCAAATTCTAGTTCGGAAAATGCAATGATAAATCCACCTATTGCTTCTTTAAAATCTTTATCGTTTTTCCAGATGTCCGTCATAAACTAACGCCTAATGCTAAGCTATCAGGCGTGCCGGCACTCCAAAATAAGAATTATTCCTCGAAAGTGCCGGCATGACTTATAGCTGTTGTTGTGAGGCGTTCATGCCCCTGGTTTTTAGTATTGTCGCGACTGCACTCCATAGCGTTTCTGCTCCATATTCGCTATTGCTCACGGTGGAATGAATTGTTGAATCACCCTGATGATAAATAGCAAAATATCCGTAGTATTCCTTTATCGCAACCTTGTCCCAAGGAACTAACCTCTGTCCGCCCTTTAACTCAATTCCCTCAGTCTTTAATACTATTCCCTGAGCTTTCGCCTCCATCCCGTTATAAAAACCATCAAGGAAGGCATCAACGATATCGGAATGGTACAATTTCCAGATGCTCCCCACAATGTCCGCATACTTTTGCTTGTTCCCTTTATGTAGACCAAAGTAGGAATCGAAATGAATACTAAGCTCCCTATTATTCTTCGCTTTTAACGCTACTGCATATTGGCGACCAACGACAAGCTTATACCAAACAATTGAGTCTGTCCCATGTTTGAAATCAATGATGTCCGACTTCTCCAACCTGGTAAATTCTTGTCCTCTTAAATCCCAGTTCTCATATTCCAAATGGCTCTCAGCTAAAACAAGCTTTCGCGGGCGATCAAGCACTCCTGATGTAATCAAATACTCTTTCACTTTTCCTTCATGAATGACTCACAACGTTTATGTATAAGAAGTGGCCCTTAGCAAAAATAGAAACAATATCGTCCTTGTCAGGGCCATTTCTTATACATTTTGTTGTGCACAGTGCCGCTTACTGCTTTTTTATTATAATTCCTGTATTTATATTAATATGTAGTTGGCCGCTAAATGTTGTCCTGAATCTTAATGTGTCACCATTTGTTCCAGCCAATTCGAAACATGGTGGTCCCCAATGTCGAATACCTTTTTGAAAATCTGATAAAGAGTCCAACGGTATTTCATTTTCATTTAAGTCTGTAAGTCGAAACTTGTCGGCGTAGAGTTTTTCTATTTTTCCGTTTTCTGTATGTCCTCCCTTGAACTGTTTTGTATAATCCACTCCAACAATTGTCAGTTTGTAATCTTCATAAAGGTTTGGATCGCCATCAAAGGTGGGATGAAATTTAACTTCATAAATTCCGTCATCTATAATTCCGTTTTCTTCTTTTGGTTTGCAACCTGTCAGTAAAAGAGTAACTGCAATCAAGAAGTTAATTTGTCGCCCGTGAAATCTCAATTTATTAAGTTTTAAAGTCGTCCGTTGTTGGGTCTTGAGAACTGTCCAGCGGCATTGTGCACAACGCTAGTATATGCCGCGTTGGCGTTTTCTTTTAAAATTAACCGAGAAACGGCAATGCGGCATATACGTTGTTAGCAGCTGGCCCCACTCCTATATTTCTTTTAATTGTCGTGCCGCATGATGGACCCTTAACATTGTCACACTATCACCGACGCATCTGTAAACAAGTCGGTAGTTGCCTTCAATTAGTTCTCTTATTTCTTCTCTATTGATCTCCGGAACGATTCGTCCAGACATCGGATTGGTCTCGAGTTGATCTACTCTTGAAATCAATTTGCTAACGTATCTCTTTGCGTAAACTTTTGAATCCCGCAAAATGTAATCATAGATCGACCTCAAGTCGTCCTTAGCAAGGTCTGTCCAGACTATTTTTGCCATTTCTTGACTAACTCCTTTACTTCCTGGTGGGGCGTTACTTTCCCTTGCTCTGCTTGCTGAAGACCCTTTTCCACCTTCTCAACAAAAACGAGCTTCTCGATCAATTCTTCCAGTTCAAATTCTTGTGGGAGTTCCTTTACGGTAGCAATCACCTTTTCTTTCTTCATAGTCCACGCTTTACTCCAAATTTACAGATTTTTCGCGTCTTTCGCCATTGGCTCGGGCTTGCTGCTAACGTTTGTGCATAAGCAGTGGCGGGAATTCGAAGCGCGTCCCTGTCCCATGCCACCAAACGTAATTTGAAAAACTAAACCAGCAGTGTCCGGTTCAAGTTTGAAGTTGGATAAAATTGTTTGAATCCTCCTTTGCGGGTCGGATTTTTTGCGATAACGAAAATGGAAACCCCTAGGTGGCAAAAAGGAGCTGTTGATCTGAGCTATTTGGTGGCTTGTCTTGTTGTAGCGCCTTCTCGGGATTTTTGAGAAACAGGTACAAGTCAATGTAGGTCATTAAGTGGATTCTGATGATGCTTCTTAGGTTTGAGAAGGACCATTTTTTTGTTGCCAGGGCCTTTACAATCTTCGCCAACAGATCTGCGATGAGGGTGCACCAAATTTGGATTTTTATTGCATTCTCACAGTCCCCCAAGAAATATGTAAGCGGGTAATTTTGCTTAAATCTCCTGAACAGTATTTCAATTTGCCATCGTTCCTTGTATAACGCTGCTATCGTAGTGGGTGACAATTTGGTGTTGTTGGTTATAAATTGAAATCTCTTACTTGACTCGGGGTCTTTGAAGTCGATCAATCGAGCGTTCACACGCACGTTTCTATCATGATGCTGATGGCCCAATGTGATGATGTGATCTTTTTTGATTCCTTTTTCCTTCTGAACATCTGTAAGTGTACGCCTCTCCACGGTTGTATAAACGGCGTTGCTTCGTTTTCGCGTGACCCAAGTGATTTCCTGCTCTGAGAAGGTTTGAAGTTGAGAATAGTCATTATAGCCTTTGTCAAACACCAGCCAAGAGCCTTTGGGTAGCTGGATTTGCTTGAGAAACGGCGCATCATGGGCAGCAGCAGATGTCATTCGGATCATGCAGGGGACATCCTCGGCACTATTGATCAGTGTATGTACTTTGATCCCTCCCTTGCGTTTACCATTTGCTGGAGTCCTGCCCGCCGTTCCCATAACCTCCTGGAATAGGGAAATGGTAGTTGAGTCTGCTATGTATAGCTTGGATCTTTTCTTCTTTCGGCTGTCCGGTAAAAGGTGCCTATTTTTTTGGTACAGGAACTCATAAATCTTTCCAAAAACCTGCTCAGATCTTCGTCCATTGGCATCGCTAATTGTACTGCGCCTAGGCCACTTTTTTATTCCCAGGTGATTAATCCGCTGACCCCAGGCCAAAAGTCCGCTCGTTAACTCCCTGAGCGACTCACATTTATTAAAGGAGGCGTACAGCATAGTTATTAGGTGAGCATGCGTGGTGAAGTGACGGCTGAATCGGTCTGACCCGTAGTCTGAAGCGATTTGCTCAACGCTGCTCTTAGGAACGAAAGTCAACAACTGACTAAAGATCGGCTGTCCGGTAAAAACGCTACTTTTGCTCATGAGGAGAATTTTTGTGTGGTAACTAAAATTAACCTCTTTTGGGAAGGTCTTCAAAAGAGATCTTCCCTTTCTTTAGATAGCCATACCGGACACTACTGAAACTAAACTACAAATTTCCACCGAACCCCGCCATTGATTATGCATTTTGTTGTGCGCTGCTTCATTCATTCACCACTTTCAATTCAGTCCCTTGAATCGGAAATTGTTTTACTATTTTGTCAAGCTGTCTTACAAAGTCGGGTATTTGTGTTTGGTCAAACGCCATTGCAACATTTAATTTATTTCCAACTCCAGCGTCATCTATTACCTCGCAGTCAACAGTAAAGTGTCCCAGTCCGTCTCCTTCAATTTTTATTTGAATTTGTCCTTCAAGTGTTTTGAATTCAGCCTGTCCTTTTAAGGAATCGTATGTTTTCTTTAATTCTCTTTTAAACAATTCAAAGTCCGTGGTCATCAAGTCACAGTAAAATTGTCCCCGAAACGCTCCGCCCTTAACTGTAATTCTCGAATGAATCCAGTTTTTGTCCCAGTCCAATTCCGCGTCCGCATGAGTCCACTTTAACGGTTCAATTTTTATTATATCTGGTCCGTCTGTAATCTCAAAATAAATGTCGTCAGTCATAGTCTACTCTGTCCTGAATGAAGTTGCGCACAACGTTTAGCTATAAAACGTATGCGTGTAAATACCTACGTCTTTGTCCCACATTACAAACGAAATTTAACAGCACACACTTTAAGAACCTACAATACAGCAATGTTTTATAGCTTTTGTTGGGCGTGCGTGCGTTTTCGTCAGCACACAATTTCTTCTTTCTCGTTTCTGTCGTCCTTCAAATGGTCTGTCGAACATTTAATAATTTGATCGTCAAGTCGGAGTCAAGTCAAACACGTATCTCAATTGTGGGTCAGCGTAAATTTTGTTCTTCTTAAATTTCTTTATCCACTTCGAGAACTTGTCAACAAGTTCCGGATTCTGAATTTTCAAATGTCCTTGATTCTTTTTTATTATTCCTTTTAATTCTGTCGGTATAACTCGTGCTTCCTCACCGAAATAGTAAAAATGATTTGAAATCAATGCGTGCACTCCACTTATATCTTTCTTTTTGTTCTTTTCATGATGTACTCCTTTTCTCATTGTCGGGTCAGTGCCTTGTGAGTAGTCGTAAATACAATCCCCCATTCTTTTTCTCCAGTCCTTAGCAAACCACTTTGGCATTTTTGTCCTTGCGTTTTTTATTGCAAAATGAATCGTATTCAGAAAGAGTCTTTATGTCTGAAATTCTCATTGCATAAACAATACTGTCAGAAAGGTCATAAATACTTCCGTCATTGAGCTTTGAATTTTTTGAACCCGTCCCAATTACCCAGTCACCAATTCTCGCTGTCCGCCTAATTGCTGGTTTACAAATTGTCAGTGTACAAAGCCCCCAAAATGGATTCGGTGCTGCTCCATCGTCAATTCTCAATATGTATGAATAGAGTCTTGTCATTATTAACTGTCACCGAGCATGACGCCCAACGTTCGCATATAAAGCGTGCCGGCAGAGCAAATTAATAATTATCATCAAACTCTGCCGGCATGATTTATATGCATTGTTAGCAGGCGTTTATTCCGCTTTGAAATCAAGCTTTCCAATTTGAATCATACTGTCCAATGGAACTATCAGTTCGTCATAGACCGATTTCAGTTCGTTCCAATTTCTTGTGTATCGAATCACTTGTCCCTTTGGATAGGATTGCATGAGAACAAAAGAGAATTGATTGTCCACCGGAATCACCAGAAACTTATTGTGTGAGCTGTCAACTCTTATCACTGTCGCGCCGACAATCTCGTCTAGATGCATTTCATACTCAGTAAATCTCGGAATGCGAATGCGTAAAATTGAAGTGTCACCGATGGTGAATACTGGACTATCTCCTGCACCGTTGTCCAATTGGACTATAGGCCTTTTCGTCTCCAATTTTTCCCTCCAAATAATATCGCCATCATAAACAGTGTCCTGAGGAGTGCCGTCAGCCGTGTTATTTTGTGTCGAGTTGGTACATCCAGCAACAAGTAATGCTAGCATAGCTGTAGTAATCTGTCTCATAAATGACTGCTAACGTTTATGTATGCGAGGTTGCTGGTCTTTGAAACACTAAACTATCCCACAAAACAAACGTTTTTTGCAAACTAAAACCACAAACTTAAACCGAGCAAAGCAATCTTGCATACATTTTGTTAGCGGTTCGTTGTTTTATGCCTCGTTGTTAATTGTTACCATTGCTGGAATCTAATACCAAGTTGCATATCTGCAATTGCAAATTCTTTCGCACCCCAAGGTCTTAGTGTAACCTTGTTAAGATTTGGGTGAAGTAGATGAGGATGAGATGCAGATACCTTTGCATATACTTCTTCAATATTATTTGTCACAAGCCTTAACTCTGGATTATGTTCTTTCGCCAATTGTTCATCTTGGAAAACCATAATGCTTATGCCATCTCTTCCTAATACACAGTAAGGTTGTGAAGTACATAAATCTTTGTGTTCAATTGTAAATTGTAGACAGTCGACAAATAATTTCAATCCGTCAGAAAGGTCTTTATAAAATACACTGAGTACTAATTTTGTAAAATTCATATCCTTTCGTTTAGTTTCCCTTTGTCCAAAGCTTGGTCGCCTTTCTTGGTGGTGGTCCTGCAATGACCGCTAACGTTTGTGCATAAGCAGTGGCGGGAATTCGAAGCGCGTCACTGTCCCGCGAAACCAAACGTAATTTGAAAAACTAAACTACAAATTTAGACTGAGCCCCGCCATTGATTATGCATTTTGTTGCCAGCCGTTTTTTTACACCACTTCTCCTTGTCGACAAGTTAAGTCGTAACTGAACCGTTCGAAATCGAAGTCAATAATAACTATTCCGTCATAAAGTTTTTCTTGTCCTTTTGATATGTCAAAACACTCGTACATTAAATAGTCCCAAGTCTTGGGCTTGTAAATTTTCTTGAATTTCTCCAGGTCGAAATGTCCCAGTTCAATTTCAGTAACAAATTTGTCTGTCTTGTTAGAATACACCTCAATTAGTCTTTGGGTATAATTCCATTTGTCTTTGTGTTTGTATGCGTGTCCTTCGTTCATAAGTTTTTCGAGTCCACGCCGCACAACTTTCTCAGTCAGTCTTTCTCTATTCTTGAAGTCGATGTAGTCTATTATGTTTTCAATAGTCTTTAGTCCGGGTCTGAATCGAAGTGCTCCATAAATCCAGTCCTTGTCAGTCGTTTTTAATCCCTTAATTTCATTTTTCAATTTTGTCCACCGATAAGAACTTAAATTGAAAGTCTTGAGTAGTTCCTTGTCAGACAACGATGAAGTCATCTTAATTCTCATTAATCTGTCAATGGCTTTTTTGTCAAACTCTTTTGTCATGGAAACTCTGTCCTAAAAAATGGCTGGCAACATGCAAATATACGTATTGCTGATATTTTCCTTTTATGCGATTGCTAAATATCAAGTTCAAGCTTGTCAATCGGGCTCTTTTTCTGACAATATTCCTTGTTGATACATGCGTATATATCTCCGTTGTCTTTGGCGAGGAGTACCCAAGAAGCGTCTGGATGTACCGCAAATCAGTGCCCTGCTCCAAAAGATGCGTGGCAAACGAGTGCCGCAGCGTATGGGGTGAAGCGTGTCTTTTGATACCCGCGCCAAGAAGTGCACGGCAAACAATCTGCTGCACACTCTTGGCCGCATACCTTCCACCCTTCTGTCCTTCAAAAAGATATTCCTTCGGCCGGTACACCTTAAAATACTTGCGTAGCAACTGCAAGGTCGTCGGCGATAACAGCGTATTTCTATCGCGCCTGCCCTTGCCTCCCTTAACTGCCACCAAACTTCGATCGCTTTGCACATCTGTTAACTTTAAGTCCAACAACTCCGATAACCTCAGTCCGCACGAGTACATGGTCACAAGTATGGCTTTGTGCTTCAAATTTCCTGTTGCCACAATCATACGTTTTACCTCCTCCTCACTCAACACGGCCGGCAGCTTGTGTTCCTTCCTGGGACGGTCCACGTCATAAAACCGCTGCGGCATGTTCAGTACCTGCTCATAGTAAAATTTGATTGCATTAATTACCTGATTTTGATAAGAATGCGACTTGCCGGACTTAACTATAAGATGCATGTAACTACGGATCTCCGAATCGCCCAGCTCAAGTAACGCCCTGTCGGCATAATGCCGGCGAAAAGCCGCAAACAGAGTCACATAAGATCTCGCGGTATGAAGACTGTATCGCTTGGTCTCCAAAAGATCGAGATACTCCATTGGACATCTCCCGGTTCACATTTCATCCGCAATTCACTCAGGTCAACCTTTTCCGCCCCCCTCCTAACAGGCCTATTTCTAAGGAAATATTTGCAATTTATATAGGCCACACCTCTAAAGGTCTTGAAGATCGCTGTCAGGATCTCCTCTGTGTTACTGACAAAAACCGCCTGATGAATGGTTGACCATTTCGGTTGAGGCAGCGTCTTTATCAGCGCATGAATAACTTTATTGGCATAAAACTGCATACCAATAACCTTCTGGCCGTCTACAACAAAGTGTCGGAGTGTTATAATGGGTAAGCTATTGTTCATGCGGAAATCCGGAGATGACGTTTTTTGTCCAATAAGAAAATACAACTTACTTTGAGTCGAATGCTTTACGGATAGATTCAACTGAATCCGAATCTAAATGGACATATCCGGTTCAATACGTATTAATCCGGTTCAATGCGGCTCTATCCGTTTCAATGCGGCCTATCCGTTTCTTTCCCGATGTTCGGCAGTGCTTGTTTTATCCCAATATTATTATCAAAACTTAACCCTCGCCATCCGCCTCAATTCCAGTCGCTAAATACTGATGGGCAAGCTCCAATAGCATAAGTGCTAGCTTCAATATCTTTAGCCCAAGCATCAATTTCCGTTATGTCAAATCTCAAATCCACTCACCGATGTCTTCAAAAATTTGTCCTCAATGCCATGCACCAATCATAGGTCGAACCGATAAGAAATATTGCTCAGGCGACTGCAGGGCCCAGGCCAATCGCCACAAGCAGCGCGCCGCCCGCCAACCTACCGTCACGACCAATGAAATACTCTGGAAGAATCGTGAAGTACTTCGCAGCCTATGGCAACAACGTCCACCCTGGTGTCCCGTGAAACTCTTCTCATCAACGGATTTCATGCCGACTACCACACGAACCTGCACATCACTATGCGCAGTATCTATTTCGTTTGCTATGATTTTGGATTTCAACCACGCACGGTTGCGGGTAACAAAATGGCGCTGATTGTAAAAATGATCGGGAACACAACGACTGGCGCGTGGGGCATAGACCTTTCAAAAAAAGAGAATAAGCCAACAAGCAATTGATGTAATAGGACATCTAAAGATATCCTCCACTGCCCTTCTTTTTTTTTCCGGCTTTTGTTTGGTAACAAATACGCAACGACACCAGCAGTTGGTAACCGTAGCTCCGGCTTCAGCATCGAAGTCAAATTACCTGTTGGAATAATTCCCTAATGACTGTTGTCACGGAAATGGCGATTTGAGAAGGCGGGGCCTGAACCCAACTTTAAATACTTTTCAAATGCAAATGCCTTATACTTATCGTAAAAAGTAATTTTTAACAAGACGGATACCGGGCGTTTTGATCTTGTTGAAAGCACTTCGCCTGCCTGATGCTTAAGTAGGCGACGTCCAAAATTATTGGTGCAGCCTGTATAAGTATTGCCATCCGCACAAGTTAGGATATAGACGGTCCAGGTCTCCATTTTCAAAAATGTTGAAAAATTGAATTGTAACGTAGGAGAAGATGGGATGGAAATCCAGACAACTATTTAGTAGCTCCTTCGACGGACGAAGCCCGTCTTTGTGAAATTGCGTACAATTGATAAGTGCCTGATGGAAGACTGGACTTCGTCCGCCGAAGCCCGATTTGAATGTGTTTAGTACATTCACCTGTTCGGAAAAGCCCGCCTTCGCCCCGACGAGTCGGGGCTTCGGCGGGCGATGGTGGAGCCGGAGAGAATCGAACTCTCGTCCAGAGAAGATAACATCGTACCTTCTACATGCTTAGTCGTATTTGGATTGTCGGCAACAGCAAGGCAAACGACAGCCTAAACTGAAACTTAGTTACTGATCTTAGTCGCGCTTAGCAACATCACGCGAAGCAATTCTGCATAACGACACCGCAATTCAGCGCCTGCAAAATGACAACGCTGTGCGATGATGGCTTTCCCGAATCTAATCGGGACGAGGCTTGTCTATCCTATCGGATAAATTAAGCAGCCATGGCGTAGTTAGACTCGCCAAGTATGGTGTGGAACTATCTTTTAAGGCTCTCATCCCATGAGCCTGCATGCTTACTTACGAAATTATACATCCTGTCAAAACCGGTCGGCCCCGGTATTAAACCGCCACGTCCTGGCAGCTTTCTGTTTATCCGGAAAGACACCGTCCGCCCGAAAAAAACAGGATTTCTTTACGAAATATCTTACAAATATACACCCAAAAAAGTTCTTCCGTTAACGTCTTGTGAACTAACCAGTCACGAGCTGTGTATTCAACTTATAATGCAGGGAGTATCGCCGGCCCTCCTACCCTGGAACACAGGGTAGGAGGTTTCGGTTATTGCAGTTTGTGATCCAGATTTTATCTTGCGCCCAATGGAGAACTTTGTTGTTTCTGCGAGGAAGTACCGGCCGTCGGGATTTGATGAGGTGGTGGGCCAGGAGCACATTACAACAACGCTCAAGAATGCCATCGATAACAACAAGCTGGCCCAGGCCCTGCTCTTTTGCGGCCCGCGCGGCGTGGGGAAAACCACCTGTGCCCGCATTGTGGCTCGCCTGATCAACGGGTTTGAAGAAAAGTCAGACATCAATACGCTGAACATCTTCGAGCTGGATGCTGCCTCCAATAACTCCGTAGAAGATATTCGTAACCTGATCGATCAGGTCCGCTATCCGCCTCAGTTCGGTAAATACAAAGTGTATATTATCGACGAGGTGCACATGCTTTCGAACGCGGCTTTCAACGCCTTCCTGAAGACACTGGAAGAACCGCCGTCGTACGCCATATTTATCCTGGCGACTACCGAAAAGCATAAGGTGATCCCGACGATCCTGTCCCGCTGCCAGATCTTCGACTTCAACCGGATTCAGATCAGTGACATCGCGAACCACCTGAAGTCGATCGCGGCGCGCGAAGGTATCCCGGCTGAAGACGAGGCGCTGCACCTCATAGCCCAAAAGGCGGATGGTGCCCTGCGCGATGCCTTGTCGATTTTTGACCTCATGGTCACCTACTCGTCGGGCAAGGGCGTGACCTATAAGTCCACGCTGAACAACCTGCACATCCTCGACTATGACTATTACTTTCAGGTCGTGGATGCGTTGCTGACGGAAAATCATACGCAACCCCTGCTGACCTTTGACGAAATCCTCCGCAAAGGCTTTGACGGGCACAACTTTATCGTTGGATTGGCCGAACATCTCCGGAACCTGCTCGTGTCGCAGGATGCGCGAACTACCAACCTGATGGAAGTTCCCGACGCCATCCGCAAGAAATACGCCGTCCAGGCGCGATCCACCTCTCCCTCGCTGCTACTCAGCTGGCTGAATATTGCCAGCCAATGCGATATCAACTATAAGACCAGCAAGAACCCGCGTCTATCGGTTGAGTTGGCGCTGATGAAAATGGCGCACGTCAACGCTGTCGTTCAGGTAAGCGATCTCGGGCACGCTGAAGTGTCGTTAAAAAAAAAATTAGTGTAACGTCTGGCACCGTTGTCTCAGATGCGGAAAAACCGGCCGCTACCCCCGTGCCGACCGCTGATGATGATGAATCGGTAACAACAACGGGAATACGGACTGTTCCGGTACCAGTTCCAGTACAATCAGTGCCAGTACAACCTGTCAGGGCCAGCCAGTCCGTTGTGAACGCGCAGGCCTCAATAACACTTGCTGCTGATGCAACGCAAACAGCAGAAAAGAAGCCTCTGCGTACCACGCCACGCACGACGGTCAACCTCGGCGAACTCCTCAAAATAGAACCCAAAAAGGAAAATGGCAGCGCCGCACAAGCTGCAGGACCCGAGCATACGGACAAGTTCACGTTGGAAGCGCTGCGATCTGCGTGGGAAGCTTTTGCGGCTACCAAGAGACAACTCCAGGCGGAGTATCACCTGCTGACACAGCCGTATGACCTGGACGATACCCGGATCACCTTACACCTGTTGAGCCCCGTGCAGGAAA
>DATHKA010000183.1:0-12440 GCA_035489615.1 Chryseolinea sp.
GGTCAGTAAATCGCTTAAACACTTTTCGGAAGGCATCAACTTCGTTGTAGCCTGTGACGTACGCCACAGGCTACAACGATGTTGATGCCTTCCGAAAAGTGTTTAAGCGATTTACTGACCTGTCACCTTTAGACTATCGAAAGAAATACGCCATATAGCGCAACATCCAGTTGGGTCGGATGGCCTCATGCCTGAAAATACAGGTCGAAGGTAGCCCCTTGTCCTACCGTAGAGGTTGCCAGTATGGCTCCCTGGTGATTTTCCATAACACGCTTCACAATGGCGAGTCCAATCCCGGTACCGCTGACTTCTTTGGTTGCATGCAGGCGCTTGAACACATCAAATATTCGCTCGGCGTCCGACTGGTTGAAGCCTATTCCTTTATCCGACACGGTTATCTTATAATAGCCGGTACGATGGGGTGGGAGCACCAATGTGACATCCTTTCCACGAACGTGCGCTGTGGCGACAGCTATCTCCGCAGGCTCATTAGGTTTCGAGAATGCCAAGGCATTTGAAATGAGGTTGGTGAAGAGCTGTTGAAGTTGAAACTCTACTCCCTTGATGACCGGAAGGTTCTCGATGCTGATTACGGCCTTTTTCTCGGCAATCTTCAGTTCGAGGTCGGTGAGCGAAGCCTTCAGTACTCCATTCAGATCCACGTCACTCAATGGCGACTGGTCGTTGGAGAGCCGCGCAAATGACAAGAGATCGTCGATCAATTTTCTCATGCGTGTCGCACTGCCCAAAATCTTGTGGGCGAAATCCTGCGAATGTTGAATGCTGGTTGTGTCTAGTATCCGGTTGGCAAATGTTTGAATTTTTCTCAGCGGTTCCTTCAGGTCGTGACTGGCCACATAGGCGAACGAAGAGATTTCCTCGTTCAGGCGCTCAAGGCTGCGATTTTTCGCTTCAAGTTCGATGGCGTTTTCCATTAGTTGGTCGTCCGCTTCCTTCTTTTCCGTAAGGTCGCGGGTCACTTTTGAAAATCCAATGACCTGACCTTCTTCATTATGCAATGCGGTGATTACTACAAAACCCCAAAAGCGGGATCCGTCATTTCGCACGCGCCATCCCTCATGTACAGCCCGGCCTTTAGCACGGGCTTCGTTAATCAACTGCTGGGGCAGTCCGGCAGCCCTGTCATCATTGGGGTAGAACACTTCAAAGCGGTTTCCGATAATTTCGTGTGCCCGGTAGCCTTTGATTTTCTCGGCACCTGCATTCCAGTTTTGAATAATACCATGCTCATCCAATAGAATGATGGCATAGTCCTCAATCTCGGAAATCATGCGGTGATACCTCTCCTCACTTCTTATGAGTTCGGCGTTTTTTAATTTCAGTTCATCTGCATAACTGTTCAGCTTGTCTTCGGCTATCTTTCTTTCAGTAAGGTCCTTGGTGACCTTCGAGAATCCTACTATGGCGCCCGCTTCGTCGTGTATTGCGGTAATGACAACGCTCCCCCAAAAACGTGAGCCGTCTCTCCTCATGCGCCACCCTTCGTGGGTAACGGACCCCCTATCCGCAGCGGCCGCAAGGAGCCGGTCAGGCAACCCCTCCTCCCGGTCCTCTTTCGCGTAGAATTTTGTGAAGCTTTGCCCGATGATCTCGTCGGCAGTGTACCCTTTGATTTTCTGCGCGCCCTTGTTCCAGGACGATATGGTCCCGGTTGTGTCCAGGAGAATAATGGCGTAGTCGCTCACCTCAGCAGTCAATTGCTGAAGGCGATCATGCGGATACTGGGAACGAACTAAAAGTCCGGGCCGTCGATTCTCTGGCGATGGCTCAAAATTATTTTCACTGGACCCCATTATTCGATAAATATAGCCATATGCGTGCCCGGGCACGCGATGTGGGCAAATTATTGAAACATGGCCATTCAGCCGTTCCTTCCGGTTACACGGGTAAGATGACTTTCGACGATGGCACCAAACTGTTGTGCGAACTCCCCAATCCCCGGGCAAAAATGGGTAAGTACCGCTCCCCGCGGGCGGTCACTTCAATTGATTTTTAATCCGGCTCAACGTCGCCGGTGCCAAGCCAAGATACGAGGCCACTACCGACTGCGGAATCCGGCTTGAAAGGCCCGGGTATCTCCTCTCAAACACGAGAAATCGCGAACAGGCATCGCTGCCCGAAACAGGTGCGCGCTTTATAACCATTTCGAGCAGGCAATTGACCGACAGGTTTTTTGTCATATTATCCCAGTTCGTCAGAGACATCGACAGTCGCCGCGCGGCCTCGATCGTGAAGGCCAGGAGGCGGGAATCAACTACGGCCTTGATGCACTCATGAACCGGTTTTCGCTGAAGAAACCCATCGATATCGGTGGCGAACTTCTTCTCTTCGATGAAATACCTGATGAGGTCATCATCCCCGTTGCTGCACGTGCTTGCACTCAACACGCCGCTCGCGACAAAAGCCATCTGTTGGGGCACCTGGTTCTGCTCCCAAAGTATGTCGCCGCGACGGAGGACAATAGCATTCACGTCGCGCCCAATGAGATTGGCCTGATCGGCCGTAATTACCGCGAACTGCCGCAGATAGTTGATCATCTCGTCCATGCGGCAATATGTGAAGATTAAAGACGATCCAACAATATGCTGATCAGAACAAAGCCAGATGAATATATGTTCGGAAAAAATAAACTGACCGCAAAGCGAAACCGGTCTTGCCAGATTGTTATCTAATGGCAATTGAACCTTAAACTCTCTCGCCATGCTCCTCAACTATCTCAAGGTCGGCGTGCGTAATACATTCCGCCATAAGTTGTTTTCGCTGATCAACATTCTTGGATTGGCAATCGCGTTGTCGGTTTGTTTGCTCGTGATTATGCTCCTGTCCGAGCAATTCGAATACGACCGGTTTCATACCGAGAAAGAGCGCGTATATCGCGTGCTCTCGAAGCGAACCGACACGAACACACCCTATGCAAGCACTCCGCCATCTCTGGCCGCCTCATTGCGAACGGGTTACGCTCCGATTGAGGCGTGCGCGAACCTGGTTATCGGTGTAGGAGGCGATGCCGTTGTCGGCGACAAGGCGGTCGAGATGCGTGGTTTCTTTGCCGATGAGAATTTCTTCAAAGTACTCGGTTTCAAACTGCAATCAGGTGATTCACGAACGGCGTTGACACAACCTCATTCGATCGTCATCTCGAAGAAAATTGCTGACGCACTTTTCAAAAATGGCGATGCCATTGGCCAGAACGTTAATTTTTACGACCGCGGATTGCATTATCTTAAACAAGGTAAAGACAGCCCACCCGTTGCCTGGGGTGGCTTTACCGTTACGGGCGTACTCGACCCGGATGCCCACAAGTCGCACCTGCGATTCGATGTATTGATGTCACTCGCAACCCAAAGGCTGTTGCTCGCCGAGGGAAAATCGAACAGCAGCGACGGCTGGGATAACGCATTTACTTACGTATTAGCGGCAAAGGGTCAATCCCAAGAGGCCGTTGATGCTTCGCTGGCCAGCCTTTTTGAATCGCGCTTTGGATCGAACGAAAACCTAAATGGTTTTGCCTTACACGGACAGGCCTTATTGGAGATAACGCCAGGGGTACTGGTAAATCAGCCGCCGAGCTTTCAACTCCCGGGGATCGCCTTCTACGTGTTGGGATTTGTTGCCCTGGTGATTATGGCTTCGGCATGTCTCAACTATGCGAATCTGTCCACAGCAAGAGCGCTAACAAGGCTCAAAGAGATTGGCATCCGAAAGGTATCCGGGGCGCATCGCCGGGATCTCATTCTGCAATTTCTTACAGAGTCGATGTTAACGACAGCATTTGCCCTCGGCCTTGCTATAGGAATGCTGTTCCTTGTGCAACCTGCCTTCACAGGGTTATGGCTGAATCGATACCTCGAGCTGGCGCCAGACTGGAGCGCGAAAGTTCTGGGCTATTTTGCCGGATTCGCGCTGATCATTGGTATTGCCTGCGGCGGCGCTCCGGCGTTGTACCTGTCGCGTTTTCAGCCCATCAGCGCATTGAAGAATTTTTCCGCCATTTCCAGGAGCAGACTCGGCACGCGCAAGTTTCTGAACGCAACACAGTTCATGGTATCGCTGTTCTTCATTGTTACCTCGTTGCTGGCGTACACACAATACAAGTTCTTTATGGCGTTCCAATATGGATTTCGCGCGGACGGTATTGTGAATGTGGCGCTGCAGGGTAACCCCTACGAGCGTGTCGCCCAGGCCTTTCAGGGATCAACTGGCGTGAGTGCTATCTCCGGAACGCAATATGTACCGGCAACGGGGCGTACGAGTGGCATGGAGCTTGACAATCCCAAAGGTGGTGATCCTATCGGGTTCCGGCACCTGGCAGCGAATGAAGGCTTCGTGGAAAACCTCGGTTTAAACCTTATCGCGGGAAGAAACCTTCCGCCATCGAATGATTCGATCAGTCGCTACGTGCTCCTCAACGAAACGGGTGCCCTCAGGCTGGGATTCGAAAGCCCGGCCGATGCTGTAGGAACGACCGTTGTACAGTCCTGGAATCGGGAGCCGTTCGAGGTAGTTGGTGTGGTGAAAGACTTTTGGGTAAAGCTTCCTATAGGTGGCGATCCGCTGGATCCCTTGTTCATACAAAACCTGCCGCATCAATTCAGCTACGCGAACGTTCGCATCCTGGCTGACCACGAGGAGGAAGTTTTATCGAAGCTTGAGCAGATATGGAAACAACTCGATCCCCTCCATCCTTTCAAGTATCAGTACTACGAAGATGAGCTCGACTCGACGCATGCTGGAATTTATGATGTAGTGTCGATCGTTGGATTCTTGGCCGTCATAGCGATTACGATCGCCTGCCTCGGTATGTTGGGAATGGCTACGTTTACCGTCGAAAAACGGCGGAGGGAAGTGGGCATCCGCAGGGTACTGGGCGCTGAAGAGCGATCCATTGTGGTCTTGTTATCGAAAGAATTTGTCTGGGTCCTGGGAGTCGCCGTTTGCATAGGCAGTCCGTTGAGCTATTTTGTCAATAACCTCTGGCTGCAGGTATTTCCCACGCGTGCCCCGTTTGGGTGGGGAATTGTAGCAAGTTCAGTGGCCATTTTGCTGGCGCTTGGGTTGCTCGTGATTGGTTCTCAGTCCTGGGCGGCAGCGCGAACCAATCCCGTGGACGCGATTCGCGAGCAATAGAGCAACTCTTGGGGCCCAGCCGGGGCGGGCTCGCTAGCTGAAATGCTATCCTGCCCGGCGCATGGCCAGGTAGTGTTTCTTGCGAGCCGCGTCCAGCTTCTCGATGGCATAGCGCAGGGTAACGGCCGGCATATGGGCCGCGTATTCGTCGAGAAATGCGGTAAGTCGTTTTGGCGCTCTCTTTCCCGCCTCGCGTACCCAGCTTCCAACAGCCTTATTTACGAACTCGTCTTTGTCCTTTACCAGCAACTCCGCTATCCGAAACGTATCGTCCACGTCGCCGCGTTTGATAAAGGCATGCGTGCTCACCATTGCCGTGCGTCGCCGCCACGGATCCCTGGCCTTTGCAAGCTTGTAGAGGATGTCTCTTTTTTTATCCACGAGGTATTCTCCAATTACATGCGGAGCTGCCCGGTCCACGAAATCCCAGTTATCGATTCTGTCATGATGGTCGATGTAAAAATCGAACAGCGCTTTTCGTCCGGCATCCGACAGCTTCTTGTTGCGTGCCTGAAAGTCGAGGATGCTCAGGGCTCCCATGCGGACTTCGTAGTACTTGCTCTTCATGAGTTGGCTCACGGCTGTCAACGGCATCGCGGTAAACTCCTTCGCCGTCGAAAACACATCGGCAAATCTTACTCCCAGCGCCTTCATAGCCTTATCAGAACCTTTGTAGTAACGATCAACTTTGTCGAGCTCTTTGTCGGATTGAAACAGCGAAAGCGTCTCGATGAAATCCTTGGCAGTCATGTTAGAAAGATACCAAAACGCAATCAAAACAGGAAGCAAACCCGTGCTGCGAAACGGCTCCCTGGTGGGTGACAAAGTCCCGAAATTACTTCAATGAAAACGTTTGCATTGTTATCTTTGCGTTATGCCAGTATATCATTCTTTGGGGAAAATGCCGTCTAAGCGACATACCATTTTCGAGAAGCCGGGGGGCGGGTATTACTACGAGCAGTTATTTGGCACGGAGGGATTTCACGGTGTCTCCTCCCTGCTCTACCACACCTACCGCCCTACAGAGGTTAAGCAAATCAATGAAGTTGTCGACCTTTCGCCGCGCATTGCCGAACAAAAGAGTCTTTTCAGCCGCAAGCTCCAGGGATTCGATATCGGCCCCCACGACGACTTCCTTCAAGCGCGAACGCCGCTGCTTGTTAACAACGACATCCACATCGGTGTTGCCGCGCCGAACAAATCTATGAGCGCTTACTTCTATAAGAATGCGAGTGCCGACGAATTGCTTTTCATTCATCGGGGCTCCGGCAAACTGAAAACGTTTCTTGGATCCGTTCCCTTCTCCTATGGCGATTACCTGATCATCCCCCGGGGAATGATCTACCAGATTGAGTTCGACCAGGCCGACAACCGGATGCTCTATGCCGAGTCCTTCAGTCCTATCTACCCTCCGAAAAGATATCGGAATGAGTTCGGACAACTGCTGGAGCACGCCCCTTACTGTGAGCGTGATCTCGTACTTCCGCGAGACCTGGAGACGCATGACGAACGCGGTGATTTCATGGTGAAGATCAAGAAGCAGAATAACTTATACCATTATGTGTATGCCACGCATCCATTCGATGTGGTTGGATGGGATGGTTACAGTTATCCGTACGCCTTCTCCATCCACAACTTTGAGCCCATAACGGGAAGGGTACACCAACCGCCGCCAGTACATCAGACCTTCGAGGGACACAACTTTGTGGTTTGCTCATTTTGTCCAAGGCTATACGACTACCATCCGCGATCCGTACCAGCGCCTTACAATCACAGCAACATTGATTCGGATGAAGTAATCTACTATGTGGATGGAGACTTCATGAGTCGCAACGATGTCGGCCCGGGACATCTCACGCTGCATCCGGGTGGCATACCGCACGGGCCGCATCCCGGGGCCATGGAGCGGAGCATTGGAAAAAAAGAAACGAAAGAACTCGCTGTAATGATCGACACCTTCCATCCGCTGATGGTCACCGAAGATGCCCTTAAGATCGACGATGGCAAGTATTTTAAGTCGTGGTTAGCGCATTGAATATACATTCTGGGCCAGGCCCGGGAGAAACCAAATAAAAATCACTATGATCCGAGATATGAGGACATTGGAAGAGGTGCACAAGGATGTCGCGGAAGATTTCCTGCCTCTGAAAGGCACCGACTACATCGAGTTGTACGTAGGCAACGCAAAGCAGTCGGCACATTATTATCAACACGCTTTTGGCTTTGAACGGGTGGCTTACTCCGGACCCGAAACAGGCAATCGCGAATCAGCATCTTATGTATTGCAACAGGGAAAGGTTCGGCTCGTATTAACAACGGCATTGAACCCTGACGGTGACATTGCTGCCCATGTTCAACGGCACGGCGATGGGGTGAAGGTGTTGGCACTGTGGGTGGACGATGCGACAAAGGCGTATGAGGAGACCGTTAAGCGTGGTGCGATTTCGGTGGCTAAACCCAGACATATAAGTGACGAACACGGCGAAGTGGTGACGGCATCTATCAGAACGTATGGCGATACCATTCACACATTCGTAGAGCGCGGCAACTATAAAGGTCCATTCCTTCCGGGGTATGCTGCTTCGCAAAGCACCTTTAAGACATCATCGCTGGGGCTTCAATATGTCGATCATTGCGTCGGCAATGTGGAACTCGGCGACATGAATAAGTGGGTGAAGTTCTATGAAGATGTGATGGGATTCAAACTTTTAATCACCTTCGATGACCATGACATCTCAACGGAATACACGGCGCTGATGTCAAAGGTGGTTTCAAACAACAACGAATACATAAAGTTCCCGATCAATGAACCTGCGCAGGGCAAGAAGCGATCTCAGATAGATGAATATCTCGACTTCTATCAAGGTGCAGGCGTACAGCACATGGCCCTTGCTACAAACGACATCATTCAAACGGTATCCGAACTCAAATCGCGCGGGGTCGAGTTCTTATCGATACCCGCCAACTACTATGAATCTCTGCTGGAACGAGTCGGCAAGATCGATGAAGACATTGAGCCCCTGAAGAAGCTGAATATTCTCGTCGATCGCGATGAAGAGGGGTATCTTTTGCAGATCTTCACCAAGCCGGTTGAAGATCGCCCGACGTTGTTCTTCGAGATCATTCAGCGCAAGGGTGCGAAATCTTTCGGTAAAGGAAACTTCAAGGCATTGTTCGAGGCCATCGAGCGCGAACAGGAGATCCGTGGAACATTGTAATAGAGGTTAGCCATTTGTTCAAATCCAGCAGATCGAAATTTGAGCGCGAATAAGTCAACCGAAAGCTTCCAGGTTAAACGCCAGACGACATGGGTCGACGTGCCGGACGACTGCGATTTCAGCATTTACAACATACCCTTTGGCGTATATCGCGCATTGAATGGCGCACCGCGATGCTGCACGGCCATTGGTCAGTACATTGTTGATCTCTCGGTGCTGGCCGACAATAGCTACTTTAGTAACATAGCGGGCCTCACAAAGGATGTTTTCAAGAAGGATACACTGAATGATTTCATCGGGCTGGGCAAGGAATGCACGAACGCCGTACGAGAGCGGATAATTGAACTTTTATCGGTCGGTAATCCGGAACTGCAGTCTCGCGCTGATGTGCTATCCCCCGCCCTGATCCCTATGCAGGCTGTCACGATGCATATGCCCGTCGAGGTGGGCGACTACACGGATTTTTACTCGAGCAAAGAACACGCAAGCAACATTGGAAGTCTGCTACGCGATCCTCAGAATCCGCTGCTCCCGAATTGGAAACATTTGCCCGTTGCTTACCATGGTCGTGCGTCATCTATCGTGGTATCCGGTTCGCCTGTGGTGAGGCCATTCGGGCAGTTCAAGAAGACATCCACCGACCTGGAACCTGTTTTCGCACCAACGGATCGGCTGGACTACGAATTGGAACTCGCCTTTGTCATTGGCAAGAACTCGAAGGTAGGAGAACGCATCTCAGTCGATGAGGCCGAGCAATTCATCTTTGGCTTTCTGCTATTCAATGATTGGTCGGCGCGTGATATTCAGAGCTGGGAGTACGCCCCGTTGGGCCCATTCCTGTCAAAAAATTTCATGTCATCTGTATCGCCCTGGATCGTCACCACCGAGGCACTGGCGTCGTTCAAAGTTCGTGGGCCTGCTCCGGACGTACAACTGCTGCCCTACCTGCAAAGCGACGGAGATCAAAATTATGATGTCGAGTTGCAAGTTCTGCTGGCGCCTGATGGAGGAGAACCTCAGTTGCTTTCGATGACAAACTTCAGATATATGTATTGGAATGCATCCCAGCAACTGGCTCATCATACGGTCACGGGGTGCAATGTGAAGGTTGGCGATCTGATGGCCTCGGGGACGATCAGCGGTCCTGGTGAAAATGCCCAGGGATGTCTGATGGAGCTCACACGAAACGGTCAGGTATCCTTTCCGCTCAATAACGGCACTACCCGTCTATTTCTTCAGGATGGAGATACGGTAATCATGAAGGCGGCCGCGCAGAAGGACGGTATTCGCATAGGATTCGGAGAAGTGACCGGCAGCGTTGTAGCTGCCCATGCGCCTGGCGGGGTGAAGTATTGATTAATGCAAGCAGGCTATGGAATTGAACGAAGTAACGAGACGGCTACCGAAACACTTGCTTCAGTTTGTTGTCGATCAGCCTTATTCGGACTATACGCCTATCGACCAGGCCGTGTGGCGGTACGTTATGCGACGCAATTGCAAGCATCTGAAGAAGATTGCGCATGCCTCGTACCTGCACGGACTTGAAGTAACAGGTGTGGAGATAGATCGCATCCCCACGATGTATGGAATGAATCGCATTCTCAAAGAGATTGGCTGGGCGTCTGTTGCCGTCGATGGGTTTATTCCACCGGGTGCTTTCATGGAATTCACCCAATACAATGTGTTGGTGATTGCGGCCGACATCCGAACCATCGAGCACATTGAATACACCCCTGCGCCCGATATTATTCACGAGTCTGCCGGGCACGCACCCATCCTTGCCGTTCCTGAATTCGCGGATTATTTGCGAGCAATCGGTGAAGCGGGGGCTAAGGCGTTCTCCTCCAAAAAGGACATGGAGTTATACGAGGCGATCAGGCACCTCTCTATCATCAAGGAAGACCCCGCGACAAAACCAGAAGAAATTGGAGCGGCGGAACGCGATATTGAAATCATTCAGAAAAACATGGGTGAAGCTTCTGAGATGTCACAGATACGAAATCTGCATTGGTGGACAGTGGAGTATGGGCTTATCGGCGCGCCCGACAACTTCAAACTTTACGGCGCAGGCCTGCTCTCTTCCATAGGAGAGGCAAGCAGCTGCCTGCAAGAAAGGGTGAAGAAACTTCCCTACACGCTGGAGGCCATGAACTGTCATTACGACATCACGAAGCCGCAGCCACAACTATTCGTCACACCTGATTTTTCGCACCTGACGAGGGTATTGACGCAGTTTAAGCAACTGATGGCCTGGACGCAGGGCGGCCTAAACGGAATCAACAAGGCGATCGAATCACAACAAACGAGTACCCTGGTTTTCAGTTCCGGATTGCAGGTGATTGGAACCTTCTGCGACGTGATCGCAGCGGGTGACAAACCTATCTTTGTACGGACGGATGGGGCGACTGCACTGTCTGAAGATGACAGGCAACTACCAGGCTACAGTAAGCATCGGTTGGCCGGCGGCCTGGCAACGCCGATCGGCAACCTTCTGAACAGTACCGTTCCGATAGAAGATCTCAATGACGCGGAGTTGCGCGTGCTGCGAATCGTCGTCGGTGAAAAGGCGCAACTTCATTTTGTGAGCGGAATAACGGTGTCAGGAAGGGTATTGGAAATAGCACGCAGCAAGGCCGGCAAAATACTGTTTATCAACTTTGCCGACACGCAGGTGCAGTACGTGGGAAGTGTACTGTGGCAATCAGACCCGTATACCATGGCCGTAGGATCTACCATCATTTCGGCCTTCGCCGGCCCGGCAGATGTAGAAGCCTTCGAGCCGATTGCCGATGTTCCTCGCGAAAAAATGCATAAGATCATTCATGATGAATCCGCGCTACGTTTGCAGGTGCTTTATCGCGAGGTACGGTCTATGCGGGAGGGAGTGATCATCAATGTGGAACAATTGGAGAAAATTTTTCGGCTCGCCCGGCGGGAGTTTGTGAATGACTGGTTGTTGCCCTTAGAAATACTCGAATTGCTGGAAGACAATGCATTCGATGCGGCCCTGCGGGAGGAGATCCAAAACTATCTTGAGGCGAAGGCGGCTACGCAATCTGACCTGCAACAACTCATCCGGAATGGGCTGGAGTTATTGAAAGATAAACCCGTGAGTTCAGGTAGCGATAAAAGGAGGTAAGTACTATTTTGTTGCGTGGCTTCACCAGGTATGATTGCATCCATTTTTAAGAAATCGTCTTTTCCGCGTTCGTTGGTTGTCGATGGGACTGACAGCGACTTTGATGCGATCTATCCGGGTGGCATCCGGCGCCACGCGGAACAGCACTTTACACCACTCCCTGTGGCCAGACGGACAGCGGCATTTCTGGTATCGGAGCCAGGCACCAAAGTGCTCGACATTGGTTCCGGCGCGGGCAAGTTTTGCTTGATTGGTGCGGCTACAACAAAGGGGCACTTCACCGGGATTGAACAACGCAAAGAACTGGTTGCCTTGTCGGGGCGCCTGGCGGCAACATACGGAATTACCGAAGTCCACTTTGTACACGGCAACGTAATGGCTATTGATTTCAAAGCCTTCGACTCCTTCTACCTGTTCAATCCATTTTATGAAAATGTACGCGCAGACAAGCGCATGGACAATGCGATACTGTTGAGTCCGTCGCTTTATGAGAGCTATTCTTCGTACACGTCGGCGAAATTAGCAGCGCTTCCGGTGGGCACGCGGCTGGCTACTTACTTTACGCCTGCTTCAATGATCCCTTCCGATTTTAAGGAAGTAGGATCTTTCGAAGAAGACAAACTGGTATTTTGGACGAAACAGTAACGCGATGTCAGTTCTTGAGGATTGCTGCGATTTCCTCTTCTGACAAAGTGGGCGGAACGACACCATTCTTCATCTTATCGATCATCAGCTCGGCCGCCTTCTTTGCCTGGTCTTCGCGGTCAAATCCCCGCACGCCCGGCATTCCCGGAATGTGTGGCTGGTGAATGAACATGGCGTCGTTCTTATACACGTCATAGCCGAAAGTCTTCTCCGGCGCCTCGATAATCTCGAACCGGTAAGATGAACCTTCGTTCACAACGGCGGCACTATCTGTCGCCGGGGTATCTTGC
>DATHKA010000184.1:0-14758 GCA_035489615.1 Chryseolinea sp.
ACAGCAGCACGTTTGTTTATGAGGGTGGCGAATACGACACACGTTCACGACAATCCAATCTTATGACAGGAACCGGCGAGACGGTAGAGTATAAAGTGGAGAGTAAAGATTATCAACTCGACGACATCAGCAAAATCTACCGGCTGCGGGGCAATGTGGTGATGTCCTCGAAGAAAGACAATCTTATCATATACGGGCAGGCGGCTGATTACTACAAGGCCAAGGGCTATTCAAAAGTCTACAACAACGCATACGTCGCCAAAGTCACCGATGATAACGACACCCTGTTCATTGCCGCCGACACCCTCGTGTCTATTGAAAGCGAAGACCCTTCAAAGAAGCGATTGCTCGCCTATCACAACGTGCGCATTTACAAAAGCGATATGCAGGGAATAGCGGACTCACTGGAATACCGGCAGCTGGACTCAGCCTTGTACTTCTATCGCCAACCGGTTCTCTGGACTGAGGGAAATCAGATGACAGCAGACTCAATTCGCATGGTCATGCGAAACCAGGCGATCGATAAGGTATATCTGAATGCCAATGCCTTTGTTATATCGCGGGATTCGCTACTGAATTATAACCAGATCAAGGGTCGCCACATGACGGCAGAGTTCCGTCATGCTAAAATCAACCGCGTATTGGTAAACGGGAACGGAGAGAGCATTTATTACGTGCTAAGCGACAAGGAGGCGGCAGCCATGGGGATGAACCGGATCATTTGCAGTGACATCACCATCCGGTTTCAGGATGGTAAAGTGAAGAACTTGAGTTTTTACACGCAGCCGGATGCTCGCTTCATTCCGCCACATGAGCTGAAAAAGGAGGAAATGACGCTAAAAGGCTTCAGCTGGCGGGAAGACCGAAAGCCCTTAAGAAGTGATGTGGTCGGTTCTCGACCCTAGCAGACAGCCATTTATAATAGTCGCAATCGTTTGTTTCAAATATTAACCGTTTCGTAACGAAAATATGGCGTTTCTATTATGACAAACCCGCAAAAAGTTTAAATTTTGTGAAATCGTTCTGGAGCCATGAAGATCGTGTTGTTAGCGGTGATGTTGATTGTCTTAAACTGCGCAGTTTTCGCGCAGGGCTTTGAGATAAGCGGCCTCCAGGACAACTACAAGGGCACTATTGGGGAGACCATCAAAGCCCCGGTGCGGTTCAAAAACACCTCTGAAAAGGCCCTTACGCTCGTTATTCGCAAGATTTCCGGGCAAATAGGCTCGACGCAAAGGAATTACATCTGTGTCGACGGCAACTGCCTTGATCAGCGCGTGGAGGACTACCTTGTCAAACTGGACGCCGGTCAGACTTTCGGTACCTTTCAAATTGTTCTGGATGCCGGTCTGGTGTCCGGAGAAAGCGTCGTCAGGTATCAGGTTTACAATCGCATAAATCCCGGACAGACTACTGAATTCGACCTCAATTTTAACGTTGAAGAGCGTCCGGAAAAAGAGAATATCTATTCCTCGCGATTTGTCACCCTTCACGACGTTTACCCGAATCCAGTTGTAGATCAGGCAGTTGTGGACTATAAGATCCTCAACGAACGCGTCAAGGCAAAACTGGTCGTTCACAACCTGCTGGGCAACGTCGTCGGAGAATATTCCCTTCCCAGCCTTGAAAATTTCGTGCGGGTAAAGACCGACGAACTGACGGCTGGCATTTACTTTTACACGCTTTATGTGGACAACGAGAGCGTGATGACCCGCAAGCTTATCGTCAGAAAATAAAATTGACGATTTCGGCCTTTTTGAGGAACCATCCCGTTTTTCACTTCATCCCATATTGTACTATATTTGCGGGCTTATGCGACGTCATTTAACCATCCTCATTCTTTTTACCCTGCTCTTGGCCGGAGTTTCGTGCAGCAAGTTCCGGAAAATTGAAAAAAGCCAGGACTGGCGGGTGAAATACGATGCAGCGCTGAAGTACTACAACGGCAAGAAGGAATATTACAAGGCATCTGTGCTCTTCGAACAGATCATTCCCATCGTACGTGGACTTCCGGAAGGCGAGAAGGTGCAGTTTTACCTGGCGTATTGCCAGTACTATGATAAGTTGTATCTGCTGGCGTCGGAGCAGTTCAAGACTTTCTACGAAACCTACGGACGAAGCGCGCTGGCGGAAGAAGCCCGTTATATGTATGCCTATTCACTCTATAGCTCTTCGCCATTGCCGAACCTGGATCAGACGAGCAGTGTCGATGCCATGGCAGCCATGCAGGCTTTCCTGAACCGCTATCCTTCCAGCAGCTTCAAAGACAAGGCTATTGAGGTGATCCTGGAAGCACAGCAAAAGCTTGAGAAAAAGGGATTTGATAATGCTTACCAGTATTACAAAATGCGCAGCTATAAGGCGGCGATCGTCGCATTGCATAATTTCATTGACAATTTTCCTGATTCTAAATATCTGGAGCGCTCCTACTACCTCGTTATTGTAGCTGAGTACCGGCTGGCCGAGCAAAGTATCTACAGCAAGCAGCTTGATCGGTACAAGGAAGTAGTGGAACATTATAAGGTATTCGTGGATAAGTATCCGAGCAGTGATTACCTGGACGACGCGGAAAAATTATACGCGAACAGTCTTGAAAAAGTAAACAAGTCGAAAATCAATAACATATAACAAAATGGCAGTGCAATCATCCGTTATTACGCGCGACGTAGAAAAGATCGCAGCACAAACCGGCAACATATATGAGTCGGTTTCGGTCATTTCAAAGCGTTCGCGTCAAATCGCCGTGAACATCAAGGAAGAGCTGAACAACAAGCTTGCTGAATTTGCCACGACGGTCGACAACCTCGAAGAGGTTTTCGAGAATCGCGAGCAGATCGAGATTTCGAAGTTCTATGAGCGTATGCCGAAGCCGACTACCACGGCCACCGAAGAGTTCCTGGAAGGAAAGTTGAACTTCCGGATGCGCAATGAGCTGAATCCGAAGCAAGATCTCTGATCTTGACCAAGTCATGCTAAGGGGCAAGCGCATTATCCTGGGCGTCTGTGGCGGCATTGCTGCCTACAAGATTGCCCTGCTCACCCGGCTGCTGGTAAAGGATGGCGCGACTGTTCAGGTTGTCATGACGCTGGCAGCGCACGACTTTATTACACCGCTTACCCTGTCCACGCTTTCCAGGAATCCCGTACTGACGTCTTTTTCCAAGGGCGAAACGGGAGAATGGAATAGTCACGTACAACTCGGTTTGTGGGCTGACGTCATGGTGATCGCCCCGGCAACGGCCAACACGATCGCAAAGATGGCGCACGGCCTATGTGATAATTTGTTGGTCGCCACCTATCTCTCGGCGAGATGTCCGGTGTTCCTCGCGCCGGCCATGGACCTGGACATGCTCCAACACGCTTCGGTGAAAGACAATCTTGAGAAGCTTCTCTCCTTCGGCAATCACATCATTGACCCTGGTGTGGGCGAATTGGCCAGCGGCCTGTCGGGCCACGGCAGAATGGCTGAGCCCGAAGAGATTCTGATAAAATTGCAGAACTTCCTTAGCAGCGCCCAGCCACTCCGTGGTATGAAGGCATTGGTCACAGCAGGTCCGACACACGAAGCGATCGATCCTGTGCGCTTTATTGGTAATCACTCGAGTGGCAAGATGGGCTTCGCCCTTGCTGAGGCCCTGGCCGACCGTGGTGCGGATGTCGCGCTGGTATGCGGGCCTACGCAGCAACACACTAACCACCCAGGTATTAGCGTTACGCATGTGACATCGGCAGCTCAAATGTACGAGGCCTGCACGGCCCGATTTGCTGAAGCCGATATTACCGTGCTGGCGGCAGCGGTGGCCGACTATCGACCCGTCGTACAGGCACCTGAAAAGATCAAGAAGAAAGACGAAAATTTAATGCTTGAGCTCACCAAGACGCATGACATCGCCGCGGAGCTTGGCAAACAGAAACGGGCCGGCCAGTTGATTGTCGGATTTGCTCTTGAAACGAACGATGAACACGCTAACGCTTTAAAAAAGCTAAGCGCCAAGAATTTTGATATGATCGTGCTAAACTCGCTGCAGGATAAAGGTGCTGGATTCGGCCATGACACGAATAAGGTGACCATCATTGACCGGAACGAACAGGTAACTACGTTCGAGCTTAAAGACAAACGAGAAGTAGCCAGCGATATCATAAATGCCCTAATCGGATTTTCGCGAGCGGGAAGTCGGGTGACCAGCGGGAATTAGTAACGTGTAGGCCACACGCTGAACTATGAATTTTTCTGATGATGCGAATATTTTTTGCGCTATTATTTTTTTGCGGACTCGCCTCGTCTGTTTACGGACAGGAGCTGAACTGCACCTGCACCATTAACTCCACCCAAATTACCACTTCTGATCGTGGCATTTTTCGTGACATGAAATCCGCCATCGAGCAGTTTATGAACTCACGAAAGTGGTCGGGTGATGCTTACAAGAGTTACGAAAAGATCAAATGCAATCTGCTGTTGACGATCACTAAGATGCCCTCGGTCGGTAATTTCGCTGCTTCGCTCCAGGTGCAAACCGCCCGGCCGGTCTTCAATACCAACTACTCCAGCCTTACTTTCAATTTTGCCGACCGCGATTTCGAATTCGAATACATCGAATCGTTACCGATGGAATACAACGACAACACTTACACTACTAACCTCACGTCGATGCTCGCGGTGTACGCCTACCTGATGATCGGCATAGATGCGGACTCTTTCGGGGAACTCGGGGGAACTCCCTATTTTCAGAGGGCGCTTGCTGTCGTGAATAATTCCCAGCAGTCTAACCGCGCAGGATGGGAACCGCTGAATAGTAACCGAAGCCGCTACTGGATCGTGGAAAACTACAACAATGGCCAGATGGTTGACATGCGCAAAGGATTCTACTCCTATCACCGCCTGGCGCTAGATACGTTCGATAAAGACCCGGACAAGAGTCGGGAAATCATCCTTCGTGGACTACGCGATGTAAAGAAGGTCCGCGATGTGAATCCTACCTCCATTCTGGTGGTGAGCTTCTTCGACGCCAAGAGCAAAGAGCTGGCAAACCTGTTTTCGTCGGGCAATATTCAAATACGCCGGGAAGCGTACGACATCATTACGGCGATCGATCCCTCGAACCGTACGGCGTATGAGAAAATGATAAAAAATTGACAATTGTCAATTTTTCCAGATCATTCGTTTACCGGTTGCACGGGCTCCCACCTTTTACGACTTTGCACCTGATTGTATTGCCATGGCTACACGACAACTCAGGATTTCGGACCCCCAACTAATCAGGCAGCAGATGGGCCTGCAGGTGGGTAAAAAATTGAATATTGTGCTGCGTGATGGCACCGCAGTGCTCGGTATGCTGAAGACTTCGAATGATCAGGGGGTTGAGTTGCTTAATATGGCGCGAAGGAGCCAACGTTATCCCTTTTCCAGCATCGTTGAAATCTACATTGATTCCCTGGTCTGATGCTGAAGCAACTCACCATAAAGAACTACGCACTGATCCGTCAACTCTCCCTGGAACCCTCGGAAGAACTGAATGTGATCACTGGCGAAACGGGCGCAGGAAAGTCAATCCTGCTCGGGGCTATGGGATTGCTTATGGGCAATCGCGCCGACAGCAAGGTATTGCTGGACGAAGATCAGAAGTGTATCATTGAAGGGGTCTTCGACATCGGTGAATACAAACTCCGCCGCGTGTTCAAGGACGAAGACCTCGACTACGACGATCAAACAGTTATTCGTCGCGAGCTCAGCCCAGGGGGAAAGTCACGGGCTTTCATTAACGATACACCCGTTACCGTTGATGTGATGAAGCGAATCGGCGGACTGTTGATGGATATCCATTCGCAGCACGAAACGTTACAACTGGGCCAGCAATCTTTTCAGCTTCGGCTGGTCGATGCTTTTGCTGGAAATCAAACTTTGCTAGACGCTTACGCCACGCAGTGGTTGGAATATCAGAAAGCAAAGAAACGACACGAAGAGCTCACGACAGAAGCAGATACCCTTCGCCAGGAAGCCGACTACATCAGCTTTCAGCTGGAAGAGTTGGAAAGGATGGGGTTTGAGGAACCCGAGCAGGATGCGCTTGAGTCGGAGGTACGTATTATGGATCACGCCGGCGACATCAAAGCCCGCTTTCGCCAGGTGCTCGATCTCGTGAGCGAGTCGGAGTTTGCTTCGCGCAACGGTTTATCGGAAGCGCGGGCGCACCTGCAACAGGTGGCCAGCATCGTACCAGCCTATCAATCACTGCTCGATCGCCTTGAAAGCGCCATCATTGAGCTCGACGATCTGATGGGCGAAGTGGAACGCGAGGGTGACCGTGTTGAGTTTAATCCTGAACGAGCTGAGGTGATTCGCGAGCGATTAAATCAACTCTATCGCCTCCTTAAAAAACACAAGGCCGGTGATCTCCGGGAGCTGCTGACTATTCAGGCAGAACTCAATCGCAAGAATGAGCTGACTTCAAACCTCGACGAGGCGCTAGCGGCTTCCGGAAAAGAGGCAGCGGATGCACTGGCGAAGACGACGGAAATGGCGACCAGGTTAAGCGCCTCCCGGAAAAAGGTGCTCGCGCCGCTGGCCAAACAAATTTCCGCGCTATTGGGAAGCCTGGGTATGCCTAACGCGACTCTCCAGGTGGATGCGCAACCAATTCCACTGTCGGTAAATGGAAGCGACCGTATCGACATCCTTTTCAGTGCAAACAAGGGCATAGCGCCCAGGCCAATTTCGCAAGTTGCCTCCGGGGGCGAATTCTCGCGGCTAATGTTCAGCATTAAATACGTGATGGCAGAGAAAACGGCCATGCCAACGCTTGTGCTGGACGAAATCGACAGCGGTATCTCCGGTGAAGTGGCCATCAAACTGGGAAATATGATGAAAGTGATATCCAAGCGTCACCAGATCATCGCCATCAGTCACCTTCCGCAAATTGCCGCCAAGGCCGATGCTCATTACTTTGTTTACAAAGATCATTCTGCCTCGAAAACGACGAGCTCTATTCGCGTGTTATCCGAACCAGAACGCGTATCAGAAATTGCCAAGATGATTGGAGGAGAAAAGCCGTCGCGCATCGCGCTGGAAAATGCGCAGGAGTTGCTGGCCGGGGGATGAGGCCCTCATCCCGGGCCAATCACCTTTTCTCCACCGCTGCGTTCCTTTTTCTCTGCCTTAACCTCTTCTTTCACCCTCCTGCCCATAGTTCCCTGCAGGCGCTGCCAGAAGCTCTCCCGTTTCTTGATGTTCACAAAGTTGGGAATATACCCGGAGGCATAGTCGATCGGTGGAAGTGACTTTCCCTTGATATCCAGGCGATCGAAAACAACCGGTATTGCCGTAATTCCAGGTGTGTATTTTTTTATGAAGCCTCGCAGCATGATGGATTGAAAAGGATCGGTAGACAGGGCGATTTTTTGAAAACCCATGCTCCTGGCCATCTTCCAGCTATAGTAAATATTCTCGGTGCTGTGTTCGGCCTTCGTTTCGGAAAAAGTATGGTCAGGCGGAATTCCGAGCGAGTCCGCAATGGTCTTCATCACAATGCCTTCCACGTATGGGCTATATACAGCTGAGCCGGAAAATATGATGTTCTTTGTAAAGCCGCTATCATACAGCTGCTTCGCCCAGAGCACACGCATCGTCATGATCGACGTTGTATTTTCCTGTTCGTAAGGTACACCGGGAACAATGATTACGTCAAAGGGCTTCTTCTTGGTGGCCCTTTCATAAGACTTCTTCGCGTAATGCGAAAAACTACAATGAGTGAGCAACAACGCCACCGCCAAAAACAAATGGAAATAGAGGAATATTCTAAGAACCTTTTTCAACCCACGAGTCATATTACCAAAAACAAATTACCGCTTTTGTGCGGCGATGCCTAATTTCCACACCGAATCGTATTGTAGCACGCCATCGTCGACCAGGTCACGCACGACGTCCACAAACAGTTCACGGTCGGCGGGTGCAATGTGTCCTTCAATTTGTTCAATCGTCAGCGCCCGGTCTTTCAGCACACGCAGTACCTCATCGCGCATGCTCTCGAACGCGTGACTGTTGGAATCCTTCCTGTTCTTCACGCAGACATCACATATGCCGCAGGTCTTGTCCGTTTCTTCATCGAAGTATTCCTGGATCTGCTGCATCCGGCAACGATCCCGTGTGACGAAATCCGCCATCGCCTTCATCTTCGACAGGATAAGCTTACGCCTTGCCTCCAGTCGTTGAAAGTCGAGCGGCAACCGGTCTGCATCCTGTCGCGGAAGCGTAAATGTGATCTGCGGTTTGTCTTTCACCGGCAGATACATGATCAGTTGAAGTTCATTAAGGTGTTTGAGCATCTCCACGACTTCGCCCCGACTTGCCTTTAGCCCACGGGCAATCTGCGCTTCCGATATTTTCGAAAAACCAGAAAGTATTTCACCACCATAGAGGCGCAACAGCAATTTGATGATTGGGTCGTAACGGGCGTTGGCAATCTGAAATTCGTACAGCCGTGTGCGATCGGCTATCAGGTGCACCGTCGAAGGGCTGTAGAAGCTCTCGCTAAACTGAATGAGCCCTTCCGACTCCAGACGTTTCAGCGCGTGAAATACTTCTGCGCCATGAAGCTGAAAGCGCTCGCTGAATTCCTGCAGGTCGAAATCAAAGCTCTCACCATCGCCGCTACCGAGTGCCAACTGAAAATAATTACTCAACGCCTGATATATGCGCTTGAGGTAGGCGGCTGGCGGTTGTGATTGCTCGGCTTTCAATTCAAGATTTTGAACGTCGGCTTCGTGAAAAATCATGACGGCAAAGGCACGTTTTTCATCTCTGCCTCCCCTTCCGGCCTCCTGGTAGTAGCCCTCGATGTTCTCGGGCAGATCCAGGTGAATGACTACCCGTACATCCGGCTTATCGATACCCATGCCGAAGGCGTTCGTCGCCACCATGACCCGCGTTTGATTCTTGATCCACGCATCCTGTCTTTCCGTGCGTTCTTCGAACGTGAGTCCGGCGTGATAATGAGAAGCGGCAATTTTGCGCTGGTTAAGCCAGGAGGCAATCTCCTGTGTTGCCTTGCGAGAACGAACATAGATGATCGCCGATCCATTCACTTTGCGAAGAACTTCCAACAGTTTCTTGTCTTTGTTCTCGGTCTTTCGGACCACGAAGGCCAGGTTATCACGTGCGAAAGACTTCTGAAATTTGACGCCGTCTTGGCCAAATTGAAGTTTCTCCATGATGTCTGATGCGACGCGCCGTGTAGCCGTAGCGGTAAGTGCAACAATTGGCACACCGGGATGAATGTCGCGGATAGCCGCTATCTGAAGATACTGAGGTCGGAAATCATATCCCCACTGAGAAATGCAGTGGGCTTCATCCACCGCCAGGAGGCCGACTTTCATGCGTCGAAACCGGGCTATGAACAAGTCATTCTGCAGCCGTTCTGGTGAAACGTAAAGAAATTTAATACTGCCATACACGCAGTTGTCCAGCAGGATGTCAATCTGGGTGCGCGGCATCGCTGAATACACGGCCACAGCTTCGATGCCTCGGCTACGAAGTTGCTCGACCTGGTCTTTCATCAGGGCCACCAGCGGTGTCACCACAATGCATATACCCTCGCGCAAGAGCGCGGGCACTTGAAAACACACTGATTTTCCTCCGCCTGTAGGCAGTAGCGCCAGGACATCGTGCCCTGCAAGTACAGACTGAATTATGTCTTCCTGCAAAGGTCTGAAGCGATCGTGCTTCCAGTACTTCTTGAGAATGCTATGCGGCGTTTCCACGGTCACCACGACAGATTCTCCTTACGCAGGAATGCATCGATGCCGCGGCGGCAGTCGGCCGTGGCTCTTGCCTTCGCGTTCATTTCAACGCCATGGCTAAGCGCATCGACGAGCGTCATGGACTGTACCTCGGCGAGCATTCGCTTTGTGGCGGCCATTGCCTCGCCGGAGTTATCCTTCGCGATCTTCGAAGCAAAATTATCAACCTCGGATTGCAGCTTATCCGCAGGCACAATGCGAGATATCATTCCTATTTCACAGGCCTCCCGGGCCGTGATGAGTTCCCCCCCCAGCAGCAGTCTTCGCGCGTGACCCTCTCCAATTCGCCGCACGAGAAAACTCATGACGATGGCGGGAATGAATCCGATGCGAACTTCCGTATAACCAAATTTTGCCTCGGGTACAGCAAAGACAAAGTCGCAGACGGTGATCAGGCCACATCCGCCCGCGATGGCATGACCTTGCACTTGCGCAATCACAGGCTTTGGACACGTATATATCTGATAATACAAGTCGCGCAGTGTGCCCGAGTCGGCAAAATTTTCCGCGTAGCCGTACTGTTGCAATTCTCGAAGGTAAGCCAGGTCGGCTCCCGCACAAAAAGTGGGGCCTTCGGCACGGAGCACGATGACGCGTACAGCTGGATCGTTGCTATAACCATCAAACGCATCCTTCAGCCCCTTCACCAGGGATGGCGACAACGCGTTTCGCTTTTCCGCCTGGGTAAGCACGATAACGGCTTTCCGATCTTCTTTAAATGTGCGAATGAATTCCATAGGTCAAAGCCTTAAGTCTAATGCCCCCTGTTGCAGCACACTGTGCAGGCGCAAGGGGAGCTGTTCCGCTTGTTGAATTAATTGCGCCGTGGCGGCACGATCGTTACTGCTGTCAATAACGTAACATTTCGCCACAACGGAGCGCGAAAATCGACGTAGGTCTGTCACAGCATTGTTGCTGATAATGACCAGGTCGGCCCCGCAGCTGTCAGCAAGGTCATGAATCGGACTGTGCACCCGAACGATGCGATGCCCCTGCCAAACATAAAGATCGCATCCTGGCTGCACCGGAACACCCTCAAGTGAAACGACGCGATCCGCCCCTCGCAGCGCGATGCGGTTCGGCCCCAGTTGTCTCAAATGATTGGGTAAATCAGGTGATCCTATGTACGACGTCACATTATTGGCAATCAGATCGACCGCAGTGGATCCCGGAACAGCATAAACAGCAATCCTCGGCGATCGCGATTCGAATGTGTGAACCCACGACGCCATGGAGAATGCAGCACACAACATTAAACCCGCTGCCAGCGATGTCCGGGACCGACCTTCAACCCAAATCCATACCACCAGCAACAGAGCAGCCAGTATACCACATTGTAAAGGCGTGATGAAGATGTTTCCAATCACGCTCCAGGGCAGCCTTTCGACAGCGAAAATAAGCACATTGAGCAGCTCAATCAACCTTTCCAACAACCATCCGACCAGGTGCGCCGCGGTATCAACCAGGCTTAGTGCCAGCAGGAAGATTCCCAGGATGAGCACAAGGAATGATCCTGGAACGATGAACAGATTGGTAAGCAGGAAATAGTTAGGAAACTGATGAAAATAATATAAGCAAAGCGGTAAGGTCGCGATTTGGGCAGCGATTGACACCGCACATACCTTCCATATTTCGTCCCATAGCCACCCCGTAGGTTCCCACAGGCGGTAAAGGGCCGGCTGAATGGCCACGATCCCGACGACTGCCACGAACGACAATTGAAAGCCCACCGACAGGATCATGAACGGGTCTAAAACAAGCAAGAGGCACGCAGTGGCCGCCAAAATGTTGTATACGTTCATTTTATAGTTCCAGGCGCGGGCGATGGCCGCAAACGAAAACATTACCACGGCGCGTAACACCGAGGCAGAAATACCTGTCACGAACGCGTACGACCACAATACGACCAGGCTGACCGTCAACAATAACCATCTCGTTCGATCACCGGCCAACGGCTTGAAGATCAGCATCAGCAACCAATAGACAATGCCGACATGCAAACCGGATACGGACAATACGTGCATCGCACCGGTTGCGGCATACGCATTCATCAGATCGTTATCGAGGCCATCCGTAACCCCTAACACGAAGGCAGAGGCAATGGCATTCTCTCGCTCTCCCTTAATGTATTTGCCAATTACCCCTTCTGCCCATAGCCGAGCCGTGATAGCCCATTCCTTGACTCTGCTCGGCGGAGCATGACCAACCTGCTGTACGTGTCGAGGAGAAGTAATGGACTGAAAATAAACCTGGCGATAACTTTGAAATTTTCGCATGTCGAATTCTCCCGGATTTTGCGGTGCCGCAATGCGGCGTGGTGAACCCTGAACCAGCAGCACATCACCATACTCATAGCGACGTGACAAGGAATCCTTTTTAATGTACAGAAGTGCCCGTGAGAACGCGGGGCGCCACGAACCGTTCACCAGGACTTCATCCACGGCAACTTCGTACTTGCATGTACGCGGACGATCCTGAGCAGCGCTATGAACCACAACGCGAAAGCCGCTAACGGTATGGGTAAGGTGAGTCAAGTGATGTTCATCGCTCGATTCATCTGTCAGGCATACATTTAACATACCTGCCCATATCAAAGCCAGTGCTGCGAGCAATCCGGCCAATAGTGATTTGCCCCGGCGGCGAATCACGCATGCGATGAAGCCTGTTACGAGCAAAACTAACGCAAGGACGATGGTGGTCGTGTGAATCCGATTCGGAAATTGAATCCCTAAGATGATGCCTGCGCCGTACAAGATCGCGATGCGAACAAAGGCGTAGGGTATCCATCGGTACATAGAGAAAGGTAGCAAATTCGCTACGAACTTTCCTTTCCGTAGGCGTAGACGATATCGCGCACAAGGCGGTGCCGAACAACATCTTTTTCATTGAGTTCGACAAATCCGATACCCTTTACGTCCTTGAGAATGCGAAGTGCTTCACGGAGCCCGGAACTCTGACGAACGGGAAGGTCAATTTGAGATATGTCGCCCGTTACGATCATCTTGGATTCCGGACCCATCCTTGTCAGGAACATTTTCATCTGCATCGGGGTAGTATTCTGGGCCTCGTCCAGCAGAATAAATGCATTGTTGAGGGTTCGTCCGCGCATATAGGCTAATGGCGCAATCTCAATCACCTCCCGCTCCATGTAATATCCAAGCTTTTCATGGGGAATCATGTCATTCAGCGCATCGTATATTGGACGCAGATAAGGATCAATCTTTTCCTTGAGATCGCCGGGAAGGAAGCCCAGGTTTTCGCCTGCCTCGACCGCTGGACGCGTAATGATGATCTTCCGCACTTGCTTGTTTTTCAACGCGCGTACCGCCAATGCCACGGATATATACGTCTTGCCAGTACCCGCCGGGCCAAGGGCGAATACGAGGTCATTGTCGCGGACCTGCTGTACCAGCTTTTGTTGATTTACGGTCTTGGCCTTTACGGGCGTGCCCTTCGTGCCATAAACGATAACATCTTCGGCGTTCAATTGCTGACCTTCCGGAAGCTGTAATTCATGCTCCTGGTCAATGATAGCCTGCACGCTTTCCTGCGTTACACGGCCATATTTGTGATAATGGTCCATGAGGGAATTGAGAACGTCATCTATCTGCAGGATCTCCTCCGTTGATCCTTTCAACAGGATTTGATTCCCGCGGGAAACTATTCGGCTCTTCGGGAAAGCGGCCGAAAGCGTATCAATGGTCTTGTTCTCTATGCCTAGAAAATCAATTAATGATATATTGTCGAGTGTAACTACTTTTTCGATCAACGCAATACTATTTTGTGTGAATAAGAATCTGCTTTAAATGTCTTTAATTTGCCTTTGGTAAAATTAGCGAATATCCCCGGCAGCATCAACCATGGCCATTGTCACCCTACTCACAGACTCAGGCGAAAGTGACCACTACGTCGCAGCTGTGAAAGCCAGGATCATTCGTATTAATCCGGCTATTCGCCTGGAGGACATCAGTCACAAGATCCATGCGCTGGATATTGCACACGCTGCATTCGTCCTTCGTGCCGTATTCCGCGATTTCCCCAAAGGCACAGTTCACCTCGTGGGCGTTAATGCCACGGGCGGCCGCGACGATGTATTTGTTGCCCTGCAACTTGAGGACCATTTTTTTGTTGGTTGCGACAACGGCCTCTTCAGCCTCATCAGCGATCATCCCATCCAACAACTCGTGCAGCTCAGTCCCGAACAAAACGCCATTAGCACATTCCCAGAGCGCGATGTGTTTGCACCTGCGGCCGCCCAACTGGCCAGCGGCACCTCAATTAGCGACCTGGGTGCACCACGCGCCAGCCTGAAGAAGCTGATCGACCGACAGGTGAAGGCTACACGCAAACAAATTGTCGGAAATGTGATCCGGGTCGACGGAATGGGAAATCTTATCACCAATATTCACCGGGACACCTTCGAACTGCTGAGCAAGGGTAAAACCTTTACTTTGCAATTTGGCGGCGAAAAGTTCCGCCGCATCCACGCCACCTATCATCAGGCTGAACAAGGCGAATGCTTTGTTGTCTTCAACAGCCTCAGTCTTCTTGAAATTGGCATCTGTAAGGGAAATGCTTCGGAGCTCCTGGGTCTGTCGTACGACAGCCTGGTGAACATTACCATCGACGAATAGTGTAATACAATTATGGCTGCATGCTAATCAGGATAGTGCATATGTACTTTACGAAAGACGGCATTGAAAAGTTCCTGGAAATTTTCAACGAAAATGCGGACGCGATTCGTCAAATGGAAGGATGTACCCATCTTGAATTGCTGCGCGACATCGACGACACCGGCCATTTCACCACGCTTAGCACCTGGACCCGTATTGAGCAACTTGACCAATACAGAGCTTCGCCATTATTCCGTCAGGTGTGGGGCCGCGTGAAAATGCTTTTTGCGAGAAAGCCCGTGGCCTATTCCATGAGGCAGGAATGGAACGGGCGTTACAGCCGCCCCTTTGTC
>DATHKA010000185.1:0-6833 GCA_035489615.1 Chryseolinea sp.
CCTACAACGCCGCCACCGAGGATGAGCACGCGCGCGGGGTGGACACCCGGTACACCTCCCAACAGAATGCCACGCCCTTTTTGAGGTTTCTCCAGGTACTTCGCTCCCTCCTGTATGGACATACGGCCCGCTACTTCCGACATCGGAATCAACAATGGCAGACTTCCATCCAGGCGCTCTACCGTTTCGTAGGCAAGGCACACGGCGCCACTGGCGATCATGGCTTTCGCCAACGGTTCGTATGAAGCAAAGTGGAAGTACGTGAAGACCAACTGTTCCCTGCGTATCAACTTATACTCCTGCTCCACGGGCTCTTTCACCTTCATGATCATTTCTGCTTTGGCAAAAACGCCAGCAGCGTCGGCTATTATCTTCGCACCCGCGCTTGTGTATTCTTCGTCCGAAAAGCCGCTGCCTACTCCGGCAGTTTGCTGCACCAATACCGTATGTCCACGCTTGATTAACTCCTGCGTACCGGCAGGGGTGAGCGCCACGCGGTTTTCATTATTCTTGATTTCTTTGGGAACGCCGATGATCATGGTAATTTGTGTTTGTGCGGCTAAATGCTATTCAGTTTATTTTCGGTCATCGCCAATTGCTCGGGCGAATTGCGCGCAAATATAATACTCGCCTTGTAATTTGCCGGTGCTGCTCAACGCCTTTTGTATTACCACCATGTCTATAGAACGATTGGGTTATTACGCATTTTACGGAACTTTGCGCCAGGGTATGGAAAATCATCTGGCGTTTGCGAAGGCGCTCGCCTACCTGAAGACAGAGACCCTGACCGGCTACCGTATGTATTCGCTGGGTGAATATCCCTATATCGTATACACCGGTCATGCCAATGATCTGATCGTGGTCGATTTATTTCACATTGCGAACAGCGAAGCAGAAGAAATGATACACGAAATGGAGATTGATGCAGGTTATATTCTCTCCTCTGTCGTAATCGATGGCAGTAAATTTGGTATCTATCTTTTTGTTGCGAACCAGGTCGGCGATGAACTCCTGCCTGGCGGAGACTGGGTGGCGCACGCCCGTGGCCAATCCTTTTGAATATACCCGCTAATGTCTATTTTTGGCTATTACAGACTAGTGCGTCATTGCGAAAAATAATCGAAATTGAGATCTACCTGAATATGGTTTGTGGGGACAGATTTACGTCTAAGGGCAGGTATGGTTATTTTTGCTGCGATGTACTAGGCATACACACAGGCTATTCACGTAAACCCGAATATCTTGAGCGCACTTAAGGAAGCAAGGACAAAATTCTCTCAAGCCAAGGTTAAGGAAATACTTTCCGACTACCGACTCGCTGTGGAGAGCAGGGAAGCAAGTCTCATCGGGCGGAAAGAGGTTTTCATGGGGAAAGCCAAGTTCGGCATCTTTGGGGACGGAAAAGAAATCGCGCAGATCGCCATGTCGAAGGTGTTTCGCAAGGGCGATTTCCGGGCGGGCTATTATCGCGATCAAACGTTTATGTTCGCTATTGGAGAGCTAACCGTGCAGCAATATTTTGCTCAGCTCTACGCACACACCAGCGTCGAGGCAGACCCCGCGTCGGCCGGACGACTCATGAATGGCCACTATGCTACGCGTTTCCTCGACGATGCGGGTAAGCTTAAGGACCTTACGCAACTCAGGAATAGCAGCGCCGACATTTCGCCCACGGCCGGACAGATGCCGCGCTTACTCGGGATGGCCTATGCTTCCAAATTATTTCGCGACAATCCCGGCCTTCAGGCTTTTAAGGAATTGTCGAACCAGGGAAACGAGATCGCTTTCGGTACGATAGGAAACGCGTCGACTTCCGAAGGCATGTTTTTGGAGGCGATCAATGCCGCCGGTGTTTTGCAGGTACCCATGCTGACTTCCGTCTGGGACGACGATTACGGCATCTCCGTTCCCCAGGAATATCACACTACAAAAGGTAGTATATCCAAAGCGTTGGCAGGATTGCAGCGGTCGGCTACAGAGAAGGGATTCGAGATCATTACCGTGAACGGATGGGATTATCCGGCGCTTATAGAAGCGTATCTGCGCGCCGAAAAGGTTTGTCGCGATGAGCACGTTCCGGTGTTGTTCCACGTGCGCGAGATGACACAACCCCAGGGCCACTCGACGTCCGGATCACATGAACGATATAAGTCAAAGGAACGGCTCGCCTGGGAAGGAGACTTCGATTGCATTAAAAAGATGCGCGAGTGGATCATCAGTGACGTACTGATTCTTCCCGAAGAGATGGATGCCATCGAGAGAGAGGCGAAGCAGTCAGCGAAACAAGCCAAGGAACGCGCGTGGAAAGCTTTCATGGACGATGTCCGGAAGGATCAGCGGATCGTGGCCGGCATACTGGAACAGGCGAAGGGAGAAAGTTCGCGCGCTGATGAGATTGCGCGTATACGGGAAGCGTTGGTGAAAGCTATCAATCCCACGCGATTGGAAACGATGCGCGCGGCTAAACAGGCTGCCCGGCTCATGATCGGAGAATCGACTTCGTCACGCGAATCAATTATCCAATGGCTGAAGGACGCTGAGGCCGATAATTTTGATCGGTACAGTTCCCACATGATTAGCGTGTCGGATGAATCGGCCCTTAAGGTTGAACCCGTTGAAGCTGCCTACACGGACCACTCACCGTTGGTAGACGGTCGCGAGATACTGCAAGCCTGTTTCGATGCGGCGCTGTCGCGCGATCCGCGTGTGTTGGCATTTGGCGAGGACGTAGGTAGGATTGGCGACGTTAACCAGGGATTTGCCGGCCTCCAGAACAAGCACGGCGAGTTGCGCGTTACCGACACGGGCATACGGGAGTGCACGATTGTGGGGCAAGGCATAGGCACTGCGTTGCGTGGACTGAAACCTATTGCCGAGATTCAATACCTTGATTATTTGATATATGCTTTGCCGACCTTATCGGACGACCTGGCTTGTCTCTACTATCGAACCAAAGGAGGCCAGAAGGCTCCGTTGATTGTTCGGACACGCGGCCATCGCCTGGAAGGCGTGTGGCACGCAGGCTCACAAATCGGCATGTTGCTACATTCTCTGCGCGGCATGTTCATCATATCGCCGCGTAACATGACGCAGGCCGCCGGATTCTACAATACGATGTTGAAGTCTGACGATCCTTGTGTGATCATCGAATGCCTCAATGGCTATCGCCTCAAGGAAAGACTACCCGACAACATCGGAGAATTCACGCTGCCCCTCGGCGTTCCGGAAATCCTCAGAGTCGGCACCGACGTGACCATCGTTACCTATGGCTCTATGTGCCGCGTAGTATTGGAGGCCGCCGAAGCCCTTGAAGAAATGGAAATCTCTTGTGAAGTGATCGACGTGCAGACGCTGTTGCCATTCGACATTAACCAGGTGATTCTGGAATCGGTAAAGAAAACTAACCGCATTGTGTTCGCCGACGAAGATGTTCCCGGCGGAGCCACGTCATTCATGATGCAGCAGGTGCTCGAACAGCAGAATGCTTACCCTTATCTCGACTCAAAACCTGTGACCATTACGGCAAGAGAGCATCGCCCGGCTTACGCCAGCGACGGTGATTACTTTTCAAAGCCGAATCCTGAGGAGGTTTATGAGGCTGTTTACTTTCTCATGACGGAAGTAAACCCTGGGAAGTACAAACCATTGTACTATTGATTTAGTCGTTGATCTGCTATTAGCTGTTTTGCACTGAATGACACACGCCGCAGGCGTGATCGCAAATCAACAGATCAACAAACAGATCATTTCTTAATTTTATCTAGGGTGAAGTCTTCCGTCTGAACGTCGTTGCTCACGTTTAGGGCCCGGTCGCGTATGCGAATTTTCAACTTCAGTGTTTTGATGCTAAAGGTAGCCTTGATACCTACCGAGGTGAGGGCGTATTGTAAGTTGCCCTCGAGCGGACCTGTTTTTTCCGTGAGTACTGGGAAACGTTGATTGAACGCGGCTTCGCAGTATTCCTTTTCCCAGTCGAACAGCGTGTACTTCCCGGTGCCGTCGTTCACCCAAAATTCCACTTCGATGTTTCGGTGGTTCGGATTCTCTTTGAAATAGAACATGTCCTGGACAACGTAAATCGGTGGAAAGCCATTGTTGCTTTTCATAGTATCAATTTCCGCGTATGAAGCGTCGAAGATATCCTTGTCCTTATCCTGAACGTAAACAGTCTGTAATTTGTAATCGGTGCACGACTCAGACGGACTAATATAAGGGGGAAGGTCATCGACATACGCAGGATCCTGCAGCGTCCGTACCGTTACAAGTTTTCCGGTTGCACCAGGGGGAACGTCCACAAATTGAGGAAGATCGGTGAAGACGGTCACCTTGCCGGCATCCTGAACCTGACCACCACCCGCGAGCCCATAGAAAATGTCATTGTACGGCTCTTCAATCTGATCGCCTGCCAATCCCAGGTCGCCGTCGCCATCGCGAAACGAAATGGTCACCACCAGGGAGTCTGTCGGATTGTTAGTGGTGCCTTCTTTGAAATAGAGGTCAATGAAATCAATCTGCGGCGTATTGGAGAACTGAGGGGGATCGAAACAGGACGTCACAACCACCGAAACAGCAAACAGGAACAGGCCTTTTACAACTTTCATCGCTTATCTTTTCTATGTGCCGGCTACGCGGCGTTTTCCTGTGGCTCGTTCAATTCAGATTTGTACTCAAAGGCTCCAAGCTATCCTCACGACTTCAAACCTTTTCGGGCAAATTTGCCCTCCCGCCTGGCAAAGTCACTGGCTTTGTCCTTTGCCCTTTATCTTGTTCCAGATGGGCTCAGCAAAGTACGACGCCTTGCGGGCCGTGCACTGTGGCCTTTGAACCGGACAAGGTAAGTAACGCTGGGATACTTTTAAAAGTTTTGAGTCGGAAATTACAGGGTAAACGGACCTGCGTTCGCAGATATTGCGCTACGGTCTTTCGTTTTCAGGCCGGACACAATACGGTTTACAGGGTGAAGTCTTCCGTCTCAACTTCGTTGCTCACGTTCAGGGCACGGTCGCGCAGGCGAATTTTCAGCCTCAGTGTCTTGATGCTGAAGGTTGCTTTGATGCCCACCGAGGTGAGGGCGTATTGTAAGTTGCCCTCGAGTGGCCCCTTCCTATCCGTGAGTACAGGGAAACGTTGATTGAACGCGGCTTCGCAGAATTCCTTTTCCCAGTCGAACAGGGTGTACTTCCCGGTGCCGTCGTTCACCCAAAATTCCACTTCAATGTTTCGGTGGTTTGGATTCTCCTTGAAATAGAACATGTCCTGGACAACATAAATTGGCGGAAAGCCATTGTTACTTTTCATCGTATCAATTTCCGCGTATGAAGCGTCGATGATATGCTTGTCCTCATCCTTAATGTAAACTGTCTGTAGTTTGTAATCCCTGCACGACTCAGACGGGCTTATGTAAGGCGGAAGGTCGTCGGCGTAGGCCGGATCCTGAAGTGTCCTCACGGTTACCAGTTTTCCTGTTGCGCCAGGCGGCACTTCAACAAATTGAGGCAGGTTGCCGAACTCAGTCTTCTTTCCGAGTTCTACGACTCGCCCGTCACCCGCGAGCCCGTAGAAAATATCATTGTACGGCTCTTCAATCTGATCGCCAGCCAATCCCAGGTCGCCGTCGCCATCGCGAAACGAAATGGTCACCACAAGGGAGTCCGTCGGATTGTTAGTAGTTCCTTCTTTGAAATACAGATCAACGAAGTCAATCTGTGGCGTATGGGAGAACTGAGGGGGATCGAAACACGATGTTACAACCGCCGAAACTGCAAACAAGAACAGGCCTTTTACAACTCTCATCGCTTATGTTTCTATGTGCTGATTGCGCAGCGTTTTCCTGTGGCTCGTTCAATTCTGATTTGTGGTCAAGTCATCACGCTGCCTGACGTCAAACCTTTTGGACAAATTCGCCTTCCCGCCTGGCAAAGTCAACTGGCCTTTGTCTTTTGCCCTTTATCTTTGGGGCAGTTGGGCTCACCCAATGTACGACGCCGTGCAACGGTGCGCAATAGCTTTGAACCTTACAAGTCAAGTAACGCTTGGATAATTTTAAAAGTCTTGAGTCGGAAATATACAGGGTAAACGGGCATACGTTCGCGGATATTGCGCTGCGGGTCTTTCGTTTTCAAGCCGAAAACAATCCTGTTTACAGGTCGTTCGTTCAGCACCTTCGGGTCGACGCAGCCGCCGTCGCCGCGGTCGAACAGATTCCGTTTATGCCCATATCCTTTTTCAAGGACCACACCGTCAAGACAGGCACCTGGGAGCCGGAACTGGTTTTTACGAGTAGTGCTACGACCGGTGCAAGGGTAAGCCGTCACGAAGTTGCTTCCCTTGACTTTTACCTGCAAAATGCGACGCGGACCTTTGAATTTTTCTTTGGTCCCCTTACTAATTATCATTTTCTGGCGTTGTTACCCTCGTACCTTGAACGGGAAGGATCCTCCCTGATAGCGATGATGGACCATTTCATTCGGGCGAGCGGGTCCGCTCATTCGGGGTTCTACCTGTATAACGTGGACCAGCTGATGAAGGACCTGAATGTCATCCGGGACGCGCGGCAGATCATTCTTTGGGGCGTCTCGTATGCGCTGTTGGACTTTGCTGAGCAACATCCGATGTCATTGCAGGCGATGCTATTTGAAACTGGCGGTATGAAGGGCAGGAGGAAGGAGATCACCCGCGACGATTTGCACCAAACCCTTACGCGGGCTTTTGGTGTTAAAACCATTCATTCAGAGTACGGAATGACCGAATTGCTGTCGCAGGCCTATACCCGCGGTGGCTCAAGGTTTATGTGTCCGCCCTGGATGCGCATTGTTGGCCGTGATCTTACAGAC
>DATHKA010000186.1:0-5087 GCA_035489615.1 Chryseolinea sp.
CGAGGGATATGACACCAGTAAGGCGCGCCAACAGTTCATCAATGTAGCACGCAAAGTGGCTATCGTAGCCGAAGAATATCGTATCCGCCTCGCGCTGGAGAACCTCAATTCAACCGAGACAAACTTTATCAATACGGTTGACGATGCCCTGCAAATCGTGAAGGCGGTGAATCATCCCAACTTTCGGTTGTGTGTCGATATTTATCATATGCTCATGGAGAACGAGCCACCGGCCATCATCGAAAGTACGCGTGACTATCTTATCCACTGCGATATCGCCGAGCGCGAGGGACGTGCTGCTCCCGGCGTACATGGTCAGGACTTCACTCCCTATTTGCGTGCCCTCCGGAAGGTCAGATATCGGAAGCTGATCGTCCTGGAATGCAGATGGAACAACGTGGAAGCGGAAGTAAAACAGGGGAGAGCAGAGGTGCTCCGCCAGTTGGAAATCGCATACGGATCACGCTAAGGCCCCGTAGCCGAGGCATTCATGGCGTCGACGACGGACATCAATCGGCCGCATGCCATCCACCCGACAACACACACCTACCTGTCATCACATTGGGATTTGTGGCAATAGCGTTTAAGTACTAATATCGCAGCAGACCCAACGTATCCCCTGTCGGGCGTCCGGGCATTGCTTCACGATGGACAACACTATTGCAAAATCCCGGTGGTACCGACTGATCCCGGTCGCTTTCATCACCTATAGCCTGGCCTATCTCGATCGCGCGAACTTCAGTTTCGGCACGGCGGGAGGAATGGCAGAAGATCTGCAGATCACGCCATCAGTCTCGTCGCTTTTGGGATCGCTGTTCTTTCTGGGATACTTTTTCTTCCAGATACCGGGTGCCCTATATGCTGCTAATAAAAGCGCCAAACGTTTAATCTTCTGGTCGCTGATGCTCTGGGGCGGACTCGCCATGGCAACGGGGATGGTGAACAACGTAAGCGTGCTGATTGTGATCCGTTTCATGTTGGGCGTAGTGGAAAGCGCCGTAATGCCCGCCATGCTCATTCTGCTAAGCCGCTGGTTTACTAAGACCGAACGCTCAAGGGCTAATACGTTCCTGATTCTCGGCAATCCCGCCACCATTCTCTGGATGTCTATCTTATCAGGCTATCTCATCCAATCGGTTGGCTGGCGCAACATGTTCATTCTTGAAGGACTTCCAGCCGTGGTCTGGGCTGTTTTCTGGTGGATACTGGTGGACGACAGACCCAACGACGCGAAGTGGCTCACGCCTTCGGAAAAGGCAGCGCTCGCCGCTCAGCTCGAACGGGAGCAGCAGGGCATCAAGCCCATGCGCAATTATGGCGAGGCCTTTAAGTCAAAAGTGGTGATCCTGTTGTGCTTTCAGTACGCATTTTGGAGTATTGGTGTCTACGGGTTTGTTATGTGGCTTCCATCGATCATTAAAGCGGCACCGAATATGGACATCGTTACAACGGGATGGCTGTCCTCGCTGCCCTATGTGTTTGCCATCGTGGGCATGCTTTCGGCGTCGTACTATTCCGACAAGACATTAAAACGCAAAATCTTTGTGTGGCCCTTCCTGCTGATTGGAGCCATTGCATTCTATTGTTCATACCTCGTAGGTGCGGACAGCTTCTGGGCCTCATTTGTGTTGTTGATCATCGCGGGTGCCACGATGTACGCGCCCTACGGCCCCTTCTTTGCCATTATTCCTGAGCTGCTCCCGCAGAACGTGTCGGGAGGTGCGATGGCGCTTATCAACAGTTTTGGCGCGCTGGGTTCTTTTGTGGGCGCCTATCTGGTGGGCGTGCTCAATGCAAGCACGGGCGGTTTCGGAGCGTCGTACATTTTTATGGCAGGCTCACTCCTGGTGTCAGCAATTATAACTATGGTTGCGGTTCGGCCTGCCGAGCGCGCACCGGCAACACGTTGACCGACCTGGTTATTGATTGAGTTTACAGGTTGTTGTGAGTCGATGCTGTTGGCATCAGAGGCCAAACTTTATTAAATTTGCTAATACGTCGTAGCAAAATAACCGTTGTCATGCCTTTGGACGTTACTGGCCGCCGACAACTAATTACCTGTCGTCAGGTAATTCTTAATTTCGGTTAATTTTGCGATGACGTACAAGTACCCCCGTTTTATGGGTGAACCGGTCCCTAGAGCCAATGTTTGCTTCGGTACATGATCCTGAAAGCCTTTCTCCCCCAGAGCTCGATGCCTACCTGGCGCGAGGCTGGTTTCGTATGGGACCGACCATCTTCACGACAAACTTCCTAAGCTTCAAGGATAATCTTTATAGCGCCGTATGGCTGCGCGTCGAACTCTCGGACTTTCAGGGTGGCAAAACACAGGCAAAGCTGTTTAAGAACAATGCCCTGTTTACAACGAAGATCCAGCGGGCAACCATAACAGACGAGAAGGAGTCACTGTTTGCCAAATACAAGAAAAGCGTGCCCTTTGAGGCATCTGCCTCCCTCCATCACTTGTTGCATGGCAAGTCCCATACAACCGTCTACAATACCTACGAGGTGGATGTTTACGACGAGGGAAAGTTGATCGCCGTGGGATATTTTGACCTCGGGAAAGAGGCGTGCATGGGCATATCCAGCATCTACGATCCTGACTACCGAAAGTACAGTCTGGGAAAGTATCTCATCTACCTGAAGATGAATTATAGTAAGGAACTGGGCATGCGATATTTCTATCCTGGATACTTTGTGCCGGGGTATTCATTTTTCGACTACAAGCTTTCCATCGGAAAAGATGCCCTTCAGTTCCTGCAGTTTGAACGCGAACAATGGATTTCTATTAAGTCGTTCCATGAGAACGTCACGCCTCTGAAGGTGATGCAACTAAAGCTGTCGAAGCTCAAAGACGGCTTGCTGGCGATTGGTATTTCGGCGCGTATCACCCGTTATGAATTCTTCGATGCCAATCTGATTCCGGACCTGGCGGGTGCATGCTTGTTTGATTTTCCACTGTTTCTGATTTATCCGGGTGCGATACGCGAGGCCATAGTGCAGAGCGTCATCTTCGACGTATCCGACCATCGCTATCACCTGATCAAATGCCGCGGAATATGGAAAACCAATTCGGCGACCACTTCTGAAGTCATTTATTCAGCTTACGTGCTGAAACCGGAAGATACGCTGTACTCGACGGACACGGCGGATGATATGATCCGGATGATTACGGCAGAATACCAGCAACTCGTGCCGCGGACGGGCACTCGATAACACGAAAGGCCAGGCGCATCAATGCGACCATTTGCGCACACGCACGCTGTCGGCGGTGGGGAAATCTTCAGGAAGCGGGAGGGTGACTTTACCCGTTGCGGCCCATTCGGTAGCACGCTGAAATAGCGTCATCAGGCCCACACATTCCCAGGAATAATCGGCGTGCCCAAGCGGTGTATGAAACACACGACCGTTCCCGTAGGCGACAGTCATAGCCATGGGTTCATGGCGATCGGTACCGGCAAAGTCTGAAAAGGGTGAGTCGTTAGCAACGATGTCAGAAAAGGCAGTGGCGAGAATGTTCATTTCCTGTGCGGGTCCGCGCAGCCGGTCATAGAGCTCGTCCTGGGCATGTAGCCACTCCGTTGGCATGCCCTGCGTGATAGCGTGTGTCGAATCCCGCAAAGTAATCAGGAACGCATATTGTTTTCCGTGAGAGCCGGCGGCGCCAGCGGTCGTATCGCGTACGAGTCGGCCATCTTTGCTGAAGTACACATAGGGTCCATTCTTTTCGTTACGGTCGCCCCACGCTCCCAGGCCAATCATTTTGTTGAATTGTTCCCAGTCGCCGAAGGAGTTGTCGGCTGCATGCGTGAGTACTAATCCGCCACCGCCGCTTACGAACATCTCGAGGGCAGTCTGGGTTTCTTTGGGCCAGGGCGCTGCCTGCCATCCAAAGTTAGAGATCACCACATCGTAGTTTGAAAAATCGGGATGAAACGCAGGATCCGGAACGGGCTCCGGAACAGCCGTCGTGGAGAGGCCGGCAATTGGATAGGCCAGCAGCAGACCTTCGCGACGCTCCTTTCCGAGAGTCACATCGTTGTCGCTGTGCGGCCCCTGCCAGGTGAACGCGGTGCGCGCGACATCCACTTTGAACAGCCCCGTCTGTTCAAGATAGTCCTTCATCATTGCCGTTGTCTTGGGCCAGACACCGTGATTGCTCTGGCCGTCGATGATCAACGCCCTGATCCTCGTATCTTTTTTTGTCGCGTCCGGTTGTTTGCACGAGCCCATCGGCAACCAGCAGATGGCGATCACGAAGAGAAGTGCGGAGGAGATTTTCATAACTTGTTTGGATGGGCGTATGAATCTAGCGCTAATTTGAATCTCTAACCATAGAACATTGCCTTCGACAACGAACTATTCTGTTGCTGGCTATAAGCCATCATGAACGGACGCGTGTGTGAAACTCCTAGTCAAACACACCATAGATAACGGAAGCTTAAGGAAGCGAAGAGCGCAAAGTTTTTTTACCGCGAAGACGCCAGGACGCAAAGTTTTTTTAACAGTATTTCATGGCAAGGGATTGCCACGCTTCTCCATTAACTATGAGCACTGATAAAAAAATTCTCAGCGCAAACTTTGCGTCCTGGCGTCTTCGCGGTAAAAATACTTTGCTTTCTCCGCTACTCCGACTTCCGGATAAGGCGGAACAAGCGTTGTGAGATGGGTATCATCAACAGCCCGGTCAACGCAAAAACCAGGAAGGCAACGCGAAGACTGAAGGCGTGCGCGATGTATCCAATAACCGGGGGGCCGATCAGCATTCCGACAATGCTGTAGGTGGCGATAATGGAGATCGCCATTCCGGGAGAGTATTTCTTGCTGTGACCCGCCAGCGAGAAGGTCATCGGGATAACCGATGCACACCCGAATCCGACAAGGCAAAAACCAATCAGCGAAGGCCAGAATGCGGGCATCGCGACGGCCATAAGAATGCCGACACTCACGAGGCTGCCACTCATGACGTACATCTTTGCCATGCCGAATTGTTCGACAAGCCTGTCAGAAACAAAACGCGACGTGGCCATGAGAATCATAAAAAGAAGGTATCCCAGGGTGAATAATTCAACGCCCACCGTTTCGCG
>DATHKA010000187.1:0-4787 GCA_035489615.1 Chryseolinea sp.
CTTCGGACAAAAACGCCGTGTGGAAAGGAACGGGTTGAAGGTAATCGTTGTGACTGAAGACCGACGACGGGCCATAGTGAATAACGGTGTCATCAGGACGCTTATTCGATTGGCTATAAGCGGCGGTGCTCAACAGGAGCACAGATATGATGGCGGAAAGTCTATTCATATGGAAGTACAGTTCACAAATACGAGGTCACAAATAAGGGACTCGAAAATGAAAACATCCTAAGTGTTGTATTAAGATATTATCAAGTTACATCGCATCGGGCAGGATCGGAAATTTCTCTATCTTTGCAACTTCTTACAACGCATAAATGTAGCAGAAAGTCCTTTTGCAGATATAGTTGACGGCCGCCCTGGCTGATGGCCGCGGTATTCAGTTTTCAAAAAGGATCTTTATGTTAACATTAAATGGCGTTTCTTTCACGCTTCCCAACGGGAAGCGCCTGCTGGAAAACATCACCCTTTCCCTAAACAATCACGAAAAGGCGGCACTGATCGGCAACAATGGCGTCGGCAAGTCCACTCTGTTACATGTCATAGCGGGTGACATCCAGTGCCAAGGCACTGTCGTGACACAAAAGCCTCCCTATTATGTACCCCAACTTTATGGACAGTTTGATCACATCACCCTCGCCCAGGGATTGCGCGTTGATGCGAAACTCCATGCTTTGAAAAGTATACTCAACGGCCAGGCTACGGAACACCATTTTGCCGTAATTGACGATGATTGGTCATTTGAGGACCGAATCATGGAGGCAATGGACTACTGGCAATTGCCGAGGTTGGATCTTGACTCTCCTTTGCGTCATCTGAGTGGGGGGCAACGAACCAGAATATTTCTGGCTGGCCTGATGATTCACGATCCACAGTTTATTTTGCTTGACGAACCGACCAACCACCTGGATATCGCCTCAAGGAGACTGCTGTACGAGATCATTGAGCAAACCCCGACAACGATGCTCATCACCAGTCACGATCGCACACTGCTGAACTTGCTGAATCCGGTTTTTGAACTGTCATTCAGGGGCGTGAAGCAATACGGTGGGAACTATGATTTCTATAGCCGTCAACGACAGATAGAAATTGACGCGCTCGCACACGACGTGAGGAACAAGGAGAAAACACTGCGGAAGGCAAAGGAAAGGGCGCGGGAAACCATGCAGCGACAGCAAAAGCTGGATGCACGCGGAAAGGGCAAACAGGAAAAGGCCGGTTTGCCGACCATCTTGCAGAATACGTTGAAGAATCGTGCAGAAAAAAGCACAGCAAAGATCAACGACGTACACGAAGAAAAGATTGCCGGTATAGCAACTGAATTGAATGGGCTGCGTGAAGGCTTGCCGGACACGAGCAGGATGAAGCTGGATATCGACCACTCAGCGCTTCATGTTGGTAAGTTGCTCTTTGAGGCCACCGGTGTTAACTACCAGTACGTCGATCCGGTATGGCCGACACATCTCAACGTCAGAATTTATAGTGGCGAGCGCGTCTCCGTAAAAGGAAAAAACGGATCAGGCAAGACCACCCTCCTCCGAATGATACTGGGAAATCTCAATCCTTCCCGTGGCAGTGTCAGGCGTGCGGAGTTCAAGTCACTCTATATCGACCAGGAGTATACGTTGATCAACACCGACCTTACCGTATCCGAACAAGCACATCAGTTCAACGCATCGCATTTTGAAGAACACGATATCAACATCCGGTTGAACCGCTTTCTCTTTCCAAAGGACACCTGGCAAAAACGTTGTGGTTTGCTCAGTGGCGGCGAAAGGATGCGTTTACTGCTTTGTTGCCTGAGTATTGCTCACACCGCACCTGATATGATCGTGCTCGACGAACCCACTAACAATCTGGACATTCAGAGCGCTGAAATTCTTACGTCGGCGATCAACGAGTATCAGGGAACGCTTGTTGTCGTTACGCACGACGAACAGTTCCTTCGAGAGGTGCAGGTAGGGCGGGTAATAGTTGTCTGACAATTGCGGCAAAAGCAGGTCAGGCCACGTTGCCGCGCCTGGTTTGCGCACACACCGACCATCCTAAAAGAACTCCAATGATCCGGGATCGATTTCGTTATTCGGCATTGATTTGTAGCTTGGTCGAAAACCATCATAAACTATGACCAGACTTACGCTTGCCGTGTTGTTGCTTGCAACCGTGGCGAATGCATCTTTTGCACAAAAAAAGCTTTTCAATGGAAAGGACCTGAAGGGCTGGACGGTTGCCGGCACAGAAAAATGGTATGTCGAAAAAGGCGAATTGATATGTGAAAGCGGACCCGACAAACAATACGGTTATCTCGTATCGGACAAGTCGTATAAGAATTTCGAGCTGACCGTGGAGTTCAATCAGGAATCGAACGGAAACAGTGGCGTCTTCTTTCATAGCTCCATAGAAGGAACAAAGATTGCTGGATGGCAGGCCGAAGTTGCCCCTGTGAATCACAACACGGGCGGCATCTATGAATCTTACGGCCGCGGATGGTTGATCAAGCCGGATCCCGAAAAGGAAAAAGTTCTCAAGGAAGGCGACTGGAACACGATGAAAGTGCGAATGGACGGCAATAAGGTAACGACCTGGTTAAATGGCGAGCAGATGGTGGTATTGGACGATGAAAAAATTGGCGCGGCCACAGGAAAGATAGCGCTCCAGATCCATGACGGCGGTGGCGTAAGGGTCCGCTGGCGTAAGGTTGAAATAAAAGAATTAAAGTAAGGCAGCCCTCGGCGGCCTACAGACAAAAGAAAGCACTGGAGCCCTGCGTTATGCAGGGCTTCTCTATTTCTGCCAGGAACAGTCCCTAAGTACTGAGAGCAAGCAGGCCGTCAGGCCTGACTTTCCATCATGTTCTGTGAATAGCTCAAGATATTGAGTACAGCCGCCGGTGAAGGCTCCACTTGTGCTGAATCCATGTTGCGTTTCATAGCACACAATTCGGCATACAACGCTTGCAGTTCGCTGTCACAAATCAGGGCATTGTCAATCTCCTTCGTCTCCTTCTCCGAGGTCTCTCGGTACAAATACCTGATCAAGTCCGTTTCTGTAAATGTTCTTATCATAGGCTCTGTTTTTCATCATCCGTTTACGCAGGTTGATAAGCGCATAACGCATCCGTCCCAATGCCGTGTTAATGCTTACCCCCGTGCGTTCCGCGATCTCCTGAAAACTCATTTGCAGGTAATGCCGCATGATCAGCACTTGTTTCTGTTCCACGGGCAGTTCCTTAATCATGTCCCTAAGTCTTGACCGGGTGTCTTTGAACACCTGCTTGTCTTCTGTGGACTCTTCCGCAAACTGCATGGAATCGAATACCCTGCTCCCGTCTTCAAGCACGACTTCTGGGTAACGCTTATTCTTTCTGAAATTGTCTATCGCCAAATTATGGGCAATGCGGCTTATCCAAGGCAGGAATTTTCCCTCCTCGTTATAGCGTCCACTGCGAATAGTGTTAATGGCCTTGATAAACGTCTCTTGCAGCAAGTCCTCAGCTGTATACCGATCTTTCACGATCAGGTAAATAGCCGTATAGATCCTGGACTTGTGTCGGTGTAAGAGCATCTCGAAAGCTTCTTGGTTACCGGTCTGATACAGTGACACGAGTTCGCTGTCACTTAATCTTCTGTCAATCATTCTGTCTCACATTTAGGTAACGTAGATGTCTCTCTCGATATTGTTGGGGTTAGTTGAACAATTGGATTGAAAAGATAGAAAAAGTCCGATTAAAGCCAAAAAATTTTGAAGGAAATTCTTGCCTCTAAAAGTTTTTCTTTCCCTATTTGCCTCAAATACGCGTTTTATTCATTGTATGGCGGTCAGCAAGAAAAAAGTGATAAAGAGCCTGGAGAACCTTTCGGAGGGGTTGCTGGAACTAGTTCATACTCAATACCCAAACGGGTACGAGAGTAGCATTACCCGAATAACGAATGCAAAGCGTGAGCCAATTTTCGTGTTTCCGTTGGAAACCGAAGATGCCACCTATTTGGTGAAGGTTCCGGTGACAAAAAACAGCGAAGGCGAGTACGACGTTGATTCCAAGGGCGATACCGAGTTTGAAAAGGGCGGCACTGAGGAGCCGTTCGATCCGGCCGAAGGATTCGACAATACCGAAAGCGCCAGTGCCGAAACCGAAGAAGAGGGAGATTATGATGAAGACGGAGGCGGCGGCAGAAAAGGCCGGGAACAAAGCTACGATCCCGATTTCGACAACTGATATTATTATTCTCCGGAAAATATGAACACCATCCGCCTAGATGGTGTTTTTTTGTTTTTTGGGCTGCAGGCCACGTCGATACAGCTGCCGCCCGGGAATTGATCGGAAAGTTTGACTTTAAACAACATCCACGGCATGGTTCGTGGAAATACAGGAGGCAACGTGACCAAAAGCATTTTACCATTTAGTGATAGTGAGCTTGACGATCTGAGCCCCCGGGAGTTCATCATCATCAAGCGCGCGCGTGTAAACAATCTCAAGAACCTGAGCGTAGCCATACCGCGCAATAAGCTGGTCGTGATTACCGGCCTGTCGGGGTCGGGCAAATCTTCATTGGCTTTCGACACGCTCTTTGCCGAAGGACAGCGCATGTATGTTGAGAGCCTTAGCTCGTATGCGCGGCAATTCCTGGGTCGCATGGAGAAGCCGGAGGTGGACTACATTCGCGGGGTATCGCCAGCCATCGCCATTGAGCAAAGGGTAAACACGCGTAACCCCCGCTCTACTGTCGGAACAACGACCGAGATATACGACTACCTGAAATTGCTTTTCGCCCGCGTTGGCAAGACCT
>DATHKA010000188.1:0-12904 GCA_035489615.1 Chryseolinea sp.
TCGCGCGAATACCATAAATCTGGTTGCATTCGACCGAAAATCGGCGTTTCCTTATCTCGGTGTGAAGCTCGAATGGTTCAACAGCGCCGGCCGAGCGTGTGGTCGTGAGTCAGTGGTGATCAACAGCTATTACTACCTTGAGATGGCTACTGACGGCGTAACGGATGTGATCGGATACGTCAATAATATTCCTGTTGGAGATTCGGTTGTGCTCTTTAATATCGGTAACGCCTATTACAGTCTCTGGCCGGAAGCAGCAAAGGTGAAGCTGGGAGAGATTGGTATATCCGAGGCGCAGATCAACAGTTTGCAAGATGATGAGCCAGTAATAATTTTCGGGCGAAAGGGCGATGCACCAGGGACCGCGGTAGTATACCGATCGTCTGAAACGCAGCCCAACCTCCAAAGCGTGTCCACCAGTCGGCACATAACGGGTGGATATTCGGCTGGCACGATGCGTTCCGATTGGATTGGACCGGCCGTGGATTGGGGGGCGCTTAGCACGCAAGCCATTGTTAATGACGCAACCGATGTCGTGGCGTTCGACATCTCAGGTATTAAGCTCAACGGTGACGAGCAAATACTCGCGAGCGATGTAACCGGACCGCGAGATCTCAGCGACATCGATGCTGCCACGTATCCCTACCTGAGGCTTTCATTCAATTCAACCGATGACACGTACATCACCACGGCACAGCTGGATCAATGGCTTGTCACGTATACTCCTGGTCCTGAGGGATTGCTCTATTACAACGGAACGCGGAGTACTGAGCGAGTTGGAGAAGGCATCCCCTGGAAAGGAGAGTTCGGTTTTGTAAACATCAGCGAATCGACCTTTGCCGACTCAATAACAGTGAACTATGAGGTCTTCAATCAGCGCACGCTGCTTACGGCGAAATCAGCGATTAGCGTGCAGGCGCCGCTTCCGGGCGACACCACCTGGGTGCCGATTGCCTTGAACACGTTGGGACTGGCGGGCCTGAACGATTTTCAGATATTTGTCAATCCTCACATCCTTCCCGAACAGTACTACACCAACAACCTGCTGTTGCTCACAGACAAAATCGAAGTAACGGAAGATGGCCTCAACCCGATAATAGAGGTTACCATCGATGGCCGGCGTGCCATGAACGGCGATTTCGTTCGTTCGAGTCCGGATATTCTCATCAGGCTTTGGGACGAGAACAAGAATGTGCTTAAGACCGATACGGCAGGCGTGAGATTGTTCCTCACCTATCCATGCGATGCACCGCCGTGTGCGCCTACGCAGATCCTGCTGTCTGACAGTCGCGTGAAATGGTATCCTGCGACGGCATCAACCGATTTTCGAATTGAGTTTCACCCACAGGACCTGAGCGACGGAGCGTACACCTTACGGGTGGAAGGCACCGATGCGAAAGGCAATGGTTCAACGCTGGCGCCATACGAAGTTTCGTTTGTGGTAAAGAATGAAACAACGATTACCGTTTCTGACGCTTATCCAAATCCGACAAAGGACGAGGTGTATTTCAAGATTGCCGTGAGTGGCAATATGCTGCCGGATCATCTCGAGTTTCGCGTGATGGGTGTCAACGGGCAACTGCAGGCGATACTTACAGAGTCTGATTTCCCTGCCTTGCAAATAGGCAGCAATGAGCTCGTTTGGAATGCTGCCAAACGGAACGGCAATACGCTACCCAACGGAATCTACGTCTACAAGCTCACGGTAGGGGTATCCGACAAAACTGTTCAGCGGATTGGAAAGCTGGTCGTTATGAAATAGAAGTCAAAGTCGCCCTGGTCTTCCGGTGAAAGAAGTCGGCGGAATGGCCAAATGAGGGGTGTTCCCGAACCTGACGGAAACGTGGTGCCTTTACTTGAGATTGGAATACAGTGTAGTGCTGTTCAATTCCATCTTGGCGATGTGCTTCAGTTTGCTAAAACTGTCGATCGGAGACCAATACTTTACGTAATAGATCTCTACGCTCTGGCCAGGCAGCTCAGTTTTGAGAGAGGCCAGCTTGAAGCCGTCCGTCGATCCTGAATCGACGTAGAAAAGGTGATCATCGCCCTTCAGCTTGAAGATGAGGTCCTGCCCACCCGCTTCATAGACTTGATCAACTGTGCCAATGGCTTTAAGCGTGTTCTCTACGGATGCTGTCGGAACCGGTTGAAACACGACTGCCAGCGAAATAAGCAAAGCAAAAAAAATGCTGGCGATAACAATCTTCTTATGGAACATTTACATAACATGTTATGAGGCAAAGTTATGAAATGAAATATTCTGTTACGAGGAATGCACCGTTTTTCCGGGTAGTCCGCCGCTTTTTGCCGACTAACTTTCGTTAGCGCGGCCGAAAAAATTTCCAATACTTTTATTCAAACGTTATCTTTTACCAAACTTTATCGTTTAATTTTGCATTTACGTATAAAATTAAATCAATAAATAATGCCTTTTATCTGACTTTTCAACTCTAAACGATAGTAAGAAAATTGAAAACCTTGTTCACCGACATCTGCGCAGCAAGTACTGCCAACCACTCTAAAAGAACTGTTCTGTTCTTGACACCGGCCTGTATGGTGACCAGGCGACCCCGACCAACGCGCTTCGTGCGTATCTGATACCTGCATTTCTGAGCATTTGGAACGAGTATTGCTATCCGGGAGATGGCAAAACTCAAGTGCGCTTCGCACCGGGTTTATTGTCTTAATTATTAACACAGAAAAGAAATTGAATAGTCATAATATCATTGTCAGGCGGGCAACGGCCGACGATAAACACTACGCCGAGACCATTACCAAAGAGATGGAGGAATCGGCGAAAGCGCGTGGCACCGGTATCGCCAAGCGCTCGCCGGAGTACATTGAAACGAAAATGGATGAAGGCAAGGCGGTAATTGCCCTGACGCCGGAAGGCACCTGGGTCGGCTTTTGCTACGTCGAGGCGTGGGAACACGGAAAATATGTGGCAAATTCGGGCCTGATCGTGGCGCCTTCGTTCAGAAAGACGGGCGTAGCGACGGAAATTAAGCGGAAAATTTTCGAGCTGTCGCGGGAGCTTTATCCAACCTCAAAGATCTTTGGACTAACGACCGGTCTGGCAGTCATGAAGATCAATTCTGACCTCGGTTACGAGCCCGTGACTTACAGCGAACTCACGAACGATGAGGAGTTCTGGAAGGGATGCAAGAGCTGTGTCAACTACGATATCCTCATGGGCAAGGAGCGCAAGAACTGCCTCTGCACGGCGATGCTGTTCGACCCCGTTGAAGCCGAGGCCAAAATAAAAGAAGCCGAGCAGCTTCGTGCCGCTAAGGCGCTCGAGGAGCAACTCAAGCCTGCTATCGTGGTCACTCCAGAAGGCGAGCTTGTACAGCATCGCCACAGGCATTTCAAAGGCAACTTCAAGCTCTTCGAGCGATGGGTTCGCTTCAAACAATTCGTGCTGCTCAAGGCACGACGACGTGACGAAGGCAATGGTGATTCTTCCAGAAAACGGTCACTGTTGAGCTTCTTTTTCTTCTGGTAAAAAACGTCGTTTTAATCCAGCAAATCTTTTTGAGTCGGACACCTGATTCCCTTACTTTGAACGGGAATTGAACGGTTTCATGACAACCAAAGCGGAACCCGCAGGCTCCGCGTTAACTTCTGTATGAAATGAAAAAAAAGGTAGTATTGGCTTTCAGCGGCGGGCTCGACACATCGTACTGCGTGAAGTACCTCGGTGAGAATAAAGGTTATGAAGTACATACCATCACGGTGAACACAGGTGGCTTCGACGCGACCGAAATCAAACACATCGAAGCGCGCGCAGAAAGCCTGGGTGTGGCCTCGCATCGTACCGTTGATGAAACCAGGAATTATTACGATAAGGTCATTCGTTACCTCATCTACGGCAATGTGCTCAAGAACAACACGTATCCTTTGAGCGTGAGCGCCGAACGGATGTCACAGGCGTTGGCGGTTGCCCAATACGCGAAGGAGATCAAAGCCGATGCTGTGGCGCATGGCAGTACGGGTGCCGGAAACGATCAGGTCCGCTTCGACATGATTCTGAACGTGCTCGTACCGGGGATTGAAATCATTACGCCTATCAGGGAACTGAGACTGTCGCGCGAGGAGGAGATCAGCTTTCTCAAGTCGAAGGGCGTCGACATGAATTTTGAGAAGGCTATGTACTCAGTTAACAAGGGCCTTTGGGGAACATCTGTTGGTGGCAAGGAAACCCTCAAGTCGCTGGGCATGCTTCCCGAGTCGGCCTGGCCGACGCAGGTTACCAAGCACGACTCTGAAACGGTGAAACTGACTTTCGAAAAAGGAGAGTTGCGGAAGGTTAATGACGAGGCGTTCCAGCATCCGACCGGGGCTATCCAACGCCTTCAGCAACTGGCGGGTCCCTACGGTATTGGCCGGGATATTCACGTGGGAGACACCATCATTGGTATCAAAGGCCGTGTTGGATTTGAAGCCGCTGCGCCAATGCTCGTGATCAAAGGACACCACGCACTCGAGAAGCACGTGCTCACGAAATGGCAGTTGACCTGGAAGGATCAACTTGCCCAGTTCTATGGCAATTGGCTACACGAGGGCCAGTACCTGGATCCCGTGATGCGTGATGTGGAGGCATTCCTGACGCGCTCACAGGATCACGTAACCGGTGATGTGCACATCCAACTGTTCCCCTACCGGTTCCAGGTGCTGGGCATTGAGTCGCCGTACGATTTGATGTCGTCCAAGTTTGGTAAATATGGCGAGATGAACCTCGGCTGGACGGGCGACGACGTAATCGGCTTTACGAAGATCTTCGGCAATCAGACCGGAATATATCACCAGGTAAAAGAAAGCATCGATGGCGTCGATTAAGGCAGGTATTGTGGGTGGCGCTGGCTACACAGGTGGCGAAACGATCAGGCTACTGCTTAATCATCCTTTCGTGCAACTGGCCTCGGTGCAAAGCCGCAGCCAGGCAGGCAAGCCGTTGTACGAAACGCACCACGATCTCAAAGGTGACACTGACCTGCGGTTTACCGAGGGCATCAGCGAGGATGTGGATGTGATCTTCCTCTGTCTGGGCCATGGCGAGAGCCGTAAGTTCGTGGACGAGTCTTCAATTCAGGATCGCGTCAAGATAATCGACCTGAGTCAGGACTTCAGACTCGGTGAGTCGTCTAAAGGAAGGGCTTTCGTGTATGGTTTGCCAGAGCTGAACCGCGAACAAATCATCCGGGCCTCGAATGTGGCAAATCCCGGATGCTTCGCCACGGCTATTCAGCTCGGTCTTCTGCCGTTGGCAAAGGCCGGCGTGTTATCGGAAGTATTCGCAACCGGTATAACGGGTTCGACAGGCGCTGGACAGAAACTTCAGGACACTACGCATTTTACGTGGCGCGCCAGCAACATATCGGCTTACAAGACCTTGTCCCATCAGCACATGAAAGAGGTAGGCAGGACACTGAAGTCTTTACAGGCCGACGCAGGGGCCATTCATTTTGTTCCCTGGCGGGGAGATTTCACGCGTGGCATCTATGTGAGCTCTTGTGTGAAAACGCCTTTGCCGGCCGATCACGTATTGGCGCTCTATCGGGAATTCTACGCCAGTCATCCTTTTACCGTGGTTACGGCGGGAACAATTGATATGAAACCGGTGATTAACACCAACAAGTGTTTAGTTGGGATTGAGCAGCAAGGGGACCAATTAGTGGTGCACACGGCAATCGACAACTTGTTAAAGGGAGCGTCGGGACAAGCCGTTCAAAACATGAATTTGTTGTTCGGACTTGACGAAACGGCCGGATTGAAACTCAAATCGATAGCCTTTTAAGATTATTAGTTAGTCCTGAGTCCTGAGTCGTTAGTTGTTCCTAGTATATAGTACTTTAAGCCGTGCGGAACTAAATACTATCAGAACTCCTGACCCACTAATGACTAATGACTAAGGACTCAATACTAAATAAACATGTCAGCAAACCCTCAGATGAAATTATTTGATGTGTACCCTTTGTTCAACATCACCCCCGTGAAGGGCGAAGGTTCGTGGATTTGGGACGATCAGGGAAGAAAGTACCTCGATCTGTACGGCGGCCATGCCGTTATTTCAATCGGCCACACCCATCCGTACTATGTACGCACCATTACCGAACAACTCTCGCGCATCGCGTTCTACTCGAATAGCGTGCAGAATCCACTCCAGCAAAAGTTGGCTGACAAGCTCGGCCAACTATCGGGCTATCCGGACTATCAACTGTTCCTATGCAACTCCGGTGCCGAGGCAAACGAGAATGCGCTGAAAGTAGCGTCGTTCGTAACGGGTCGCAAGCGCATAATCGCCTTCGATAAAGCATTTCATGGCCGTACGTCGGGCGCTGTTGCCGTCACGGATAATCCAAAGATTGTTTCTCCATTCAACGCAGGACACGAGGTCACTTTCCTGCCACTCAATGACGAGCAGGCGCTCGCAGCAGCGCTCGACGACAGCGTTGCCGCCGTGATCGTCGAAGGCATTCAAGGCGTGGGGGGCATAAGGATGCCGACCGACCATTTCCTGGAAGTGCTTGAAAAGAAATGCCGCGAGGCAGGTGCTCTGCTCATACTCGATGAAATTCAATCGGGTTACGGACGCACCGGTAAGTTCTTCGCACATCAACATACGTCTATTCGCCCCGACCTGGTCACGATGGCAAAGGGCATGGGCAATGGCTTTCCCGTTGGCGGCGTTCTGATACGCCCGGACATTAAGCCCTGGAGTGGTATGCTCGGAACGACCTTCGGTGGCAATTACCTGGCCGCTGTGGCTTGCCTGGCCGTGCTCGAGGTTATGGAACAGGAACAGCTGGTGGAGAACGCAGCAACAGTAGGTGCCTACCTGTTGAACGAGTTGGGTAAGTTCCCCACGGTGCTTAACCTGCGCGGGCGTGGTCTTATGATTGGCTTCGATTTACCAGCTGATAAGAGCACCGTTCGAAATGCGCTTTTGTTTGAACACGGTATCTTCACCGGCGAAGCAAAGCCCAATACGATCCGCTTGCTCCCTTCCCTTGCGCTAACTAAAAACGAATCCGATATTTTCCTAAAGTCACTGAAAGAAATCCTGGCATGAAAAACTTCATCTCTGTCGACGACGCTCACGATATCAACGCACTCGCACAAATTGCACTGGATTATAAATCTGATCCTTATAGTGACCGCGACCTGGGTGCGGGCAAACGGATGGGCCTGTTGTTTCTGAATCCCAGCATGCGCACCCGTCTCAGCACGCAAATCGCGTCGCAGAATCTTGGAATGGATTGCATTGTTTTCAATGTGGGCCAGGATGGATGGACACTGGAGTTTGAAGAGGAAGCGATCATGAGTGGCTCCACCGTCGAGCACGTGAAGGACGCTGCCCCCATACTGGGCAAGTACTTCGACATTCTGGGCGTGAGAACTTTTCCGAGCCTGCAGAACAAGCACGAAGACTACGGCGAGCTCTACCTTCATCAGTTCATTAAGTATTCTGGCATTCCCGTGGTGAGCCTGGAGAGTGCAACGCTGCATCCGCTCCAAAGTCTTACCGATATTATTACCATCAAAGAGACGTTCAAAGAGAAACGTCGCCCGAAGATCGTGATGACCTGGGCACCTCACGTGAAGGCGTTGCCGCAGTGTGTGGCGAACAGCTTCAGCCAATGGGTAAACGCCTGGGGAGAAGCAGACTTCGTGATCACGCACCCGGAGGACTACGAGCTTGATCCTAAATTTACGCGTGGCGCATCCGTTACCCTCGATCAGGCAGAGGCGCTGAAATGGGCGGACTTTGTATATATCAAGAACTGGAGTACCTACACCGACTATGGCAGGGTATATACGAATGATCCCAGGTGGATGATGACCAACGAAAAACTATTGCTCACACACTCGGCGAAAATCATGCATTGCCTGCCCGTACGGAGAAACGTGGAAGTGAGCGACGAAATTCTCGACGGTGCAAACAGCGTCGTCACGCGACAGGCATCAAACCGCGTGTGGGCGGCTCAGGCGGTGCTGAGCGAGATTCTGAGGAAGCAACGATAGGACTATACGCAAATGAATAAACTATTCATTGTCAAAATTGGAGGAAATGTGCTGGATGATTCAGCGGCACTGGAAAGATTTCTTCGTGATTTTGCGGCAATCCAGGAACCGAAGATTCTCGTTCACGGAGGAGGCAAGATTGCCACCAACATTGGCAAAAGACTGGGAATCGAATCGCAGTATATGAACGGCAGACGTATAACAGATGCCGAAACGCTTGACGTGGTGACGATGGTGTACGGCGGCCTCGTGAACAAGCAACTGGTTGCCAGATTGCAATCACTGGATTGCAACGCCATCGGCGTGACAGGTGCCGATGGGAACATGATACGCGCCACCAAACGACCTGTGAAGGATATTGACTATGGCTTTGTGGGCGACATCGACGCAGAAGGTGTTAACACGGCGCTGTTGTACTTTTTGCTGAAACAAAATACCATCCCGGTGTTCGCACCACTAACGCACGATGCCGGCAAGATGCTCAATACGAATGCCGATACGATATCCTCCGTGCTCGCCATCGCGATGAGCAAGCATTTTGAGGTGCGACTGATCTTCTGTTTCGAAAAGAAAGGCGTGTTACACGACGTCACCCGCGACGATTCAGTGATCCATGAGCTACCCAGAAAGATGTACGAGGAACTGCTCGGCCGGCATGTTTTTGCCGATGGTATCTTGCCCAAGCTGGAGAACGCCTACGCAGCCATTCACGCCGGCGTGAAAGAGGTACTCATTGGTGACGCCGGAGACTTGATACGCAACACGGGAAGAGAAACGGCAGGGACACTCATTACGTCATAACTATTGCCTTTGCGCGGAGTAACGATGTCATCAATCACGACTAAGATCGCATGAAAGAAACCACACATTCAATCTTGGTGTCCGATGCCACTGAACTTCTGCGGAGTTTAATTGCTACACCTTCATTCAGCAGGGAAGAGGCTGGTACGGCAGCCTTGATCACCAGTTTCCTGGAAAGGCGAGGCGTGGAGACAGGAAGAAGGGGGAACAACGTGTGGGCGCTGAACCGTTACTTCGATATCACGAAACCTACGATACTGCTCAATTCGCACCATGATACCGTCAGGCCCAACCCGGGCTATACACGCGACCCGTTTACGCCAGATATGGCAGATGGAAGGCTGTACGGGCTCGGCAGCAACGACGCAGGCGGTCCACTTGTCTCGTTGATAGCCACTTTTCTGCACTACTACGAACGTGCAGATTTGCTTTATAATGTAATTCTGGCGGCCAGTGCCGAGGAGGAGATTTCCGGGCGGGAGGGAATAGAGCGTATATGGGATGCGTTACCAGACATCGACTTTGCCATCGTGGGTGAGCCTACACTCTGCGACATGGCCACAGCCGAGAAAGGATTGATGGTGCTCGATTGCACGGTGAAAGGCGTGTCGGGTCATGCAGCTCGCGAGGAGGGGATAAACGCCATTTACCTCGCCCTGCCAGACATTGAATGGTTTAGAACCTATTCATTCCCCCGGGTTTCTCCTACCTTGGGGGTGATGAAGATGTCCGTCACTATAATTCAGGCAGGCGCACAGCACAACGTGGTGCCTGCTGAATGTAAATTTACGGTCGATGTGCGGGTAACGGATGCCTATACGCTCGAGGAAGCGTTGTCGATCATCACCGAGCATGTAACTTGTGAAGTCCTTCCCCGGTCGCTGAGAATGCGGTCATCGGGCATTGCTGCCGATCATGCCATCGTGCAAGCGGCGATGAAGCATGGATTGAAGCTGTACGGCTCGCCCACAACATCCGATCAGGCCCTGATACCTGTACCATCCGTAAAGATCGGCCCTGGCGATTCGGCGCGTTCGCACAGCGCCGATGAGTTTATCTATGTCGATGAGATCGCTCAAGGCATCGCTACCTACATTAAATTGTTGGACGAAATCGTCGTGAAATAAGAAACGCTCAGTACTGATTATATCATGAAACTCTGGCAAAAGGACAAAGCATCACTTCAGGAAGTCGATCGGTTTACAGTAGGTAAAGATCGGGAAATGGATATGTTTCTGGCGCGCTTCGACATCCTGGGTTCGCTCGCGCATATTGCGATGCTTGAGTCGATTGGTCTGCTGTCGAGGACTGAACTGGACGGGCTTTCGGCGGCGTTGAAGGAATTGTATGCGGAGATCCTTGCCGGTAAATTTCAGGTGGAGCCCAATGTTGAAGACATACACTCTCAGGTTGAGCTGCTCCTGACACGAAAGCTGGGTGATGTAGGAAAGAAGATTCACGCCGGCCGGTCGCGCAATGACCAGGTCTTGTTGGATATCAAGCTCTTCCTCCGTTCGGCACTTCACGACACCGTTACAGAAGTAAAGCAACTTTTCGATTTGTTGCAGTCACTTGCGGAAAAACATAAAGAGGTACTACTCCCGGGCTATACGCATCTCCAGCTGGCGATGCCTTCTTCATTCGGTCTCTGGTTTGGTGCGTATGCCGAAAGCCTGGTGGACGACCTGGCCACCCTGCAGGGAGCTTACCAGGTGGTTAACAGAAACCCACTCGGGTCTGCTGCCGGGTATGGTTCTTCATTTCCCCTGAACCGAACCATGACCACTCAACTACTCGGGTTTTCATCATTGAACTACAACGTAGTATACGCACAGATGGGAAGGGGAAAGACGGAGCGTATCGTTGCGTCGGCGTTGTCTAACGTGGCGGCTACTGTCGGAAAACTGGCCATGGATGCCTGCCTCTTCCTGAATCAGAATTTTGGATTCATTAGTTTTCCGGCAGAGCTTACGACCGGATCGAGCATAATGCCCCATAAGAAGAATCCCGATGTGTTTGAGTTAATCCGGGGTCGCTGCGGTCAACTGCAGGCCCTGCCCAACGATATTGCTCTGGGAATTGCCAACCTGCCGTCCGGCTATCATCGTGAAATGCAATTGCTAAAAGAACTGTTGTTTCCTGCATTCGATCACCTGCGCGATTGCCTGCAAATGACGCGTTTGATGCTGTCAAACATTGAGGTTAAGCAGGACATCCTGAGCGACGATAAATACAAATTTCTGTTCAGCGTGGAGGAAGTGAACAAACTGGTTCTTGAAGGGATGCCGTTCCGCGATGCCTACCGGAAGGTGGGGCTGGATATTGAGCAAGGTAACTATCGCCCGGAACGTGAAGTAAAGCATACGCACGAGGGAAGTATTGGTAACCTCTGCCTTCCTGAAGTGAACGCTCTGATGGAACGCGCAATCGCGGCCTTCCATTTTGAGGAAGCTGAGATGGCGCTGGAGTCGCTGGTGAAGTGATCTACGGTTGGTCTATTCGCAGTTTTTTCTGATGTCTGGCACCCGATCCTTGACGAAAGGAATCATAGCCGCTAGGGCTATGCTGCCAAATACCGTAATTTTCAGTATGAATCCGTTTTGGAGGTACAAGCTGGACCATGTGCTGTTCTGGACAGTCACCGTGTTGTTTCATATGTACACACGGTGGGCGCTAATTGATCACCTTGGTACATCGCCATTCGTCATGGAAGTCATCGTTCGTAACGGCCTGTTGGCGGGACTCATTTACTTAAATCTGTATGTGCTTATTCCCCGCTTTGCGAAAACGGGCCGATGGTTTACGTATGGAACGCTGCTTATTGGCGCGATGCTTTTTTACACGCTCTTGAAGGATGTGCACGACTCATTTCTGACAAGCACTACCTCGATTGAAACGAATTCACGTTTTTTAAATCAAACTTTCTATAATATTTCCATCGCCGTATTCTACGTGGCATTTAGTGTTGCGCTGGAATTGAGCCGCGAATGGTCGCGACAACGTGACTTGCTTCGGCAAATTGCGTTCGACCAGGTGGACGCCGAATTAGCCTACCTGAAGGCGCAGATCAATCCCCATTTTTTATTCAACTCAATCAATACCATTTATTTTCAGATTGATAAGGAGAACCGTACGGCCCGTGAGATGTTGGCTGCCTTCTCGGATATGCTCCGCTATCAACTGTATGAATGTAACGGCAGCCGGATAGCGATTGAAAAAGAAGTGGCTTACTTGCGCAACTATGTAGACTTGCAGCGTATGCGCAAGGATGGCAACTATAGTATCAAGTTCTCGGCAGACCCTAATGTAACGGGATTTCAGATCGCGCCCTTGTTGTTGATGCCTTTTGTAGAGAATGCATTCAAGCATGTCTCCCATGCTCAGGACGCTAATAAGATCGAAATTGCCTTGTCTTACGCCTCGCCTAAATTCCAACTCCTCGTTTATAACACCCGCGAGCCGGGGGTTGGCAAAGGCACCGGCATCGGGCTGCGCAACGTGAAGCGTCGCCTTGAATTGCTTTACGCGGGCGGGCATACGTTGACGATCGATGACGCCCGTTCATCTTTCCATGTGCAATTGGAGGTACTGGTTGGTGCTCATTTGGAAGGCGTTTATAGCACCGGCGGTCAGTATGAATCAGCAACTCAAAAGATTAACAGAATAAGTCAATGAAACTGTCTTGCCTTATAGTTGATGACGAGCCTGTCGCGCGCCGGGGAATGGAAGAGTATGTGTCGCAAACAGAATATTTGCAGTTGGTCGCTTCATGTGAAAATGCGCTCAGGGCATCGGCGGTGATGAACGACCAGCGCGTCGATCTGTTGCTGCTGGACATTCACATGCCCCACGTTTCCGGAATAGAATTTCTCAAGACGCTACGCCATCCGCCGATGACCATTTTCACAACGGCGTACTCTGAGTATGCCCTTGAGGGTTATGCACTGGACGTGATCGATTACCTGGTGAAGCCTATTACCCTAGAACGTTTTTTGCGCGCAACACAAAAGGCTTACGAGATCCACCAGCTTCGTCTGATTGGGCAACAATCGGTTGAAGGAGGCCCCGTTCGTGA
>DATHKA010000189.1:0-6691 GCA_035489615.1 Chryseolinea sp.
CACGTTGTCATCCGATCAGGTGCAACAGTATCGTCTGTGGAATACCCGCGATATCACGGCCATCGTTCCAAATTTATTCTCGAGCAATTCCGGAGACAATCGCAACGTGACGTCTATCCGGGGAATAACCACCACCTCTTATGATCCTGCGGTGGCTACGTATGTCGACGGGGTTAATCAATTCACCCTCGACACCTATATCCCTCAGTTGCTGGACGTAGAACGCATCGAGGTATTGAGCGGTCCTCAAGGCACGCTGTATGGCCGGAACTCGATGGCCGGGGTCATCAATATCATTACCAAGCAACCGACCAATACGCCCGGTGGTTTTGGCGAGGTGAATGTGGGCAGCTACGGCCAGATGCGCTATGCGCTGGGGTACCGTACGCCCCTTATTCCGAACAAGCTGTTCTTTGGAATCAGTGGTGTGTTCGAGCGAACAAATGGCTTCTATACGAACGATTTCGATATGTCGGATTTTGACAAGCGCAGCACGTTCACCGCCAACTACAATCTCCGCTACAACGTGTCACCGCGCTGGGCGCTGTCGCTAAATATGAAAACCAACTCCAATCGCAATAGCGGCGCGTTTCCTCTGGCCGGCAGCGTGGAGGAGGCTTTCGAGAAACCCTTTACCGTAAATCAGAACGCGGTAACCAAACTGATCGACAACAACTTCAATGCGTCGCTGGTGGCTAATCACAGCGGCGATAAAATGAACTTCTTCTCGCAGACTGCTTATCAGTCCAACTACCGATACTATGAAGCGCCCATTGACGGGGACTTTTCTCCGTACGACATCATCACCATCATTAACAATTATGGCCGCGACTGGAACAACGTGAAGGTGCTCACGCAGGAGTTTAAGTTCTCCTCTCCGGCGTCACTCACGGCTCCGTTCAAATGGACTGCCGGTACGTATTTGTTCCATCAGTACACGCCCAACAAGCAAGCCACGCGGTTTGGCGAAGATGCCGGAATGTATGGTGTGCCCGATACGAACTCCTCGGCGATCAATACGACGGAGGCCTATGGCAATGGCATTGCCGTCTATGGTCAGGGCACATATACATTCTTTGATCATCTCGATGTTACGCTTGGACTTCGCTACGACTACGAGCACAAGAAACAAACTGTGTTGGGGGAATATCAGCATGACCCCGATCCGATATTTGTGACACAACCCGACACAACCGGAAGGGCCGACTTCAACGCCTTTTCTCCCAAGTTGGCCGTGGCTTATCGCCAGGGCGATCACACCTACTATGCATCCTATACCCGCGGATTCCGCGCCGGCGGCATGACGCCACTGGGATCAGACCCCTCGCAGCCGCCGCTCTATGCCTACAAGCCCGAGTACAGCAGCAATTACGAATTGGGTACAAAGCATTATTTCCTCAGCAACAAGGTGATGGTGAACCTTTCATTGTTCTACATCCAGGTTACCGATGTGCAGGTACCCACGCTGGTGTTGCCGGATGCCATTACTATTACGCGTAATTCCGGCGAGCTTACCAGCAAGGGGATCGACCTGCAGTTTTCGACCACTCCGGTTAAGAACCTGCAATTCGACTACAATTTCGGCGTGAATGACGCGGCCTATGACAAGTTGAACCTTTCGCAAGACGGAGATGAGGCTGATCTAAAAGGTAACAAGCAAATCTTTACTCCAGCCTTTACGTCCATGGCAGCGTTGCAGTATGCCTACTCCTTCGGCCCTGTAAAAGTTACCGCCCGCGGAGAGTGGATGATGCTGGGAGAACAGTACTTCGACCTCCCCAATACGATTCAGCAGGATGCCTACAGCATTTTCAACGTGCGTGCGGGTGCGTCTTACGACCGCTTCGAACTGATGTTCTGGGGCAGAAACCTTGGCGATGAACATTATATCGCGTATGCGTACAACTTCGGCGCTACGCATCTGGGCGATCCGCGAAACTATGGTATTACTTTTAGAGCAAACTTCTGATGAAAGTTGCTTGGGATCTTTATCTTTATCCCCAATACCCAGAATTCAATTTTGACTTATTTGTCAGCGATCCATACGCCCCTTCCCAAAGGCGGAACCAATCGCGTGATCAAATAAAAATCGTATCTTGATAGCCAGGCATGTCAACCAAAATACCAAACCTCTGGATCATAGATGACGACCCCATGTCGTCTTTCTATATCAAGCGACTTGCAGAACTCGGTGAACTCGCGCACATCATTACCATTTACAACACTGCTCAGGGGGCTATCGACTACCTGCTGCATCACAAAAAGTCGGCTGAACACCTGCCCGACATTATTATGCTCGACATCTATATGCCTGAGGTAGATGGTTGGGAATTTCTGGAACAGCTTCACGAAATAGAGCACCAGCTTATAAAGAAAGCGGAGGTCTACATTATCAGCTCGTCGAATCACCCGCGCGACCTTAGCCGGGCAACTTCGATTCCTGGCGTGAAGGCGTACTTTCAAAAACCGGTCACCCTGGAAGTGTTGAAAGACATGGTAAGCGCCTACATGCTGAAACGCTGATCGCTACTTGATAATTTCGATCTCGGTACGGCGGTTGATCTCGCGACCACCTTCTTCATCGTCATTGGAAACGATGGGCCGGTCAGAGCCATAGCCTTTGGCGCCGAGACGAGTCTGTGCCACGCCCTTTTGTGTAAGGTAAGTAACTACGGATGTCGCCCGCTTGAGCGACAGGGCCTTGTTCGTTGTCGCATTTCCGCTGTTGTCCGTGTGACCATTGATCTGAACGCGAAGGTTCGGGTTCGCCACCAGCAGTTCGCGTATGTTCTCTACCTCGGCGATAGATTCAGGTCTGAGGTCGGATTTGCCGACGTCGAAGAAGATGTTTTTCAAGACGACTTTAGAACCAATTTCCGCTTTCACCATGATGATGTGCGTATCGATTTCCTGGTAGTCTGCGAAAGCCGGAACGTTGAAGTTGATGGAGTTAAACAGGTAGCCGGACTTTTCAGTAGCCACACCGTAGTTTCCACCGTGAGGAATGGTTAGCTCAAATTCCCCCGTGGCCGGGTTGCTGTTGATCTTAGCCATCACCTTGTTGTTGGTGTTATCGATGAGCGAGATAACGGCGGCGAGCGGTGCGGCCGAGTTCTCGTCGATGACCTTACCCTTGAGCAACGTGACCACTTTGGAGGCCTTCTTGGCGGCGATGGTAGGATCGATAAACTCCTCCGCCTTGGGGATTTCTGTTTTGGGCTTTTCCACGGCCGCCGCCACGACAACGGGTTTTGGCTTCGGCTTGTACTTGGGCTCCAGAAAGGAGATGGCATAGAGGTCGGCGTCACCGAGACCACCTTCCTTTACGGTCGAAAAGTATCCCTTCTTTTTATCTGGTGAAAGGGTGAAGAAACCATCGTACTCCCAGGAATTGAGTGGCCATCCGATGTTCTCGGGTCTTGACCACTTGTTATTCCTGAACTCCGTAAAAAAGATGTCGCTGTTCCCCAGCGTAGGATGTCCATCAGAAGAAAAATATAGGGTCACTCCGTCGTGATGAATGAAGGGCGAATCCTCATTCTCGGGAGTATTTACGACAGCGCCGAGGTTTACGGCTTTTCCCCAGTCGCCCTTGCCGTCGAGCTCACTTACGTACAGGTCGAGCTCGCCGATTCCGCCCGGACGATTGCTGGCAAAGTATAACTTTTTTCCGTCGGCCGATACGCTGGCACAGGTCTCCCAGAACAGGGCGGTGTTTATGTTCTTGTTCAACGACTTTGGTTTCGACCATTCACCGCCTTCAAGTATAGAAGTGTAGATGTCGCCCTCGCCTTCTTCATAATAGAGGAACAGGGTTTTGCCGTCGGGAGAAAGCGAAGCGGCCGCATCGTTGTATTTAATGTTTATGTTCGAACTGATCAGCTTGGGTGCAGACCAGGTGTTTCCCTGGCGTGTGGCGAAATAGATGTCTTCGAAGTTGGCGTTTGCCTTGGCCCTGGCAGGATCGTCCGTTCTGTTGGATGTAAAAATGAGGGTGTTGCCGTCGGCCGAAATGATTGGCGAGTAATCGTTGTACGGTGTGTTGACTCCTTCTCCCAGGTTTTCGATGACCACGTTTAGTTCATTCTGCGAGAGTGAGTCGGCGATGTGGCATTCGGCAATACGCTCGTCTGCAATACTGCCCAGTTCCTTTTTCTTTTTCTTGAAGCGCTCGAAGTGTTCGATGGCTTTCTTGAACTCGTTGGTGTTTTGAAAAGCAATACCGAGGTGATAATCGATGTCGGGGTTCACTGCGGGATTCAGGCGGTAAGCCTTGTCGATATAGGACGCCGCTTTTGACTTCGTTTCAGAGTACAGATAGGTGAGGCCGATTTTGAAGTTCAGGGATGCGTCATCTGGATTTAACGCCTGGGCTGACAGGAATGATTCCAGCGCATGTTTGTAGTCTTTCTTGGAGTAGAACTTATCGCCGGCAGCAATGAGTGTCTTTTGATCCTGGGCGAAGCCGTTAGAAAAGATGAGGAACAGCGCGACTGTCGATAAAAAATTGCGCATATCAGTTGACAGCATTCGATGTTTAAAACGAGGGTCAACAAAGATCGAAAATCGCCGTCCCAAAAGACGTCGCTTAACTTCGAAGAAGGTACATCGCTCGATTAACGGTCGGAACGGGGGGTCCAGCCTGGCCCTCTGACGACGCGACCCGGGGTGGCACCTGTGTGCTCGCCGTTGTCGAGGACGACCGTGCCATTTACCATGACGTACATCATCCCCGTTGCGTATTGCATAGGCTTCTCGAACGTAGCATGGTCTTGAATCTTTTGCGGATCAAAAATGACGACGTCCGCGTAATTGCCGGCGGCCAGGGATCCACGGCGTTTGATCTTGAGGTTAGAGGCAGGAAGGGAAGTCAACCGCCGGATCGCCTCCTGCAGCGATATTACTTTTTCCTCGCGAACATACTTGGCTAACAATCGGGCGAAGTTACCATAGGCACGGGGATGCGTGCTGGACTTCAGAAAGACCCCTTCTGGTGCAGACGACTCAGCATCGGACCCCAGGCTGATGTAGGGTAATTGCAACTGACGTTTGATGTTGTCTTCCGACATCATGAAATAGACGGTACCCACGCGCGTGCTATCGGCGATGACCAGGTCCATCGCTGTTTCTTCCGGCGATTTTCCATATATACGAGCAACTTCAGTGAGTGTTTTGCCGGTGTAGCGCTTCAACGAATCGTTGGCAAAACCCACGAGCAAAACGTTGTCGGAGCTTCCCGCCATGAGGAGCAGGTTCTCCCATCCGTCGGTGCGTGTACGCATCTCGTTGACGACCCGCTTTCGGATAACAGGATCAGTCATGCGCTTCATCCAATGATAGATGCCGCCTTCCTGTACCCATGGCGGCATAGAAGCATCGAGACCCGTAGCCCCTGCCGGATACGTATACATGTCAGCCGTAATGCGCAGGCCCGACTCGTTCGCTGCGGCAATCATACGCGTTACAGAATCGAGTTTATTCCAATTTTCAGTACCCGCCATCTTGAGGTGATAGATTTCAGCAGGGATATGGGCTTCGCGGGCGATTCGGATGGTTTCATCTACGGCCGCGTAAATGCCATTGCCTTCGCTGCGCATGTGTGTAATGTACATGCCACCAAATTCCGACGCTACTTTGCAGAGTTCGATCAGCTCGTCAGTTTTTGCATAGTTGGCGGGTGCGTAGATTAGGGACGCACCCACGCCGAGGGCGCCTTCTTCCATGGCTGTTCTGGCGAGCGCCTTCATACGTTCCAATTCGTCGGATGTAGGGGCGCGATTGTCCATGCCCAGTTCGTGTATGCGCAGGGTGGTGGCCCCTACAAAAGAGGCAACATTGGGAGCGACGCCTTTTTTCTCCAGCCATTCCAGGTATTCGCCGAGCGTTGTCCAGGGAATATCAAAGGAATAGTCGCGCATTTGGGAGATCATGCCTTTGCGGATGTCATCATTGACGGGGCCAAGGGAAACGCCTTCCCCGAAGACTTCCAAAGTCACACCCTGGCGGATGTCGCTCTGGGACTTGCCATCGATCAGTAGACTCTCCGTTGCCCAGCTCAGCATGTTGATGAATCCAGGAGCAACAGCCATACCGTTGGCATCGATCACCGTTTTTGCTTTGGCACGCGAAAGGTCTCCGATCGCAACAATCGAATCACCGTTTATGCCTATGTCTGCTGCATAGGGTTCGCCACCCGATCCATCATAGACCTTGCCATGGCGAATGAGGGTATCAAACGATTGGTCTTTTGAACAGGAGAATAAGACAAGCAGCGTAGTGACGCTGCAGAGCAGACGGAACATGGCTCAGTTTAGGTTTTCGGAAAGTAGTTCTTTTTCCCATTCTGCCAAAGCCGGCCGTAACAATCAGCCTGCGGTAATTTTAGCGGTCTAAGGGCACGCTAAAAGGGGCACTTTAGTGATTGAAAGTGAAGCCGGACAACGCATGCGTTGTCCGTTGTTTATTTTGTTACAGAAGCCCGGTAGCCTGGCCCGCGCAATACGCGGCCCGGTTTGGCTCCGGTGTGTTCACCTTCACTTAACACCTGCACGCCATTTACGAAAACATGTCGCATGCCGAGGGCGTACTTTTTAGGCTCGTCGAAAGTGGCCTGATCCTGAATTATAGCCGGGTCGAAAATGGCGAGGTCAGCGTAATTGCCCGGCGCCAGAACGCCGCGCCTGATGAGGCG
>DATHKA010000190.1:0-2167 GCA_035489615.1 Chryseolinea sp.
AACAGCGCCAATCGCCTCCAGTGGCGGACCAATAGCACAGGCGTTAGCTCCTATGCCATCAGCCGGAATCCGGCCAGCGCCACTACGCTTTCTGCCACGCCTCCTCAGACCACCCTCAACGATACCGATGTAGTTTGCAACGCAGAATATTGTTACCAACTCACTACGCTATACGCCAATGGCAGTCGCAGCACTTCCCTGCCATCCTGTGCCACGGCCTTTTCTGACCAGCAGCCGGCCGCTACGCAGAACATCTCGATACAGGTAACCGGCGCCAACAGCCTGGATCTCCACTGGACCCAGGACCCACTCTATACGCCAGCCGAATACACCGTCTTCAAGGCAGGTGCTCAGCTGGGTAAAACCGCGCAGCCCACCCTGTCAGACAATCTCTTTCTGTTGAACGCAGGAGAATGTTACACCGTCTCCTATGTCGACGCTTGCGCTAATCAAAGTGCCATGAGTGCAACCGCTTGCCCTATCGTGTTGTCGGGCGTATTGCAACCTGATAATTCGGTCGTCCTGAACTGGAATGCTTTCAACGGCTGGGTGAACGGCGTTGACCATTACACGCTCGAACGATACGGAAGCGAGGGCCAGCTGCTCGGGTCCGTCGATGCAGGCAGCGCCGCGACCTACACCGATACTGAAGCCGATGCGAACAACCAGGTGATTGCCTATCGCATTGTTGCTACCGCCGCCGATGGCAGTGTCGTCGAATCCATTTCAAATGAGGTCGTGATCGTCAAGCAACCCAACCTCTACCATCCAAATACTTTCACGCCTAACAGCGATGGATTAAATGACACCTTTAAGGTCATGGGCCAATACACGAACACCGTTGAGTTCATGGTCTTCAACCGCTGGGGCGAAATGCTTTTCTACACCACGGACCTTACCGTGGCCTGGGATGGTACCTACAAAGGCAACGCTGTTCCCGAGGGGACCTATGTGTTCCGCGCGTTTCTAACCGATATGTCGGGCGTCAAATACGAGCGTTCCGGAAATGTAGTTTTGCTTCGAAAAAGATAACGACTTAGGGTTGCGTCCTAGGTCGTCAGTCTTGAGTTGTTGTCAGTACTATAGTATCCACGAACAACTAACAACTCCGGAAGGACTACAAAAATTCTTAATTTCGCTTACTTAAAGTACTGATAACAACTCACGACTGATGACTAATGACTAAATACTATCACCGCTATGTTTGATATGATGAAAATGATGGGCAAGATGAAAGAGGTCCAGGCCCGCATCAAGGAAGCACAAGACAATCTTGGAAAAATCCGTGTCCACGGTGAGTCGGGTGCCGGACTCGTGAAGGCCACCGTCACCGGCAAGAAACAATTGATCTCGGTTGAAATCGATAACTCGTTGATGAAGCCTGATGACAAGAGCATCTTACAAGACCTCATTGTGGCCGCCGTCAACAAGGCCAATGATGAAGCGGAGATCACCGCGAAGGAAGAAATGCGTAAAAGTACCGAAGGACTGCTGCCGAATATACCGGGTCTGGATCTTACCGGAATGATGGGATGAGCCGCACGGCTATCGTCATCCTCAACTACAATGGCGAGCGACTGTTGGAGCAATTTCTTCCGTCCGTCGTCGCCCATGCATCCGGTGCCGAGGTGATCGTCGCCGACAATGCTTCAACTGATGGATCTATCCGGTGGGTGAAGCAACATCACCCACAGGTCCGAGTCATCCTGCTCGATCAAAACTATGGCTTCTGCGGTGGGTACAATCGCGCCTTGCGCGACGTTGATGCCGACTACTACCTGTTGCTCAATTCGGATATCGAAGTCACGCCTGGCTGGATTGATCCCCTGGTAAAACTTCTCGACACTCGCGCCGACGTTGCCGCGGTGCAGCCGAAGATCCTGTCCTTGCGTCAGCGCGACAAGTTTGAACACGCGGGTGCCGGCGGAGGGTTCATCGATAGTCTTGGCTATCCCTTCTGCCGGGGACGGATATTCGACCATATAGAAACTGATTCAGGTCAGTACAATGACCATCGACCCGTGTTCTGGAGCTCGGGTGCGTGCATGCTGATTCGCGCAAAATCTTTTCACCAGTTCGGCGGCTTCGATGAAGATTACTTCGCGCACATGGAGGAGATCGATCTTTGCTGGAAGCTGCATCGCGATAATCAGCGGGTCATGTACTG
>DATHKA010000191.1:0-26068 GCA_035489615.1 Chryseolinea sp.
ATCAGGAATTTGATTAAGTGTGCATTCATTGTCCGAGGGTTTATTAAGCCCACGAATCTCGCTCTTAATGGTGCACTCTTGTTGCCATTTTTGGTGCATTCCTGATTGCCAAAAGTGGTGCATTGCTATTTACCGATTACAGAAGGTACGCAATTAGTGTTTTATCTCATATTCGGGAGGCGACCTTTGCGATTCGCCTTATCCAATTCTATTGGACGCAAGAGAAAACGATTCGTCTTTTGATTGGTGTGCTTTGTCGCGGCGATAGTAGAATTGTACTATCCGCTGCATACGGCATTATGGTAGATTAGTGTAAATAAATGTCATAATATATGTTTTTAGAACTCGACCTTTGCTATGCAGTTTTATTGACGACAGGTGTTGTCGTTAGATTTAGATTCGTTGGAAATGATGCTCAAACCGGTGACCTGATAGTCATCCCGTTCGGATCGACCGAGCGTGTTAATTTATTTACTGTGATTGCAGGTGGGTTTCATGCGTACAATGAAATCCCGTGTCAATAGAGATTTAATGGCACGTAACGGCTACCTACGTGCAAATCCGCATTGGAACCTCTAAGATACTTTTTGAAGTCTTCCTTCATGAATTGAGTTACCATGATGTCTAACGCGTCTGACATGTGGCCGTACTCTTCAAAAGTTTGCCCTGTTGTTTTGCTCTTGATTCTACGTTTCCATTTTGATCCGTCTTCTGATCGCTTAATATTTGAAAGGTCTTCAATTAATTTTGTGCATGAAGGATCAATATGTATTTGAACGCCTTCAACATCACCAGCAAACAGAGCGTTGATAAACTCTCCACGTTGAAAGACATTGGCGTTCTTCGAAGGAACAAAATCCTTTACACCTACATAGGTTTTCAATTGTTCAAAGATTACGGTGTAATCGTTTACGTTATCTTGAGTCCTAGTGCTATTCGCTTTTCCGGAAGCATCCCCTGTAACGTATATGCCGGAATAATGGTGAGGGTATCTTCTCTTTAGTTCTTGCATTACGTTTATCGGCCTGTTGAATGGAGATTCGAGAGCGATTTCATTAATGATGTTTAATGTCTTACCGGTCAACTGACCAATAAGGCAAGCACTGAACGGCAAGACGTTAAAATCCCATGATAGGATCAACGGGTATTCAGGGTCATACGAAACATTTGTAACAGTGGTGCCAGCATTGAACGAAGCGTAAAATTCACCTCCGGTCTGATCTGAACCGAAGTTTCCCAAAACCTTAACCTGATAAGCATTTGCATTGTTCTTGTATCTGGCTCTAATGCTGTTACCAAACTCTTCGGTATTGATGAAATCATTGTCCAGATAAGTGGATTTGTGAATTGAAGTATCATTCTTCAGATCATCATTTTCAAAAAACCGTTTGTAAAGCCAATGGCTTTTGCTGATCGGGTTGAATGAAAGAATGATTTGTTTGTAGGTAGGATAGTCTGTTCTTAATCTGTCTGCTAACTCATCAAAGTCAGATTCCAACAGTTCCGTTGCCTCTTCGATCCAAACAGCACTTATACGGGATATTGATTTTATCTTTTCGCTTTCATCAATTCCTGAAAACAAAATCGTGCTACCGAATAGGTTGATTTGCAATGGTGACGTAGTGACATTTGCATAAGGGGAGAGGCCCATGTCTCTTAGAACCTGAAGACATTCGGTGAATACCGATTGCCTAAGTTTCTCCGATACTTTTCGGACAACCAGAATTCTATGCTCAACGCCATCGGTAAGAATTCTGTAGATAAGTTTTTGCGCAATGAAGACAGACTTGCCGCTCGAAATACCTCCATAGCAGATTAGGTACTTCTTTTTATTGGGTAGTAAAGGATAGAAGTGTTTTGAAACGATCTTGGGTAAATTCGATAGGTCGACCTGCATTAATATTCTTGGCTATCATCACTAGGGTTATTTATGTTGGGATCAACTAAAGAGGCTTCCTGTAAATAACCATCGTCTGCCTGCTGGTCGTTTGGCTCATAACTTGGAAGTTCAAGATCAGCAGGTTTGCCGATGACAATTATGCTGTTGCTTGCCCCATCAGTTTTTAAAGCGACCGCCTGAAGTTTTGGTTGGGAGAATTCAAGTAAACTCAAGTACAGATCAACGCCTCTGGACTTTACTAGATCATTCTCAGACTTTAGTAATGATCCTATTGCCTTGTTGACTGCTGGTAGATTGTCCTGTACTGCATGGGAGAGTACTTCCCTTATATGCTGGTTAATCTTATTGGGTGATGTCCTGCCTTGTGGCTGCTGCACCTCGCCCTTCTTGAACTGATGTTTTCGAAGTATCTCTAGTTGCTTCTCGTTTAATTGTTTTGCCATGTGTCGAACCGCAAGCAAGATCATAAATCAATCAAATGACCTGTAAGCCTAAGTGACCAAATGATGTGCCCGCGCTTCCCATAAATACTATCATGTTGCGGTTCTGTAGCGCATAGTTCAGTAAATAGACGATATAACTTAACAGAAACAGTAGATACAGAGAGGTTACATCGTGGTTGTTTTTGGTATACATGACCAAAAACAAAGAATAACATGGATCGCACGTCAACTAAGCAAATCGCCAAAGAAATCAAGGAAGCAGTGAAGTCTTTGAAGGGTGTCAAGGTATCAGTTACCACGGATTACAACCATATATCTGTTGCCCTGATTTCAGCACCTTTTGCACCAGTGGTAAAGAACGAGATCGTTCATAGAGGCTACATGTCCTATGACAACAATGCCAAGCCATTTGATGGCCGCTATGGTGTGAATCAGTATAGTTTCACTGAGGACAGTAATTTGACCGTGGAGGCCAAGGGACTTTTCGAAGTCGTCGAAACGATCATAAAGAAGTACCATTGGGATAAGTCGGATTCAATGACCGACTACTTCAATTGCGCGTTCTACTACGATTATCAGGTGGGACGGTGGGACAAACCATTTATCCAGAAGTAATGACAGGGGCCACGAGCCCCTTTTTCATTCTTAGTTAGGAATAGTAACGGGTAATCTTAGTTAGAAATTGTTCCCCGTCATTCTTAGTTAAGGGTAGTTTTCAATCTTAGTTAGGAATAGTAACTTTAAACGTGGCAAAGATGATCGCATATTACAGGGTATCCACCAAAAGACAGGGCAAGTCAGGTCTTGGCCTAGAAGCCCAACAAAAGACCGTTCAGGACTTCATTTCAGGCGATAAGAGACGCTCTTTGATTGCGGAATACAAGGACATCGAATCCGGGAAGAATGATTCCAGACCGAACCTATTGAAAGCAATAGAACACGCCAAGAAGGTTGGTGCGACTCTGCTTATTGCCAAACTGGACAGACTGTCCCGGAATGTTTCCTTTATCTTCACTCTCCGAGATACTAAGGTGGACTTCAAAGCCCTTGACCTGCCAGACGCAAACACCCTGACCATAGGGATATTTGCAAGCATGGCACAACATGAACGGGAGATCATCAGTAAACGAATCAAGGATGCCTTAGCGGCCAAGCGTAGACGTGGAGAACCTTTGGGCAGTCCTGATAACATGACCAGCAAGGGAAGGAAGGCAGGCGTCAAGTCCAGAATGGACGCAGCCAGAACCAACAAGAACAATATTCAAGCCCTTGCCATGATACAATTATTGAGGAAAGATAAGATGAGTTACCGGGCCATCGCTGAAAGGCTTAACGAACTCCAATACAAGACCAGCAAGGGCAGTAAGTTCGAGGCAATCAGTGTTTCAAGGATTTTAAACCGTTCATAGTTACTAAAACTAACACCTCCATGCCGCGCACAACTTATGAAGACAAAGAAATTTATGATGAGTTCAAGGAAATAATCAACCGGGCTTTCGGCATTGTAAAATTCGAAGGTGGTGGAAACGTCAACGGCGAACACTATCGTCTCGACCTTGCCTCTTACAATTTTAACTACCGTCACACGGAATACTACTATGCAAAGCCTTTGCAGTTCTTCCACCTGACCGGTCTGGGGTTTCTGTTCTCAATACTAACCAGCCGGGCTTTTCGAATGTATGACCTTCATAGTTCGGCAGACGAACAGGAGTATGGTTATGCCGCCAAAGCAATGGGAATAAACGAAGAGGCAATTCAGAACTTGAAGTCCAGACTCTACACGCTATCGTTTTGCCCAACTACGGAAATGGATAATCCATATATCTGGCAAAACTATGGCCAAGGTGGAGCGGCAATCGTATTTGAAATCGTGAATGAGCCAGATCAATGGATCAATTATAATCTTGGAGAAATCAAGTACAAACTGCCCACTGGCCTTGAGAACTATCAGTCTGAATTAGACGCATTCAAGAAAAAATATGGCATAACTGCTTACTTGGATGCAAGCAGGCTAATAGGCTTCTATAAAATGGATCATTTCAGAGATGAACGAGAAGTAAGGCTGCTTCGATATGCGCCTTACGGTAATCAAAGCGAATACACCAAATACGTAAAACACGATTACAGATTTGACAAAGTCCACAAGCGTAACAGATTAACAACTTACATTGAACTGCCCTTGTGGGTTGACAATGATAGAGTCTATGATCCTATTGGCTACGAACACCTTTCCATAAAGCAACAACTGCCGGAAGAATACTTCAAGCGTAATCCTCAAATAAAGATAGTGGATGTGCGAGTCTGGGATAAATGTGGATTGACAAATGATGACTTTGAAAAGGTAAAACAACAGATCAAAGATATGGCCTTATTCACTCTGGGGTATCAGATCAACGTGAGCGAGAACTTTTTTCATTGTCAAACTGAAAAGTGAAAAGGTGGTCACATCATCCAGCACTTAAAATTGCATCGTCGATCTCTTTTAAAATCGTCGCCTTCTCTTTATGCTGTTTCGTTTTTCCTATCAAGACCTTCAAGAGCGTATGCACAACTATTTGAAGTCCTGCTAAATCCTTTTCATGAATTGGTTCCTCGATTGCGTGGTGAACCCATTTGCTTCGAACCTTGTATAATTCCTTGATCAAGACTGACAGTATTTTTCTTGTCTCAATGTCCTTAGATACCAGTCTGGTGGTATACTTGACAACGCTATCAGTAATCGGAGAATCCTGATCTAACAAAAGCAACGATTCAAGTATCGTGAACAGCGATGCGACGCGCCTATGAAGATCAGTGTTTGTCAATGCATCGGCAAACCTGCGAATGGCTCGAAGAATGAGATTCTGTAATTCACTTGGCTTCTCCTGTTCAATCGAAATTAGAAAGTCGCGAAAAGTGTTAAGCCCTCTTTTCTCAATTGCAGCCATTCGTCGTTCTTCAAGATCGTAATTTGCTGGCTTTCGCCGTAATTGTGTAGTAAGCCCGTCTTCCGAATTAATTGCTTCAACAAGTGTCTTGTCTTGTGGGCTTTCCTGAGACCTGAAATCAATATCAAAACTAATTTTTAAATCTGGTTGGTCGAGTGTGTCGCTGCATATTTTCAGAATATCAACTGCGATTGCACAATAGTCTGCGGCAATTTGTTGAGCCCGGATTTTCTCACCCTCGACGGTGACCGCCACATATTTTTGGCCGAAATATTCTTTCTTCATTCGCACGAACACATTTGGCAGACCCGGCTTATTCTTGTTGAAGGTGTCAATAAACTTATCAAAGTATTCCCCTGAGAATGAACCAAATTCAGCAAGGCCAATATTGAACTTATACTTTGGATGTAGATACAGGATTGTAAAGTGCATCTTGTACTCTTTAATCGCTCCGTTTAGTTGTTCATGAAGGTAGTCCGATAAACTGCCATCACTCTGACCTTTCCGTTTTGCTTGAATCAACCAACCCCAGACTGTCTTGTGAACAAATTCATGGCTGATTTTTGTGCCTACTTCATGCCCTTTATGTATCGTATCAACCAATTTTTTAAATCTAATGTAATTCTCCTCATTGAATCCAATGCATGTTCTCTTAAAACAATCGAATGGAAGATTGCCTTTAGTAAGAATGTAATTGTCTGGCATGGTAAAAGTCAAAATAGGAGGCGGATCAATCAGTTTCTCCTTTTTAGGATCATCTGCAACCGGATCGTCCGGCATTAGCGTTGACGTTTCCAAAAGGTCGATCAATAGCAATGACTCTTGGTCTATGTGCTTTACTTTGTGCTCATTCAGGGTTATTGCCATGTCATTATACAAATGCATTGATAAATGTGTCCAAAGCAGTCAAGGTCGGTTGATGTGGCGCAACATCAAGTGCAATTTGCCTAATAACCTTAGCCATCAAAAATAGGGTCAAAAGAGTAATGTGTGGGTTGAAATCCAAGAAGCCATCCATAGTGTACATTTTTCTTCCAATCAGGGAAAAATGTTGAAGTTGTGATAAGTACTTATAAAGTATCTCAATTATACTAGAGTCATCATCAACAACGAATTGCAGTTTGCCCGCCTCCCTAGCGTAGTGTAGATCAGGTTTGTTAATGGTTTGTAAGTATGCAGACATATTTGCCTTAAACGTTTCAGAATTTCGAATCTGCGTTCCAGTCATAAGTTTATTATCGACGTGAAGAGCCCCAAACTGATTTTGAAAAGATGCTGCAATCGCCGTCTTAGTTTCCTGATCTGCACTGGCAAGGATGGCTTCTTGTCCAATCATCTTTCCATACGCCTCGACAAAGTCTCGATCTAGCACTTTTGATTCAATCTCAAATTCGTCAAGCCCAACGCTCGTTCTAACTTTATTCAAATACCGGTAATTAATTACATCAGAAATAATGCCTCTTAGCACAAGTCCAAGTGAAAGAAATTTCTTTTGATCCTCTGACACATACGGTATAAAGTCTCGTGCACAAATCATATTAATCTGAAACTTCTGTAGAATCGCCAGTTGTACACCGAGTGCAATTGTATTTGCGTTAACATTTGCAATTTGCGTTTCAAGATAGTCTTGAAACGTTTCGAAGATAGAATCGTAATGATGCTGACATTGGTTCCAAGTCGTCATTTTCTTTTAGTTTTGCGTTTACCACGTATGTTGTTTGAGGAATTCGGCAATCTGCTTAGTTTCAAACGATTTGCTGTATCCTTCCATTTTGTTTAGAAAGAAGTATTGTTTGCTTCGCATTGACGACCATGACGTTTTTTCAAATTTAGTAGGGATGAATTTGTCTACGAGAAAGAACTTAGTATCATTTTTGAGATTGTAGTAACTTGTTTCTTCTATTGTTGCCTTTACGCGTGACTCTTCGTCGCGTGTTAATTTTAATGGCGCGGAGGAAATCGAAGGAACGAGTTTCCCTTTCTTATATTCACAGTAAATAAGTTTAGTTACCCTTCCAACGGCTACAACATTCTTCTTATCGTATAGGCCAATGTATTTGAAAGGCAATTTGTGCACTCGTGTGTCAGGATCATAATATATGTTATACTTGAGGTTTTCTGTAATCGATTTACCAGAAGTTACCACAAGCATGGTGTGGTCTTTATTCTGAATGAGCCCTGAGTCATTGCAAAATCCTAAATAATCTTCCAGTATCTCCAGTAACTCAATTTCGTGACTCTCAAGAATTGCGCGAATAATATCAGTAAGTCTCTCAAACGATGTGGAGACAAACGTGATGCTTAGTTTCTCCTTCCTTATATGATCATCAACTTCCTTTCTTATTTTAGTGTCGCAAGGATTGAGCGATAGTGCTAACATTACTTTGCTTGATGACGTAATCTTGAACGCGTCTAGGTGTCGGATAAGTTGGTCAGAAGTGAAATCATCCTGCCGTTTTGTTTCGACCAGTAATTCGAAACTGCTTTGAGAAATTAAAGCGTCGGGCACGCTCTTAAGTCCCTTAGCCTGTTGGAAAAAGTTTATTCCAATATCCAATGGCTCCGCTCCATCGTCTTCCAATATTTTATTGATCACTTCCGAAAACTTCCATCTGTCATAGTGGTACAGTCTGGAAAGCAAAAGCATGGTATTGTTTGTCGCCCAATTCTCCTTCTGAGAATAGCGTTGAAAGTAGTAGACGTTTTCCATTCTGTCAGTTAGGGATAATCTCAGTTAGGATAATTGGCGAGAAACCAGTGTCACCAATGATTACGGGAGCAATTGTGATCTCTGTGAGTCCGTGATTTTCTTTTACCGTCAACCTAAAAGGTTGTTTGTTTCTGAGATCGGTGTTTGTGAGAAGTAACAGGTCATCCTTTTCTTCAATTTCGTAAGGTGTCATTACTCCACTGCTGGTCGACATAGTGGTTGCGTTGAATGAATACACAACGGGCTTGTATTCCCACTTTCGAGAGATCAATAAGTCCTTTAGTTCCGTAGCGGTCATAGGTATATAGGGGGTTAGTATAGTTCAGTAAAAACGTTGAACTCACCTATGGATGGGCTGGGGGTCTATTGCGACCGGGTGGGGAGTGAAATTCAGTTGTTCGAAATAAACAAAAACCGTCGAATTCTCAAATATGTCTGGGTATTTATCTCCATGCGATACCTTCGAGATTCTGATTATAAGTATAAAATTAGTGAGGACGATTTAACCACCTTGGTTGAGGAAGACTCGAACCCAGACCTGTCGATCCTAGACAGCGAGATAAAGGCTCAAGAAGTCATTTCCCTATACTTGAGAAAGAGGTATGACCTGAATGCGCTTTACAAATCATACCCTACTTACCAGCACGGCCAAACATACTTTAGCGGTGACACGGTATGGTTTACGTCTGGTGATAATTTCAGCGCCTTACTCTATTCACCAGTGTCGGCCACGACATCCCTGCCCGGTTCATTTGATTGGATGATGGTTGAACCAAGATACCCGTTGATAGTTGATTGGTTGGTAACTATTTCACTGTATAAACTTCACGAACGTATCAGCCCGGAAAACATTCCGGTTCATCGCACCAATTCTTACCAAGAAGTGATGATGTTCCTAAAAAATATTCAATGCGAGAAGTTAAGTCCAGACTTTCCAGAACTCGAAGACCGAACATATAACATCTATATCACTGGCAAACCCGATAGTGGAATAGGTCTTTATTACTAACGGTGAATCGAATCCTGCCAAGTATTTAACTACATGGCAGAAGACAAACTATCGGACAAACTAGATATATATTACGACCGTTCAAGAAAAACAATTCAGGCTTGGGTCAGTGCTCACATAAGAGCGGAACTTCAAAGGATCAACGGACAGATACAGGTTCCAATAAAAAAACCTCTTCAAGATATTTACGATTCAATACTTCTTGATCCGCATTTATCCAGTGTGATCCAACAGAGAAAGTCAAAGGTTCTTGGCGAGGAATTCGCTGTAATGGATGATAGAGGCAACATTGATGACGAACTAACAAAACTATTCTCAAAACAATGGTTCAATAAATTGCAGGAAGCAATCATAGACTCAAAGTTTTACGGCTATTCCCTTGTTGAGATTCAAGAATTGATCGATAGTGAGATCAAGGACGTTAAACTAATTTCAAGAGGTAACGTAATTCCAGAACTTCGCTCAATCGTTAAAAATCCATATCAGGTTAATCTAGGTCAACTAATTCCTATCGATGGCCGCAATGACTCTGATTATTATATCCTTGTTGACTCCCAGAATCTTGGAATCCTTAATAGCGTGGTGGTGCATGCATTGATCAAACGTATTACGATTGCCATGTGGGGAGACCACGCGCAAACATTTGGAATTCCGATGACGGTTTTGAAAACAGATAACCGCGACCAGACTGCCAAGTATCAGGCAGACATGCAAAGGCTGATTACCAATCGCAATATTGTGACCGGCCTTAGCGATGAATTGGAGATCATTGCCACGTCATCAACCGATGCGCATAAAATATACTCGGAACTTATCAACCTGTGTAATTCTGAAATGTCGAAGGCGGTTTTGTCGGTTACCATGACAACGGATGATGGTTCATCTAGGTCACAATCTGAGGTTCATGAACGCGTTGCTGATGAAGTATCTGATTCAGATCGTGAATACATGACCTATATTATTAACGATATTGTATTCCCTAAACTTATTGCTCTAGGTTACAGACTTGAGAACTCACATTTCAAGTTCATATCGAAGGAAAAGAGATCGTACCAAGAAAGGTTGGATACAATAAATCAGTTGACACTATCGGGCTACCAAGCAGAAGGTGAAGATATCAAGCAATATCTTGATTTACCGTTCGATGTGGAGTTGATGCCAACACAACAGTCCGTTCCTGACAACGGCTTTCAAAAAAAAAGTCCAAACCAATCGGGACAACTACTAGCCGAACTAAAAGAATACTATAAGCACCACGATAATTGCTCCCATGACATTATCAATTCGGTAGAGTCCGAGGTTGATGATTTGTATAACCGAGAGTTGGAAAGCATCGTTGACCAGATCATAAGCGATGTTTACTCTAATAACGTAAATCCATTAGACCCGGAATACATTCGACGAGTTGGCGACCTCATGTCAAAGGCAGTCTTCGATTCTTTCAACTTCGATGGAGATTTGTCAAATCCAAATTTTGATTCAGAAGACCTTGACTTTATTGCAGCGTTGAAGCAAAACATTTACTATTTCACTGGTGGCAAGAATAAGGCACTGGTACAGTCGTTCAACGATCTGCTTTTCGAAGGTAAGAATCTTAGATCGTTCAGCCAGTTCAAGCAGGAGTGCAAAAAGATTGGGTTGGAGTTCAACAAGAACCATCTCAAAACAGAATACCAGTCCGCAATCAGTCAGGCGCAATCCGCAAGTGATTGGCTATCCTATGACAATGATGACATGCTAATGTTTTCAACTGTAGGGGATGCTAGAGTAAGACCATCACATGCTAAGTTGGAAGGACTTATCCTTAAAAAGAATGATTCATTGTTTAATTCTCTTGTGCCTCCGTTCGATTGGAATTGTAGGTGTCGTCTAGTTGCCGTCCCGAACGCAAAGCCAGCAAAGTTAACAGCGAAGGAGCGAAGTGAATATAAGAAGATCGCTGCTCCCGACTTTAGATTTAATCCGGGAAAGACAGGGGAACTGTTTTCAAAGAACCACCCATATCTCAAGATACTTTCCAAGGAAGACAAGAAGGAAATTGATGGATTGCTGTAAATGAAAAAAGAGGATGCCGCAATGACACCCTCTTCCCCGTAGCCGAAAATTTGAACGATTTTCAAAAGTAAATACTTCGCCTTTTGCAAATCATTATTTTTTGTAGAGAATAATGTTCTTGACCGTTGCTGCCTTCAAGTCGAACTCCTTTGCAATCTGTGAGTAAACGTAATTGAGTTTGATCATGTACCAAGTATTGATGTTATACATCTCCGTGTAACGTTTCCTGATCGCACCATTTCTTATTTCAATTGCTCCCATAAGTTCTTGCTGAAGAACGTTTATTCTGTTCGCTGTCTCATGCATGGAGATAAATACAGCATGTAACAAATTTAGTCTTACCGTAAACCTTTCCTTTTTCATCGTTGCGTGTATTTAAATTCAATGGAAAACAAATTCATTGTAGCAAAAGAGAATCGCATTGGCAAAATGCGATTGTTTAATGAAATAGACTCTGAGGGCTACACATCCGAGAGGTTTTTGATTGAGTTCGAAGCATTGGAGTCTGACGATTCAATTGATGAGATAGAGATATTAATCAATTCCTTGGGAGGCAGCGTTTATAAGGGACTTCCTTTAATCACAAAGATTTCCAATTCTTCGAAGCCAGTTACTACAATTATTGATGCGGTCGGCGCAAGCATGGCAGCGTTGATATTCTTGGCAGGATCAAAAAGGAAAATGTATTCCTATTCTCAGTTGATGCTTCATTCTGCTAAGTACAGCGATGGTTCTACTGACGATGCGTTGGTAAACACCAATCAGAATATTTACGATCTGGTAAAGGCAGTGACCAAGAGAGCGAAGGATAAGATTAAGAACTGGATGTCCAAGGATACTTGGTTTACAGCAAAACAAGCCTTACAAGAAAATTTGGCTACAGAGTTAATCAATACCAAACTGTCAATGGTTGACAGTTATCAACACGAGGTAAGGCAACTAGTTGCTTCCGCTTCATTTAATGAAATAAATAACCTAAAAGATAAATATACACGCATGGAAGAAATTCTAAACGTCTTGAGTCTTCAACCGGACGCATCTGAGAAGGATGTCATGGCGAAAGTTCAGGAAATGACAAACGCAATTGCGATCAAAGCACAGGAACTCTCCAACAGAGATACTAAGATCAATGAATTGCAAGCAAAGGTCGACTCATTCGAAGCCAAAGAAAAGGCAAAGAGAGAATCTGAAATTAATAATCTTCTCGAAGATGCTGTCAAGAACAGACAGATTAATGCAGAAGGAAAGGTGATCTGGAAGTCTATTCTGGATACCGACTTTGACAATGGAAGTAAAGCCATTAAGGCTCTTACAAAAACCGAAAAATTGTCAGACATCATCGACACAGATGGAAAAACCTCTGAAGAACAAAGACCATTCAAACTTGATCCAATTCAAGAATTGATGTTAACCAAATAAATAACCCAAAAGAATTAAAGTACATGATTTAAGATGTCATTAATAGTTACCGGCAACACGTTACAAGAGAATTTTTATTCAGGATTAATTGCCAGATTTTTAAAAGAAAACGATACTCTTCCTCACATTCACGTTGAGGGTGGAGCGATCTCAGGAAAATATAACATTCCAACTGCGTATAACACTGTCTCAAGTATTCAGGATTACGCCGCAACTCCTTCTTCACCGCTTGGTGGACAGCAGTTCAAAGACAGAAAAATAACACTTGGCAAATGGATGCTCTATCAAGAGTTTCTTCCAATTGACCTCAAACAATATTGGGCACCTTATACCCCCGCAGGAGGCGAATTCTTATTTCATTCACTCCCGACTGACGTTCAGTCTACTATGCTTGGGCTTGTCTTTAATGAGACAGGTGGCCACATGTCAAAAATATCTTGGAAGGGTGACACTGCTCTTTCAACTGACGTGAAATACTTTGACGGTTTCGAAAAACTGGCGAAGACCGATCCTGACACAGTCAAGATATCCGGTGTTACACTTACTAGTGGCAACATCTTGGCAACTATTGACGCTGCTCTAACAACTGCTCGTGGTTCTAGCGATGCTTTCAGAATTGCTTCATATAAGCCAGAGATGAAAGTCTTCATGTCCTACAAGACATTTGAACTTTACGGTGCAGCATTGAAGGCGTTGACAAACAAGTCAATCTCTTACGAACAGGCAACACCAAAAATGTTTGCTGGTATTACTGTAGTTCCACAAGCCTACGTCTCAGATGATGCATTCATTTTTGCGGCTGGTAACAACTCAGTTTCTTCTGATCTATGGATGGCAGTTAACAGCGTTCAGGATGCCGATACTTTGAAAGTTGAAAAACTTCAAAATAACTCTGAGAAGTTCTTTGCTAAGATGGTTCTTTCTGCCGGTGTAGCATTTGTGAAGCCTGAAGAAGTCGCAATCAGATACAAGTAATTTCTTGTTTAGCCACAATGAAAGGGGTTAAGGGCAAGGGTTAAAATCCTTGCTTTGAAACCCACTACGTGGTTGAACGATACATAACATAAAATAATGAATCATTAAATAATGGCATTATCAAAAATATCAATAGTCGAACAGGAAGGCAGTAATAGAATTCTTACCAGCGAGGATAACAAATCTGGTTTGTTATTCTATGTTTCTTCAAACCCCTTGACTGGTGACACTTTTCAAGTGTTCAGTATTCAGGAGGTTGAAGGCTACGGGATTACATCCACTTCTTTGCCCGTTCCACACTACCACTTATCGGAGTTCTACAGAGTCAATGATTCTGGACAACTCCAAGTGAGATTTGCTGACTACCCAACTGGTGGTACGCACACATTTGAAGAAGTAAAGGATTTAGTGTCTGATTGTGACGGAGATTTGTCTCAAGTTGGAATCTATACGAAGCGCAATCTTTCCAGTAGCATGGTAACTGCATTGCAGGACATCATGACTGAGTTGAAAGAAGAACTTGACATTCCTCTTGTATCTATCCTTCAAGCAAATACAACTGGCATGACATTGCAATCATTGCCTGACCTTTCTAGTAATGACTGTCCACAAGTGGCAGTTACCATCGGACAAGATGGTGGAAACAAAGGCTTTGCACTTTATAACACACAGGGTTACTCTGTTGGAATTTTGGGTGCTGCTCTTGGGGCATTAGCATCTAGTTCAGTTCATGAGTCAATATCATGGAAGGGACAATTTGATATGCCCGGTTCAGAACTTAACACTCTCGCTTTTTCCAACGGTGTACAGTACAAACTGGTCACTAAGACACAGCAAGCACAATTGAACGACAAAAAGTATATCTTCTTGTTGAAAGATTATGGCCTGAACGGCAGTTTTTTCAACAGTTCGTTTGTAGCAAACAGCGAGGCAAGTGATTACTATTCTCTCGAAAGAAACAGAGTAATCAACAAAGCGCGTAAACTTCTACGAACTGCGTTGCTTCCAGAACTCAATAGTCCGTTGTATCTCGATGATGACGGAAAACTTAGAATCGAAACTGTCGGCAAGTTCACTTCAAAATGTGAGCAGGCATTAGACGGAATGAGAAGATTGGGAGAAGTTTCAAACTATCGAATTTATATCAACCCGAATCAAGACGTTCTTAGTGATGATACTCTTCATATTGATGTAAAGATTCAACCAGTTGGTGTGGCTCGTTTCATAAACATAACTCTTGGTTTCGCAGTTAGTCTAGCGTAATCGTATTTAGATTAAATATTAACTATGAAAGTTATACCTAACGAAATACCAACCCTGATAAATGGGTCGACATACAACTGGGCGCAAATAAGAACACAGTTTAGCAACATGACAACTCCAATGATTGGAGTTACTGCGATCAACTATTCTTCATCTCGTGAATTTGAAAATATACCCGGTGCTGGTGACCAGCCCGTGGCGCGTTCATCAGGTAATGTTACCTATGAGGCAAGTATTACTCTCTTTAAAGATGAAGTAAAGAGATTGCAAGATGCAGCACCTTTTGGTGACATCACTTTAATGTCTCCATTTTGAAATTGTAGTGTCCTACCGTTCTGATATTGCCGATAAAATCACAACTGAAGTGTTAAAAAATGTTCAGTTCACAAGCAATCCAACATCAATCTCACAGAACGACAAGGTTATCAGCGTCGAACTCCCATTGATTATTGCAGGCATTAAACGAGGCAATCAACCTTGGATTTAAGATAACAAGACTATTTCTGCTGAATTAGTTCTTCCCGCCACCGTGTCGAAAGGTACGGTGGTTTTTTATGTCCATTCTTTTTTGGCGATGTGGGCTAGTATTTAGATGAAAGAAAAACACTTATGAAGAAGGAACAACAGCAGGAAGAATCACAAGAAAAACTACAACCTACTACTGGCAAGAAGGATTACAAATTGCTTGAGGAAAAACTCAAGAAACAATTTGGCGACATAACCAAGATTGTGTTTACCGTTAAAAAGGAAATTTTGGTCGCATATCTAAGAGAACCGAATTTGGCTGAACTCGATGCAACATTAAGCACACTTCAATCGGCTCCGGTAAGTTCTAGCGTGGGTATGTTCAGAACCTGCTTCGTTGGTGGCGATGATGAATTACTTGAACTAGCAGGCAAAATAGGATTCTCCATTGCCATTAACAGGGAGATACAGAAGATCATCCCAAACATATCAGCGACCTCAACCAACATTTAAGGTTTTGGTCGCTTGTGCCAAGCAAAAATATTGACTCTCTAAGAAAGCAAATGGCACTCCTCAGATACCATTATAAAATTGATCCTTCGACTTTATCCAAGAATGAATTTGCAAAACTGTGGTCTGAATTTGTCTGGTGTCGAATCTTCGAGAGTCCCGATAAAAAATAACATGAAGTTGATAGCAGTAATGAACGTTGGCATTAGATAATAATAGTGTAGCATTTGAACTCTGGTTTAAAGATAACCTTACCAATTCGCTTAACGCGACAATCCAAAAAGCACTTGGTGGATTAGGAAAACTTGAAGGAGCGAAGGCCAGTCTTGGCAAGACCTCTGGTGGTCTATTAGGATCATTAAGTGGCGTAGGAGGTGGATTGACTTCCATGCTATTGCCGTTAGGTGGTGTCACCGCTGGCATTGGTTTACTTGGTGCTGGTCTAAAGTCGGTGATCTCGACAGGGGCAGGCTTTACAAAGGTTATGTCCAATGTAAAGGCACTGACCAACGCAAACACTGAAGAATTCAAAAGACTTAATGACGCTGCTATTAGTCTTGGGGCAAGCACCTCTTTTTCCAGTAGTGAAGTTGCGGACGCGATGGTCGTTGCTGGCCAAGCGGGCCAAGGTGTCAATCAGATCATTCAAGCGATGCCCGGTTATCTTGACTTGGCTGCATCATCTCAATTGGGACTTGCAGAAAGCGTTGAGATCGGTTTATCAACAATGCAACAGTTTGGCTTGAAGGCAGGCGACATGAGCAGTATCGTTGATCAATTGGCCTTCACTTCGGTAAAATCTTCCACGGGGCTAAATGATATTGGCGAGGCATTGAAGTATATCGGGCCAGCAGCGGCCAGCATGCGAGTGCCATTAAATGAAACACTTGCCTCTATCGGTGTTCTTGCTGACAACGGATTAAAAGGTTCTCTAGCAACAAGAGCGTTGTCGACTTCGATTCAAAGATTGTCCGCTCCTACAGATAAGATGGCGATGGTCATGAAGCAACTGAATGTTCAGTTCTTCGATTCAGAGGGCAAGTTCATTGGGATAAACAACTCTGTTGCCTTGCTTGAGGACAGAATGAAGGGATTCACTGACGAACAGAAAGCCAGTGCAATTAGCACGTTGATGGGTGCTGATGCCTTCGGAGAATGGAATATTCTTATGAAGACAGGCGCGGAAGGTCTGCGAACATTAACAGGTGAGATTAAGAATTCTCAAGGCACAGCGGCAAGAATTGCCAAGACCCAATTGGATAACTTATCGGGTGATGTTGAACAGTTCGGCGGCGCATGGGAGTCATTGCAATTGAAGATGTTCGGTCAAGGCGAAGGACTATTTAGAGGTTTCGTTCAAATGGGAACGACATTCTTGAATAGATTAAGTGATGCGTGGACAGATTTAACAAAACCAATCGGTGAAGTATGGCATTTGCTCGGAGATGTTTGGAATGCTATCAAAGAATTGCTGGTAACTGTCGGTCTTGCAAATTCCGACTTTGATTTACTTGGCGGTTTCTTCAAGTTTCTCGCTTGGAACATCAACAATTTAACTCTAGGGATCAAGGCATTTCTTAATGTTTGGTTGTGGCTATTGAATGGTATCAAGACTGGCATTCAGTACGTGCAATCATTCTGGGATACACTGCAAAACATGGCTGGCAACATCATGAAGGTGTTTACTCCGGTTGGAACATTACTTGAAGGAATATTTACCCTGAATTGGGATAAAGTAAAGTCTGGATATTCAGGAATAAAAAATGGAATCTCTTCTTTGCTTGGGGATGCCGGAAAAACATTTGGCGATTCCCTTGCAGCAAGACAGGCGAAAGGTACAGCCGGTCAATTAGTATCATTACAACCAGATGCCGGACTATCACCAATGCTAGGCAAAGGTTCTCCTTTGATGGCTCCCAATGCTGTAACAGCGGGTAAGACAAAAACCGAAGGTGGTGCAATTGATGTCGTTGGTGGAAAAGGCGAAGGCAAATCTGTTGTGGTTAACATAAATAATCTTATTAATTCTCTTTCAATATCTGGTGCCAATCTTCAACAAGATTTGAAGCAAGCAGTGGCAGAAGCCCTGACCGATGCAGTTAGAGATTTCGAACAAAGTTATAACTAATGGCTTTAAACATTATTAAAGATAACGTAATCGATGTTGTCTACACAAGAGTAAACAAGATACAGCCGTCTACCTATGAGCCGGATCAAGCAATTGCCACATCATACTTAGGCACTCCAATCTATTCAAACTTACAATTGAAGAACGGACAATATCAAGACCCAGTAACAGGACAGATAATAAAATATTCTGGCTTGCGTGTTGATAGTGCTCTATTTGAAGTCTCAGGAGATAAGAACATTGTCGAAACTGAAGTGCAGGGAAGAGATGGCACAATTAAAGAGTTGATTTCCAATAGAGACTACCGAGTTCAGATTTCCGGCCTTTTGATTTCGAATCTCATCAATGTCGCGCCTGTTGAAGAAAAGAACGTTTTGATAAGACTCACCAATGCAAAGACCTCACTTGAGGTGTCATCGTTCTTAAATGACTTCGGTATATACAATATTGTGGTTAACTCTTATTCAATCTCAGAGGTTCAAGGAAAACGTGGGCTTGTCCAATTCTCGTTGTCATGCGTAAGCGATCAGCCATACGATCTTGAGATTTCAGAAGAAAATAACATCGGTTAAATATTTCATGCAATGTTAGTTCTAAGTTCTGAAGTTCATATTGGTAGTTACATTTTCAAGCAGATTGGACAAGTCGAAATTAATTCTTCATACGAAACGTTGACGGACACTTGCACGATTACGATTCCACGAAAATTATCGTTCAAAGGAAAGAGTGTGTTTGTTGATAAGGATGCTTTGTTCAATAAGGGAGACAAAGTAGTTGTCAAACTTGGTTACGGATATGACAACAAACAAATTGTGTTCACTGGCTTTGTGACGCGTATAGAGTCAGGAATTCCAACAAAGATTTTTTGTGAAGACTCAGCATACCTACTGAAGGAGACGAAACCATTCAATCTTTCGTATCCTAAACTTTCATTGGATCAACTGTTGAAAGATATTCTTCCTTCAGGTATCCAATACAAATTACCCGGTGAGATCACGCTCGGAAAGGCAAGATTTACCAAGGTGACTGCCTCACAGATTCTTAAATATCTTTCAGATAAGTTTTCAATAAATGGTTGGTTCAGGGATAGCACTCTTTACATGGGTTTGAATTATTTTCCAGAATTACAAAAAGAACACAATTTCCATTTCCAAAAGCATGTCATTGACAACTCGTTGGAGTTCGTGAAGTCAGAGGATGTCAAGTTCTCGGTTAAGGCGACTTCTATTCTCCCAGACAATAGCAAAATTGAAGTAGTCAAAGGCGATCTTGAAGGCACTGAGCGAACCATACACTTCTACAATGTTGACAAAGCCACACTTGAAGAGAGGGCAAACAAAGCCCTGACTGATTTCAAATTTGATGGCTATGCAGGATCATTCACGACTTTTGGACAACCCAATGTCCAGCATGGCGACATCGTAAATCTAACGGACAATTTCTTCAAAGAACGTTCAGGCCGATATATAGTCAAGGCAGTACAAACCACCTTTGGAACTTCGGGATTTAGACAGGCTATCGAGTTAGCGGAACGGGTCTAGGAAAGTATTTATCTTCGATGGAAATCAGGAATGCAATTCAAAAACTTGCCAAACAAGACATATTTGAGTCAATACTTGGCAGTGTAACCGATGTTGATATGTCATCCAAGACATGTACGGTTCAGCCCTTGGACGATCAGCCAGAGATTTTAGAAGTCAGGTTGTCGGCTGTGGAGAGTCCTACGTCTGGCATAATTCCAATCCCTACCATAGGAAGTTTTGTTATCGTTGGTCAGACAGCCAACGAACAACCCCATGTTCTTATGTTCAGCGAGATTGATTCTATCTCCATGTTATTTGATAATACAGATTTTAAACTGGATGGGACCGGTCTAAAATTAACCGTGGGTGCGAATGACCTGAAAGACGGCATGGAAGACCTAAAGACTGCCTTGGCAAATCTAACCGTGATGACGGTGCACGGTCAATCTTCAACTCCTATAAACATAACAGACCTTAATAACGCCTTGGACAAAATACTTGGCACCCTTCAATAAATATGGCACTAGACGAAACATCAATTAAGAACTCATTCAAGGAAAAGTTAGAAGCGTTGGTCTTTGACCATTCCTCACCGGATGGAAATGTAAAGGAACAATACGCTCAGGCAATGGCTGAATGGATAATTGAAACCATTCAATCAGCAACAGTTACAATACCGAGCGGAGCAATAATTACCACAGGATCAGCAGCCACACAGACGCAAAGCGTTCCGGCTGTTGTCGACAATGCTATTAGTTAAGCATGAAAGGAATAAAACTAAATATTGTAACCCATCAATTCGTCACACGACAGGGTGACTTCTTTGTTGACGATACGGATTTGCAGGATGAGACTGAGATACTATACGCGAACAAAGGTAATTTTTTAGAATTCCCAGACTTAGGCGTAGGTATTACAAACTTTCAGAATTCACCAGTAAGCAAACCCGAACTTGAAAGGCTTATAAGAAAGGAATTTCAAAAGGATAACATCAATGTGGTTAGCGTCGCCGTAAAGCAGCAAACTGACAATGATCAATTCAACATAACATTGAAGACCAGCAGAAACGAAGAAGGATAATGAGGGAGTACGAAGTACAATATGGTCAATCAATTTATGACGTTTCAGTAAACCTGTACGGGTCAATTAGCAGAGTGTGGGAACTAGTAGACGATAATGCTTTCACCGATGGCTTAGATACTGATATAGAGGGAGGTCAGGTTCTCTTGATAAGGGATGGGCTCGCGCTGAGTGCAAACACCATCACAGAATATTTCAATCGTTATCCGGCAACTATCAATAATTCAGATTACGAGGATACTGGAATTATAGGTGCTCTTCAAATTATTCTAAAACAGATTGGCAACGAGAATGTGGGGGGTGATGGATTCATTTTAATTGACATCATGGGAGGTAAAGCACCATTCCAATTCGTATGGAAGAATCAGGATACAGATCAGGTTATTTCAAACAGTCAGAACCTTGTTGCTGTTCCCGGTGGCACATACTCCGTGACGGTAATAGACGCGGATGGTACAGAGGTGACACTTAGTAACCTAACCATATCTACGCAGGACAACAATACTTATCTAGTTGATGATTTCGGAAATTTCGTCACGGACGATCATGGTAACTTGATAGTTGTATAGGTATCGTAAAGTAGAACATAATATAAACGGATGAACATGCGAACAGAGTGAGTACAAAAAGAATTATAGATTTAGAAGATAGCAGTCAGTTAGACCTTAACGACTACCTAGCCCTCTACAATAGTGAGCCAACTGCGGATGTTTATACTTACAAAAGGAAAGTATCTGATGTCCTTGCGCTGAAGACCATTACGGTCAATGGCAAGACAGGCAATACTATTACGCTGAATGCCGATGATATTTCAGATACGATCACCGCTCATAAGTTTGTAACGGCTGCCGAGAAAGCAAAGATCGGAATCGTTCGTAATGATCTTGGAGGCAATGCCTACCTAGCAGGAGACGGGACATATAAGACGATCACCAACACCTACTCAGGTGAAACAACGATCCTGATTGTATCGGGGAACACCTCAATAAGCAATACGGGAAACTTTCTTGTTATCTGTAACACTGGCAGCAATGCACTCAATATCGACCTACCGGCTAGCCCTTTGAACAAACAGGCTGTAAGGTTTAAGGATTCGGGAAATGGTCTCGCCCATAACGTGACAGTAAACGGGAACGGCAAGTTGATTGAGGGGGATAGTTTCGCAGTCATCAACTCAAACTATGGTGCCTTTGAAGTAATGTTCATTTCATCAATAAACAAATGGCTGGTATCATCTTTTGTATAAATAACATCTTGGAGTAAATCACGAAGTGAAGTTGGGAAGAAAGAGAAAACTGGTTACAGCGAGGGGGCAGTATTGGGGCGAAGAACAGGACAATGCAATACGAGCGTTTAAGAATGAATCAGATCATATTAAACGAAGCATCATCTTTGGAAGATATATCTATCCTCAATTACATGCAATGGCTGATGCCATTCTCAAACGATACTTCGGTAAATATTACAATACTGATTTAGTGCTGGATGTAATCACTCATGTTTTCGAACGTGGGATGGTTAAGTACAATCCCGATGAAGGAAAGTCCTATAGTTACTTTCAGGCTTGTATCAAATACTATTATCTGGACAAACTAAGTCTATCGAGACAAGAGAAAAAGAAAAAGGAGAGATACGTATTTGAATCGATTGATGAATACTCAGTTAATGATGAAGGTGTTATTGTACCTAAAGCAGTTATTGTCTCAGATGAAAACGATGAGTTCGATGAAGAAAGATATAACGAAGCGTTAGCGCAATTGTTGAAGAAAAGGAGAGAGTTCGCCTATGACAAAGGTTGTGTTTCCATTCTGTCTGTCCTTATAAATCTGTCCGAAGAAAAGTAGATTTTTCGAAGGCGTACTTATCTCTGTGCCTATTAATACGAACTAAGATTAGTATTAGCAGAATTAGACGAAGGATGCAGATAATGAAGATTTCAACTCGACTATGTGGCATTAGGGTTATTAATAAATATTTAGGTGGCTATGCTAGACGCAAAGGAATAAAGTTCAACCCAAATCATAGCACCAAAGTTCTAAAGCGTTGGTACGCAAGCGCATTGAATATGAAATTAGTCCAGTTCTATAGTATTTAGTATCAGCATGGCAAGAACGTTTACAGAAATAGCACAAAGCATATTTAGCGATAAGAATTCCAGAGCGGAATTGAACTCACTGAATTCAACCTCAAAGGCGGCCATTTGGCGCAACTGGGTTTTCGTTGCAAGCAATGCACAACAGAACTTGGAGATTATCCAAGATAGGTTCGAGTCTGAAGTAACGGAGTTGATCAGGAACAATTTCATAGGAACTCCCGAATGGTATTATAACCGGGCTCTCGAATTTCAGTTAGGTTATGACCTTACACTTCAAGGCACACGGTTTAGTTATCCTGTGAATGATCCGACAAGCCAGATCATTAAAGCAGTATCGGTAACAGAGAATTCTGGATCAACGCTTTTCATCAAGGTAGCGAAGGAGAATGTTTCTTCGGGTGATTTGGAAGCACTGACAGCGCAAGAGAAGACACAATTCACGAAGTATATAACCAAGATCAAATTAGCAGGGACTAAGATCAACATAGTTTCTCTTGCCTCGGATCAATTGATTATGTCAGGAACAACCGTTTATTATGATTCAATCTACGACCCATCCGTTGTGAAAGATGCGGTCGAACTGGCTTTAAGAACGTACATGAAGTCTTTGCCATTCGATGGCAAAGTGAGACTCAATGATGTGATCGACACAATTCAAAATGTAACAGGCGTGAACGATGTGTCTGTTGACAACCTTTGTATCAAAACTGGTTTTGACATTGTGCCAGTTGGTAGGATCATTGAACTGCCAGCGGGGTACATTAATGAAGCGGATTCACCTTATTCATTCGACGAACTGATTAGTTACACAGGGGTATAACCATGCAGCAGATATACAGATACAACCTTTCGAAACTTGTTAAGAGGTTAACACCTCCAAGGTGGAGAAACCCGACCAATCTCAATTGGTATGAGACGTTGTTGTCTGGCATTAACTATTCACAAGATAGATTCAATGCATTTAAAGATCAGGCTTTGGTAGAACTGTCTTACAATGGCCAGACCATCTACATGGAGAAGATGCTCAATGATAGATATGATCCAAGTTTAAGAAGGATCATTATACAACATGAGCAAAACAACTCTGCTTACTGGTATGTTGAGGGCGAGGGACAAGCACCAGTCTACCTATATACCGAACCGGAGACAGGCGCAACACAAAGTTTTCTTTACATCGAAGGAGAGAATAGTACAGGGTTGCCAGATGGAATTGACTTCGTTGTTAAAGCACCCGTATCATTGACCTCACAAGAGGTTAGAATGAAAGCGGACGTCAACAAGTACAAGTTGGCAGGCAAGCAGTTTGAAATAATATTTAGTTAAATGGTTTTAGTAAGAATATGTTATTAGGCAATTATGATCAGATCGGAGGTCGAGAGATTCACCAAACGGATTTAGAAGTTCTTCAATCAGAAATGTTGAAGGCAATACAATTACAATATGTTGGGCAAGGGGCATTTATTCTTCAAGGGTGCATTGTGACCGGGACAGCCGGAAATTATACTGTTGGTGATGGTTTGATCATTATTAACGGCCTTGTGATGCAGTTCAGTTCACAGTCTGGAATAGTTTCCTTCCCTCAATACATGGTACAAGCAGCAGACGTTGACATGGATAGTTTCCCACTTGAACAGGGTGGTTCAGCATTCAAGAGAACATTACAGAAGGCAGAGTTGGTGGGTAGTGTTCCGGGAGCAGGTGAATATATTGTTATGTCTGCATCCGGTGGACGCAATTACAGCGACATACTTGCATCTCAATTCATGCGGCTGTCTGGTAACCAGACAGTGAATGGACAGAAGAATTTTACTTCTGACGTTATCAGCAACGGTCTGAACGTAAATTCTGAGATCAACAATATCAACTCTTCATTGACAGGTAAAGCAAACAAGTCAACAGGCGTGTTCGGCAATGATGGTCTGGTTGGTGGTGGAGACCTGAGTAATGGTGATAGATTCATATCGTTGAACACCGGTGGCGTAACTGCGATTAAGATTTCCGATGGAGCAGTAACCAATAGCAAAATCGCAGATGGAAATGTTGATAATAATAAATTGGCAAATGGTTCCGTTTCCTACACAAAAATTGGATTCCTCTGTAACTGGTTTATTTTCTGGTAATGGTTCAAGTTCAGACGGTTCCGTAGACTTCTCAACGATCACCGCATTGTCAACAAAGACCTATAGCAACAAATTATTTACTCTCTCAGCCAACACTGGCAGGATTCGTCCAATGGTTCGTATGCAATGCCAACTTGCAAGAGATAGCGGTGGGTCGGATGTGGTAAGACTCGATCTCCAAAGAGCATCCTCAGTCAGTGGGCCATTCACAACTATTTCATCGAGAACCTATAAGTTAGACGGCGACAGTTGGACAACTGCAATTATTGATTATTTGGACACGGGAGCGTCAGCAGGAAGCAACTACTATCGACTTGTTGTAACTGTTACGTCAGGTACTGCATGTTATATGTCAAACAACTTCTCTGGCACCATCTTCGGAGTAACAGTTTTCTAAGGTCAATTGCTCCATGCTTTGACAATATTCTTGTACGTGTCGTTAGGTAGATTCTCCACGTCATCGAAAACTTTATACCTCAAACAGAAGAGCCTGAGTTCACTGACTTCTTTGCTCCGATCGTTGAGTTTATTGTAAAATGCAACATGAAAGTATAAAAGCGTCAACTCGTGGGATGAAAGCAAGGCCAGAAATGTATTCAAATAGAAACTTCTTCTTTTTTCACTTAGAGTGGCATCCTTTATAAATGTCAAGATATTCGTAATGTGTTTGAAATAATGTAGAGTAAGATTCTCTCCACCTTGAGGCTCTGTGTTGTACCATCGTATGAAATCTCCATAGTCCTCGGTAAAGAAGTTCGGAATTCCAGTAAATTCCATCTGGAACTTTCTTTGCATGTTTGTATATAGAGAAGGAAAAAGAGGACTTCCAATTGCATGTTTTAGATTCTCCACATTCTGATTATGAATTGTGATCAAGTTGAAGAAGGTATTTTCAAATCGTTGCAGAACTAGATTCTTATTCTGTTTGATAGAGGCTTTACTTTGCTCGATTGCTGCTTCACTTTGTTTTTTGGATGCTTGACTTAAGGCTAATGAAATACCGGTTTGAGTTTTCATCTCATCTCGCGTATCATTCAATTCCTTCTTTTGTAATCGAGCAGCATAGAACACAAGAATCACAGTGAGTGCGCTGAAAAGCGACGTGATTACGCCAAACATATCACCAAAAGTTCCGGCATCACTTGGGCATGATCTATAAAAGCCGAAGTACATGATAGCACCACCAAAAATGAATATGCCAAGAATCAGGCCTATTGCCGTTAAAAATCCGGCTTTGCTTTCAAAGAATTTAAACAGTTTTTCCATCGGGTCTTGGGGATTAAAAAAGGGGTAGACCGTTGAATCTACCCCTCACAGATCAATCACAGTTATACAACTCTGACAAATCAAACATTTCAATTACTCAAATATAACAAAACGATTAGATTAGTCGAACACTGACACGCTACCTAGAAACCAACCATGTCATATATTTTTCGCTTCAGA
>DATHKA010000192.1:0-2699 GCA_035489615.1 Chryseolinea sp.
CATCTGCATTACCCACCCACACAGCGACGACATGTGTTGGCGTCACGCCAATAGCCCAGCCGTCGCGGAAGCCAAAGCTCGTGCCCGTCTTCCAGGCTATCTTACGCGAGCTGCTGAAATTACGCCAGCCCGATTCTTCGCCAGGACGACTCAGCTCGGTCAGCGCGTCGAAGGTCTGGTATATCGAAGCGGCGCTCAGCCAGGACGATGACTCGCGTGCACGTAAGGTCGTATCCTGCCGTCCTGTTGTCCGGTAAACTGCCGCGTGAAAGTCGCGCCGGTCATAGCGGTCGCTTCCTGAGTAGTCATCGACGTGGTTCAAGGTGCGAGCCATCGAAGCGTACATTCCGGCCACGTCCCACAGCGTTCCTTCCGCACCACCGAGGATGAGTGCCAGGCCGTAATGATCGGCAGGTCGCGTGAGTGAACGCATGCCCATATCACGCAACAGGTTGTAAAACTTCTCGTAGCGATACATGCGTAACAGGTGAACGGCCGGTACGTTGAGTGATCGTACCAGCGCCTCGTCAGCGTGCACGGCGCCATCGTATTGCCTGGTAAAGTTGCGCGGCACAAAGCCATTGATCATGGTGGGTACATCCGGAAGCAAGGCCTGGGGAAGCAGCTGTCCTTCATCGAGCATGGCGGCGTAGAGGAATGGTTTCAGGATGCTCCCCGTGCTGCGTGGCGCCGTGATCACGTCCACTTCCGACTCATGAGTTCCCGTGCCTCCTGGAATGTTCCCTACATACCCCAACGCCTCGCCTGACTCAACATCGAGAACCAACGCGGCGATATTGTGAATCTCGTTGCTGCGCAGGCGCACGTGATGATCTTTTACAACTGACTCGACCTGTGTTTGCAGATCTCGTCGGATCGTAGCGCTTACAACGGTACCTCTATACCCCTCGTTCTCCGCACGTGCTAACAGGTGATGGGCCAATCGTGGCAGCGGCTGGGGCGCTTCCGGCATGGCTTCCGCGCTTGACAACCTCCTCGTTTCTTCATCAATCAAACCGGCCTGTTGCATGCGCGTCAATAACCGATCCCGCTTTTTCTTCAATTGGTCCCTGTTCTTGCCCGGGTGCATCATCGACGGCGCATTGGGCAACACGGCCAACATCGCCGCTTCTCCCCACGACAATTGGGTGGACGGCCTTCCAAAATAACGCCAGCAAGCTGCATCCAAACCCACCACGTTACCTCCAAATGGCGCATGACTGGCATACAGAGACAAAATCTCCTCCTTGCTATAGCGGAATTCCAGACGCGTGGCTAGAATAATTTCTATTACTTTTTCCCACACCGTGCGTGCCTTGCCCTTTCGCGATAACCGGATGACCTGCATCGAAATTGTGCTGCCGCCACTGACGATGGCCCGCGCTGCAACGTCCTGCCTGATGGCCCGGAGGAGCGCGAGCGGATCTACGCCAACGTGGTTATAGAAACGTTTGTCTTCATACCCGATCAGTGACTTTGCAAACTTGTCCGAAACAGTTCGTCCCTCGGGAAATCGCCACTGGCCATCGTCCGCAATGCTGGCGCTTAGCATTTCTCCTTGCCGATCCTGAAGAACGGTGGAGTAGGGATCGGTAAACAAGACCCGTGGCAGGGACAAAAAATACAGAATACCGAGCGCCAGACACAATACGATCCATCGTCCCGCATTCACAACTATTGGGTTACGCGCTTCATAACTTGTACGACAAATCCTTTCTTGCGGGCAAATACGCCGCGGTCGTACATCGCCTCGCAGCTAACAGCCGGCAGGTAATACGAGCCCGCATAGGAAGCGGTAAGATGCATCTGGAATGTCTTCCGCTGACCCGCAGACAGATCAAAGAATGTAAGCACCCGATCGTCACGGATATCCTGGTAGTCGGGCTTGTCGACGGCGTGTCCTTCGGATACATCGTCGAGTCTCAGATTGCCGATTTCCCAACCACTCGGGAAGATCGCTGTCAACGCCAGGTTCTTGTAGCCTCCCCGTTGTCCCGGGTTCATTACCGACATCGTTGCCACAAATTCCTGACCTTGCTGAAGTTGCGAGGGATCAATGGGGTTGCCATCGACATCGGCGTAGCTCACGGTGAGGTGCAGGTTATTTTCCGCTTCGTCCTCTGCACCTCGTGCGGGTACGCCCTGCGTTACAACATTTACGAAAAGTGTTCCGGCGCTCTTGCTACGAAGCACGAGCTGATGCGCTTTCACGCCATCGACCGTCAACGGTACCTGAGCGATGGGCAGGTCTGTCTGCGCCTGCGCCGTCTTACCATTGTATTGGTATTCGAAGTTTAGCGTTCCCTTCTTTTCCCCCGCAGCGAAAGCGGCAGCCGACTTAAGACACCAGGCAACGGATTGGGTGCTCATCCAATGATTCGGATTGCCAAGCGCTTCTGATATCTCCTTCAACGCCTGCAAACCCTTCGATCGTTCATTCAGCAGAAGCAACGTTTCCAGGATTATTGCTTTGTCGCGAAGGTCTGATCCATAACTGTAGGCCATCTCCTGGTAGGGCTTTACGGTTGTGCTGGCCGTTTCAACGAGCTTTTTCGCCGATTCAGGTTGCCCGGCTTTGGCATACGCGGCCGCAAGCATCCACCGTGACGCGACCGGCAGAGACTCGGCACTCTCACGCAGCCTGTTCATGGCCCCGAGTTCGGCTTCGTCTGCCAACGCCAGTGCATATAATCGATAGG
>DATHKA010000193.1:0-2403 GCA_035489615.1 Chryseolinea sp.
AGTAGGATCCCAGTACGCCGACTAGTCCGAAAAAGATTAGCACAGAAACATCGCCGAGGCCCGCGTAGCCATACGGACGTTTACCTACCGTGTAGGCGATTGCGGCCAGGATACTAAGCACGCCAAGACAAAAGAAAAACAGAATGGCGTTCCAGTTGAGTCCAAATGAAACGAATAGTAGTGTGATACCGCTGGTGAGGCACAGTAAAACGAAAATGCTCACGGCCGTCTTCATTTGCGTGAGCGAAATGGCACCGCTCTGCACGGCGCGCGAAGGTCCTGTGCGTTTGTCGCTATCGGCGCCGTTCACCGTGTCTCCGTAGTCATTTGCCAGATTCGATAGAATCTGCAGAAAAATGGTCGTCGTCACGCAAAGCAGAAAGATGTCCCACCTGAATGCATTTGCATTGGCCGCAAGAAATCCGCCCATGCCGATGCATGACAAGGCAAGCGGAAGCGTACGAAGCCTGAAAGCGCCTAGCCAGGATTTGATCGTCATCAATAACTAAATTTCCAATGTTTTGAGGATCTCTTTGCTCATGGGCGTAACCTTCGACGAAAAGAAGGAAACCCGCTCACCATCGGGACTCACGACGTACTTACAAAAATTCCAGGAGGGCGAATGTCCCGTCTTCTTTTTCAACCATTGATAAAGCGGGTGCTGGTCTCTTCCTTTGACTGATATTTTTTCAAACATCTGAAAACTCACACCGTAGTTCTTCTCACAAAAGGTGGCAATTTCGTCGTTGCTACCCGGCTCCTGCCAGAGGAAGTTGTTGGCCGGGAAGCCCAGCACCACAACGCGATCGCCATACGTCTCATGAAGCTTTTCAAGATCAGCGTACTGCGGCGTATAGCCACACTTCGACGCCGTGTTCACTATGAGGAGATGCTTGCCTTTGTATTTAGAAAAGTCGATGTCCGTTCCGTCCAACGCCTTCATCTTGACGTCGTACAGAGAGGCAGGCAAGTCATGGCCGCCATCTGGCCTCAGTTTGTTCGATATAAATGCTGCCAATCCCATGACAATACCAACCAGTACTACGGGCTTAATTAAGTTCATTGACTATCTGACTGTCCATAGGGCTTACCTTAGAAGCAAAGAATTTTACCGTACCGTCGGGCTTCACCAGGTATTTGCAAAAATTCCAGCTCGGCTCCTCTCCGGTTTTGTCCTTGAGAAACTTGAACAATGCATCCTGATCATCACCCTTCACCGAAACTTTTTCAAACATCTGGAAAGTCACGCCATAGTTTTTTTGACAAAATTCAGAAATCTCTGCATTCGAGCCAGGTTCCTGTCCGCCAAAGTTATTTGCGGGAAATCCGAGGATAGTCACCTTCGAACTATACTGATCGTTTAGCTTTTGAAGCTCTGCATACTGGGGGGTGTACCCGCACTTAGATGCCGTGTTGACAATGAGCAAGGTTTTGCCTTTGTATTTGCTGAAGTCAATCACATCACCATCGATGGATGTCTTCTTGAATTCGTACACTGAAGCCGCTGGTGCCATGAGACAAATGATCGCGAAAAGAAGGGTTTTCATACAAGGTTTTCTTAAGTAAGAAGTTAGGTCTGTTTAAATCGGCATAATACCGGTCGAATAGTTCCAGCAAAATAATCACCAGGCGCTACATATGCCAGTTTTCTGTCGCGGAAACGTCCGGTGGACACATCTCGCCTGGAATATCTTTGTTCAACGATCCATAGCGTTATGCTCCTAACAAAGTTAAGGTGCAAACTGTTCTCAAGTGTTCCGGCAGCAGGAGAAATATTCCGTAAACGGTAACCATATGCGTTACATCTTATCGGGTACAACGATACCCAGAATGGCCATTGCCTTGCGCAAAGTGTCGGCAACGACCTGTGACAGCGCGATCCGGAATCTCAGGCGCGCCGGGTCTTTCTCATCGAAAATCGGAACATTCTGATAGAACTTGTTGTATTCCTTGGCGAGGTCGTAGGCGAAGTTAGCAATAACTGCAGGGGAGTATTCGCGGGCGCCTTCCTGCAACCGGTTCTCGAACTGGCACAACACGCCAAGGGTATCCCGTTCGGTGAGCTCCAGCGAGGGTACAGCAGCCAGATCTGTCTCAGTCGCCACGATACTCTGCTTTTCCGCGGTGCGGATGATCGACCGTATCCGCGCGTGTGTGTATTGGATGAACGGCCCTGTGAAACCCTGCAATTGGATGGATTCATTCGGATCGAAAAGCATCCGCTTCTTTGGATCGACCTTCAGCAGGAAGAACTTGAGCGCTCCCATACCGATCATTTCGAACAGGGCTTTGGTTTCGCTTTCGGGCCACGCCGCAATCTTCCCGAGCTCGCGGGTTTGCTTGGCCGCCTCATCAACCATTTCCTGCATGAGTTCATCGGCATCGACGACGGTCCCCTCGCGC
>DATHKA010000194.1:0-16505 GCA_035489615.1 Chryseolinea sp.
ATCGGCTATCCTGTCATCGTCAAAGCCACAGCTGGTGGTGGTGGAAAGGGAATGCGCATCATCAACAACGAGTCGGAATTCAAAAAGGCCTGGGATGATGCCAAGCGCGAAGCTGGTGCGGCATTCGGCAACGATGGTTTATACCTGGAAAAATTTGTTGAAGAACCGCGTCACATTGAAATTCAGATCGTAGGCGACCAATACGGCAAAGTCTGCCACCTTTCAGAACGCGACTGTTCTATCCAGCGCAGGCACCAAAAACTGGTAGAAGAAACGCCCTCACCCGTAGTAAACCAGGACCTTCGCGAGCGCATGGGCGAGGCCGCCATCAAAGGTGCTAAGGCGATCAACTACGAAGGTGCCGGAACGATCGAATTCCTCGTCGACAAGCACGGCAAGTTTTACTTTATGGAGATGAACACCCGCATTCAGGTTGAGCATCCCATTACCGAAGAAGTAACCGACTACGACCTCATCAAGGAGCAAATCAAGGTAGCCGCGGGGGTTCCCATCTCGGGCACAAACTATTATCCGAAGATGTTTGCCATGGAGTGCCGCATCAACGCAGAAGATCCTGCCAATGGGTTCCGTCCGTCGCCCGGCAGAATCACCAACATTCACATGCCTGGCGGACACGGTGTCCGCATCGACAGCCACGTGTATGCAGGTTATACGATTCCGCCAAACTACGATTCGATGATCGCCAAACTCATTTGCACTGGACAATCACGGGAGGAGGTAATCACGCGCATGAAGCGCGCGTTGCAGGAATTCGTTATTGAGGGCATCAAAACCACGATACCGTTCCACATCAGTCTCATGGACAATCCCACGTTCCGTTCGGGCAAATTCACGACCAAGTTCCTGGAGACCTCATTCGATTTCAGTGACCTGGCCAAATAAGGCCATCATTTTTCCGTCAGACCATTCATATAAAGAATCAAAAAAGGATACTCAATTCAGTATCCTTTTTTGATTCTTTGGCTATTTTTCAAGGCCTAAAACTGTTCAACTAAACAGACCAAACCTTGAAAAGAAGAGAATTCGTTCAACTCGCTGGGTTGGGCGTCAGTTCCATGTTTCTGACCCTTCCCGCCCACGCGCGCACCATACCCGCTGAGGCGCTACTCGAAGCATCGTTGGATGCCGCGCAAAAAAAGCAACTCGCCGATGTCGCTCTGAACACTGCCAGGTCCCTGGGTGCTAATTATACAGACGTTCGCATTGGCCGGTATCTCAATCAATTCATCACGACGCGAGAAAACAAGGTGCAAAACATCGTCAATACGGAATCGTTTGGCGTAGGTATTCGCGTGATTGTAAATGGCACCTGGGGTTTCGCCTCAACGAATACGGTCACGGCTGATGGCATCCGGAAGGCATCGCAGCAGGCTGTGGCTATTGCCAAGGCCAATTCCAAGTTCCAGAAGGAGCCGGTCCACCTCGCGCCGCAAAAGGGGTTTGGCGAAGTGACCTGGAAAACACCGATTCAGAAGAACGCATTCGAGGTACCCGTATCGGAAAAGACGGACTTGTTGTTAAAATCTAACGCAGCGGCTATGCAAAACGGCGCCAGCTTCGTGAATTCAAATCTCTTCCAGGTTAATGAACAGAAGTACTTTGCGTCAAGTGAAGGATCCTACATAGATCAGGATATCCACCGTATATGGCCCACCTTCACCGTCACGGCGGTCGACAAGGCTGCCGGTACGTTCAAGTCGCGCCAGGCCTTGAGCGCTCCGATGGGTAAAGGATACGAGTATATGATTCCGAGGCGAGAAGACAAATTGCCCGGTCCTGCAGGCATTGTATTCTACAAGAACAGCTACGACATGATAGAGGACTCCACACTTGCGGCAAAGCAGGCCAAAGAGATGCTGACGGCCAAGTCGGTGGAGCCCGGCAAGTACGACCTGGTCCTGGAGCCCAATCACCTTGGACTGACCATTCATGAATCAGTAGGCCATCCGTTGGAACTGGATCGTGTGCTGGGATACGAGGCCAATTATGCGGGCACCAGTTTCGCGACACTCGACAAGTGGGAGAGCGGCAATTTCAACTATGGAAGCAAGCTGGTGAACATCTTTGCTGACAAGATACAGCCGGGTTCGCTGGGCGCTGTTGGATACGACGACGAAGGTGTACAATGTAAACGTTGGGACCTGATTAAAGAAGGTGTACTGGTTAACTACGAGGCTATACGCGACCAGGTGCACATCCTGGGGCAGAACGAATCGCATGGCTGCTGCTACGCGCAAAGCTGGAACGACGTGCAATTTCAGCGCATGCCGAATGTCTCGCTTACAGCAGGCAAAACTCCCTATTCTGTCGAGCAGATGATCAAGGATGTGGAGAAGGGTATATTCATCGCAGGGCGTGGCTCCTATTCGATCGATCAGCAGCGTTATAATTTCCAGTTCGGCGGAACTGTGTTCTACGAGATAAAAAACGGCGCCATCACGGGGATGTTAAACGATGTGGCGTATCAATCCAATACACAGGAGTTCTGGAACAGCTGCGCAGCCCTCTGCGACGAAAGTGACTACCGCCTCTTTGGATCGTTCTTCGATGGAAAGGGACAGCCCTCGCAAGTGAGCGCCGTTTCGCATGGTAGCGCCACCACGCGTTTTAACGGCATTAACGTGATCAATACCGGCCGCTCGATTTAGTCCACCCGCCGGAGGCTTTGATGCCCGAACTGAAAACCTAAACTTTGAATAACCTAAACCAAAATGAAACGTAGAAACTTTTTACAGCTGGCGGGCGCTGGTGCCGGAGCAATGATGCTTCCGTTCAACACGCTTGCCAACACCGTCCCGGCGGAGGCGCTGATGGCGCCCTGGCTGGATGTGGCCACCAAAAAGCAACTCGCGGATGTAGGGCTGAATGCGGCGCGCGCGGCGTCGGCAACCTACGCCGACGTCCGCATCGGCCGGTACCTCAATCAATTTGTCGTGACGCGCGAAAATAAGGTTCAAAACGTTCGCAGCACGGAGTCTTATGGCGTCGGCATCCGTGTGATTGCCAATGGCACCTGGGGATTCGCTTCCACCAACGACGTGACGCCCGACGGCATCAAGAAGGCTACCGAAAGGGCGGCCGCCATCGCCAAGGCAAACTCCAAATTTCAAAAAGAGCCACTCAAGCTCGCCCCCACTCAGGCGTACGGTGAGGTGTCGTGGAAGACACCCATCAAGAAAAACGGATTCGAAGTTCCCATCAAAGAAAAGGCAGACCTGTTACTTTCCGCCAACGCGAAGGCTATGGAAAAAGGTGCAAGCTTCGTGAACAGCATCATGTTCCTTGTAAACGAACAAAAGTATTTTGCTTCCAGTGACGGGTCGTATATCGACCAGGATATCCACCGAACGTGGCCGAATTTTCAGGTAACCATGGTCGACAAGGCGGCTGGTTCATTCAAGGTGCGGTCTGCGTTCAGCGCTCCCGTTGGAATGGGATACGAGTATCTCGACGGACGTGCAGAAGACAAGATCAAAGGGCCGGGCGGCATTACCTTGTATAAGAACTCGTATGACATTATCGAAGACGCTACCCTCGCCGCCGAACAGGCAAAGGAAATGATTGCCGCCAAGTCGGTGGAACCTGGTAAGTACGACCTCGTGCTGGAACCGTCACACTTGTGGCTCACCATTCACGAATCAGTCGGTCACCCGACCGAGCTTGATCGCGTATTGGGATACGAGGCCAATTACGCCGGAACCAGTTTTGTCACGCTCGATAGGGTAAAGTCCGGCACTTTCAAATACGGCAGTAAAGCGGTGAACATCGTTGCCGACAAACTGCAACCCGGTTCACTGGGCGCTGTGGGCTACGACGACGAAGGTATCAAGTGCAAGCAATGGGACCTCGTGAAGGATGGCGTACTCGTCAACCTTCAGGGTATACGCGACCAGGTGGGCATGCTCGGGCAAAATGATTCGCACGGTTGCTGCTACTCCCAAAGCTGGCGTGACGTACAGTTTCAACGCATGCCCAATGTCTCACTGCAACCTGGTAAGGAACCATTAACACCGGATCAAATGATCAGTGGCGTGGAGAAGGGTATTTATATCGTCAAAGACGGTTCGTTCTCGATTGATCAGCAGCGCTACAACTTCCAGTTCGGTGGCGTGCTGTTCTTCGAAATCAAGAATGGCAAGATCGCCGGCATGCTGAAGGATGTGGCGTATCAGTCGAACACCCAGGAATTTTGGAATTCGTGTGCTCAAGTCTGCGACGATCGCGATTACCGACTCAACGGCGCATTTAATGATGGCAAGGGACAACCGTCCCAATCAAACGCTGTTTCGCACGGTTCTGCCACAACCCGGTTCAATGGTGTGAACGTCATCAATACCGGCAGAACGATCTAAACCACAAACTGTAACAACCTTTAAATTTCCTGACCATGGCAATATTTTCATCAGAGGAATCCAAGAAGATCCTTTCGAAAGTGCTGAGTTATTCGAAGGCCGACGCCTGCGAGGTTAACCTGAACGGTACCAACGGAGGCAATATACGCTACGCGCGAAACAGCGTTTCTACCGCGGGCGAAAACAGCGATGTAACGCTGGTCGTGCAATCGAATTTCGGCAACAAATCCGGCGTGGCAACCGTCAATGAATTTGACGATGCCTCGCTCGAAAAGGTGGTGCGTCGCGCTGAAGAGTTGGCCAAACTAGCGCCGGAAAATCCCGAATTTGTGGGGCCTCTTCCGCAACAAGCCTATGGCGAGTCCAGGACGTTCGTAGACGCCACCGCCAAGATCACGCCCGACTACCGTGCGCAGGCAGCTGCCGACAGCATCAACCCTGCCGTCGCGAAAGATGTAACGGCTGCCGGCTACCTGGAGGATTCCCATTCATTTGCATCGATGGCGAATACAAAAGGGCTATTCGCATACAACCAGGCTACCAACGTCGACTTCACGGTCACGATGCGTTCTAGCGATGGAACGGGATCCGGTTGGGTAACGCGCAGTTTCAACGACGTCACCAAACTCAGTACCGCAGAGGCGTCTGCCATCGCCATCGACAAGGCACTGCAATCGCGCAACGCTAAGGCTATCGAACCAGGCAAGTACACGGTAATTCTGGAACCTGCTGCTTCGGCCGAACTCCTGCGAAACATGCTCTTCGCCATGAATGCGAGAACTGCCGATGAAGGCCGCAGTTTCATGTCAAAGAAAGGAGGCGGTACGAAGCTGGGCGAGAAGGTCCTCGATGAGCGCGTCACCATTTATACGGACCCGTTCAATGCCGACGTACCTGCGGCACCCTGGACGGCGGACGGGCAGTCGCGCAAGAAGATGGACATCTTCCGCAATGGCGTGGTGTCAAACCTCTTCTACGACCGTTACTGGGCCTCGCAAAAGAATGTGGCGCCGGTTCCCTTTCCGGGCAATGCGATCATGGAAGGTGGCACGGTCTCGCAGGAGGACCTCATTAAGGACACAAAGAAAGGTATTCTCGTTACCCGCTTCTGGTATATCCGCGCAGTAGACCCGCAGACCCAGTTATACACGGGCCTTACGCGCGATGCCACGTTCTACATTGAGAACGGAAAGATCAAACACCCGATCAAGAATTTCCGCTTCAACGAAAGCCCGGTGATCATGCTGAACAACCTTGAAACCCTGGGCAAAGTAACCCGCGTCGACGTCGGGGGCGGTGGCCCCAACGGTAGCGCAAGCTTTCTGTTGCCGGTCATGCGGATCAGGGATTTCACGTTCACTAGCCTCTCCGACGCGGTGTAGTTATTGATTTATTTGTTGATCTGTTGATTGGTTGATTTGAATCCAGCCTTTGGCTGACTACAACACGCCGTTGGCGTGGTATTAAATCAACCAATCAACAGATCAACAAATAAATCAATAATCTCCCCCAGTATACGGGAGAAGGTGTGCCGATTTTTCACGATTAGTAGCGTGTAATTATGGTTACGCAGTGAGCGACCCATTACAAGATTTTCGTTATCGCGAAAGTTTTGGATATTGTAGTTTACTAACTCACTAAACCTAAATCACCTTGAAACGACGAGATTTTATGCACCTCGCCGGCATGGGCACCTCCGCTGCCATGCTCGCGAGTATCCCGGGCATGGGACGTGCGATTTCCCCCGAACGGGCGCTCGAGCCCGTGGACGTGGCCCTCAAAAAACAGCTGGCCGACGTCGCCCTCAATGCAGCCCGCAGCAAAGGCGCCCTCTATGCCGATGTACGCATCGGACGCTATCTGAATCAATTCATCATCACGCGGGAAGACAAGGTTCAAAACATCGTGAACACTGAATCTTACGGACTTGGTGTACGCGTGGTCGCGAATGGAGGCTGGGGCTTTGCCGCCACGGACAAAATGGACAAGGACAGCATCGCCAAGGCCGCTGAACAAGCGGTTGCCATCGCGAAGGAGAATTCCAAACTCCTTACAGAGCCTGTACAGCTCGCGCCGCAAAAAGGATTCGGCGAAGTCAGCTGGAAAGCGCCTGTCGAAAAGAATGCTTTCGAAGTTCCCATCAAGGAAAAGGTCGATCTGCTCCTCGGTGTAAACGACGCGGCGATGAAAGGCGGCGCGAACTTCATCAACTCATTTTTGTTCCTGGTGAATGAGCAAAAGTACTTCGCTTCTACCGATGGCTCATATATAGATCAGGATGTCCATCGCATCTGGCCCACGTTCTTTATCACCAAGATCGATTCTGTCACGGGCAAGTTCGAGACGCGGAACGCCCTCAGTTCGCCAATGGGTATGGGATACGAATACCTGTACGCTCGCCCCGAGGACAAGATCAAAGGGGTAACTACTTTGTACAAGGGTCGGTACGACATGCTGGAGGATGCAAAGCTGGGTGCCGCACAGGCGACCGAAAAGATCACCGCCAAATCCGTTGAACCAGGCAAATACGACCTGGTACTTGATCCTTCACACCTTTGGCTCACCATTCACGAATCTACCGGTCACCCGACAGAACTCGACCGCGTTTTGGGATACGAGGCAAACTTCGCAGGTACCAGCTTCCTTACTCTCGACAAGTGGGAGTCTAAGAAATTCAATTACGGCAGCAAGCTCGTAAACATTGCAGCGGACAAGACACAGGTGGGATCACTGGGCGCCGTGGGCTACGACGATGAAGGTGTGAAGTGTGGACAGTGGGACGTAATCAAGGATGGAATACTGGTTAACTACCAGGCTATACGCGATCAGGCACACATCCTTAAACTGTCCGCTTCCCAGGGGTGCTGCTACGCCGACAACTGGAGCAGCGTACAGTTCCAGCGCATGGCCAACATTTCGCTACAAGCAGGAAAAGAAAAGAAGTCAATCGACGATATCATCAAGAATGTAAAAAAGGGAATCTATATTATCGGCGATGGTTCATTCTCCATCGACCAGCAACGTTACAACTTTCAGTTTGGTGGCCAGCTGTACTATGAGATCAAGGACGGAAAGATCGCAGGTATGCTAAAGGACGTTGCTTATCAGTCCAATACACAGGAATTCTGGAACTCGTGCTCGGAGATTGCCGATCAGAGCGACTACCGTCTCGGCGGCTCATTCTTCGATGGCAAAGGACAACCGCCTCAAAGCAGCGCGGTATCACACGGGTCGGCAACGGCTCGTTTCAATGGAGTAAATGTCATCAACACTGCACGCAAAATAGGATAAGAAGCCATGCCGATATTATCAGAAAAAGAGTGTCATGCCTTGCTCACAAAAGTACTGGGTTACTCCAAGGCTGACGAATGCGAAGTGAACTTCAACGGAACCGACACCAGCAACATACGGTATGCACGCAACGCGGTGTCGACCAGTGGCAGCGTCAGCTCTACCAGCCTCGTAGTCTCGTCCGCTTTCGGCAAGAAAGTGGGTGTAGCCACCATCAATGAGTACGACGATGCGTCGCTCGAAAAGGTCGTGCGCCGCGCGGAAGAGCTTGCGCGCCTCGCCCCGGAGAATCCGGAGTTCGTGTCGTTCCTTGGTCAACAGCAATACGTTGCATCAACGACCTTCGTTCCGGAAACGGCAACCACTACGCCGGCAGCACGCGCTACGTCTGTGGCACAGAGTATTCAGGTCGCGAAAGACTCCAAAACGGTCGCTGCCGGATACCTCGAAGACATCACGGGCTTTGCTGCCATGATGAATTCGAAAGGGTTGTTTGCCTACAACACGTCTACGAACGTGAACTTCTCGGTAACCGCACGCACACAGGACGGCACCGGCTCCGGTTACGCTATCCGTGGTTATAATGATGTGCGCAAGCTGGACACGAAGCTCGCTACCAGCGTCGCGGCGCAAAAGGGCGCCCAGTCGGCCAGTGCACGCGCGATCGAACCCGGCAAGTACACGGTCATCCTGGAGCCCGCGGCTGCAGCCGTGTTGCTCGAGAACATCTTCTTCGGCCTCGATGCCCGTCAAGCCGACGAAGGACGAAGTTTTCTAAGTCAGCCCGGGGGAAAAACCAGGCTCGGCGAAAAGCTCGTGGACGAACGCGTGAATATCTTTTCAGATCCACAGAACGCAGACCTTCCCACGAGTCCATGGACCGGCGATGGTCGTGCCCAGGAGAAAATATCGTGGGTTGAAAAAGGGGTGATCAAGAACTTCACGTGGTCGAGATATTGGGCCGAACAGAAAAAAGCAAAGGCGATTCCAGCGCCCGATGCATTCATCATGGAGGGAGGCACAAAATCCCTGGAAGAGCTTATCAAGGGAACGAAGAAAGGTATTCTTGTTACCAAACTTTGGTATATCCGCCCCGTTGACCCCCAGACTTTATTGCTCACGGGACTTACGCGCGACGGCACGTTCTTCATCGAAAACGGCGAGATTAAGTATCCGATAAAGAACTTCCGCTTCAACGAAAGTCCGGTGATCATGCTAAACAATCTGGAGGAACTGGGTAAGGTGGAGCGCACGGTAAGCACAGAGTCAAACAACAACTACCTGATCCCTTCGATGAAGATTCGCGACTTTACGTTCACGAGCTTGTCGGATGCGGTGTAGAATTGTCAATTGACAATTTACAATTATGTGGCCCCTACCGGGGCATTGGGGGGACACAAAGTAAAATAGCTTACCGGGCCGGTAGGCCCTCCCTAATTGTAAATTGTCAATTGTAAATTCTTCCGAAATCGTATGCTGATCAGCTTCACAGTGTAGGGTTCCCGTTAATATAAATTACCCTGTGCAGGGCACGGGATCTTTTAACTTGCGTATTGAGACTATGCGCGATCAGGGTAAGTTTTTCTTCACACGACTTCAATACGAGTCGGGCGACTGGGATGTTGATCAACGCATGCCGGTTAACGTGCTCAACTCCCTGATCGAGTATACAACTCTTCCGGTCGACACGCAGGAAAACATCATACCCTTGAGCAGCCCGGAGATCTTTCGGATTCCGTTCTGTTATCTGAGCGGTCACAAGCTCGTAGAGTTCACGGGGCAGGAACGCGAGAACTTCGAACGTTATGTGCGCAACGGCGGCTTCGTCTTCGTCGACGATTGCAACCACGACATCGATGGGCTTTTTTCGAAGTCATTTGAGGCGCAGATGGAACGGATATTTGGTCCAACTGCTTTGAAAAAGATTCCGAACAATCATCCCATCTATTCATCATTCTTCAAGTTTGATGGCCCGCCCACCACTTCACAGGAATTGAATGGATGGGGCGATGATATAGTTCACGATTACCTGAAGGCGATTGAATTCCACGGGCGCATTGGCGTATTGTTTAGCAACAAGGACTACGGGTGTGAGTGGGATTATGATTTCAGGAATAAGAGATTCTATAAAATTGATAATACCCGATTCAGTGTGAACATTGTGATGTATGCACTGATGAGATAAATACCAATTAACAATTGACAATTGACAATTATGTGGCCCCTACCGGGGCCTTGGGGTAAGGGACACAAAGTAAAATCGCTTCGGCCGTTTTAATCAACCGGGCCGGAAGGCCCTCCATAATTGTAAATTGTCCCTTGTTAATTGTCAATTCAACGAACCTAAACGAGCGAGAATGTATGTCAGCACTTCACAAGACAGAAGAGGCGGTCACTGAAATCATTACAAAGCTGAATGCTTTGAAGAATGAGATTCGAAAGAAGATTGTCGGACAGGAGGAGACGATCGATCAATTGCTGATCACTTTTCTGGCCGGAGGCCACGCTCTGCTCGAAGGCGTGCCGGGGCTTGCCAAAACGCTGATGATCCGGACGCTCTCCGATGCCATTGACCTAAAGTTCCGACGAATTCAATTCACGCCCGACCTGATGCCTTCCGATATCATCGGCACGGAGATCCTTGAAGAGGATCACGCAACCGGAAAGCGATTCTTCAAATTCAACAAGGGACCCGTGTTTTCGAATATCATTCTTGCTGACGAGATTAATCGTACTTCTCCCAAAACACAGGCCGCCTTGCTCGAAGCCATGCAGGAATTCGAGGTCACATACGCCGGTACAACCTATCCACTCGAGCGCCCGTTTTTCATCCTGGCCACGCAAAATCCCATCGAGCAGGCTGGAACGTTTCCCCTACCCGAGGCACAACTGGACCGTTTCCTGTTGTACATTCGTATTCTCTATCCCACGGCCGAAGAGGAAAGAGCTATCCTGCAGAGCACGACCGGTAAAGTGAAACAGGTGATCAACAAGGTCATCGAAGGAAAGGATATTATTTCGGCTCAACAACTCGTCCGCGAGGTGCACATCAGCCCCGAAATGATTGACCTTGTCAGTCGCATCGTAAGGGCTACCCGTCCTGGAAACAGCGAAGTCGCTTACGTCAATGAATGGGGCCGTTGGGGTGCCGGACCGCGCGCCGGACAGGCCATGATCCTCACGGCCAAAGCGCGCGCCCTTTTGCTCGGCAACTTTGCCGTCACCATCGACGATCTCCACCACGTCGCGTATCCCGTACTCAGGCACCGCATCCTGATGGGCTTCAAGGCTGAAGCAGAAGGCATAACACCGGATATGGTTACCCAAAGATTACTGGAACAAATTACGCCCGATAGAAGCAACAAGATAAAGTGAAGACACAACTCAGCGATCTCCTCAAGCCTGAAGTGCTACACACGGTGAATGGCCTCGAACTCGTGGCGCGCATTATTGTGGAGGGATTCATGAGCGGAAGCAATCGTAGTCAGTCGATCGGCGCAGGGCAGGAATTTAGTCAGTACCGGAGTTACGAACCCGGCGACGATCTCCGGCAACTCGACTGGAAAATGTATGCGCGCTCGGAAAGATACTACATTAAGCAGGCAGAGATTGAGACCAACATTACGGTAAAGTTCATGCTGGACGCCAGCCAATCCATGGCTTACGCGGAACAAGGACTCAGCAAGCTGCAATACGCCAAGGTACTCGCCTCTGCACTTGCCTATCTCGCACGAAAGCAGAGCGACACGTTTGGACTTTATATGGTGAATGCGCACGGCATCGCGACGCTACAACCCCGGTTTGAACAGCAACAATACATGAGATTCCTGTATGCGCTGGTTGAATTGGAGAGTGCAGGAACGTGGAATCATGCCGGCGACCTGGAGAGACTCTTCGATCATCACGGCAAAGAGCTCATCATCTTCTTTTCCGATCTCTATGACGAACAGGAAGAACTGCGCCATTTTGTATCACGACTGAAGACGCCGCGTAATGAAGTAATTGTGTTTCATCTCATGGGTGGCGATGAGCTGGCACTATCGTACAATGGCGCTTATACATTCGAAGACCTCGAGACCGGTCGTTCGATAAAAGCAGACACGGTACTGCAGCAAAAGCAATACACGGCCCGCGTGCAGGAATGGATACGACAGACGCGCATGTGGATGCTTGAGAAACAAATCAACTACTACCTCGTGGAGATGAATGCGTCATTTGAGCAGGTCCTTCGCGACTTTCTCAAGGTTCGAAAATCATTGGCGCGCTGAATGGGAGTTGCCAGTCCGATATGGCTTTGGGGATTGCTGGGACTCATGGTTCCGGTCGCCATTCACTTGCTTAGTCGGAAAGATATGCGGGTCATCCGCGTGGGCAGTCTACGCCACCTGGAGCACGCGACCACGCGCCAGGCCATTCGCATCCATCTTAACGCCTATCTCCTGCTGGCCCTGCGCTGTCTGATCGTTGCCCTTGTTGCCATGCTTCTGGCCGGCTTATACTTAGCCAACCAGGCAAGCACAACCCGGTGGGTATTGGTTGAGGGCAACCTCGGGAAAAAAGACCTGTGGCGCTCCGTAATTGACAGTCTCGAAGAACAAGGATATGAGGCAAGGAGACTGCAGCAGGGTTTCCCCCTCGTGGCCGAAAAAAACGAGGACCCTTCCTCACCCGACTACTGGGCACTGGCGGAACAGCTCTCGAACATACAGCTCGACCGTTGCGTGGTCATCAGCGAGGATCGCCTGGCGGGTTTCGCGGGTGCCCGCCCGGCACGCAACACTCGCCTGACCTGGCTTACCGCGCGCCCCGACAGCGCCCGCTTTGTGTTGTTGGCTGTTCAGGCAGGTGATTCGGTGGCGCTTCGCCTGGGGCGAAGTGATGAAATCAGTACATCTTTTGAAACGCTCCGGCTACCCTCCTCTCAGGCGCGCGCGGCGATGCCGGCAGAAGACCAACCGGGCGCCGAGGCAACCAATATGCCGCCAATACGTGTTGTCCTTTCCGGAACGAAGATCGCCGATGAGGAACGTCGTGTCGTCAGCGCCGCTATCCGGGCCATCGGCAGCAACGGGATCGTACCTATTCAAGTCAAAGAAGTGCCACCCGACGGCATAGTCGAAGGTGAATGGCTCATCTGGCTGTCAGCTGATGCACCGCCGGCCCGCGGAATAGCGAACGTCATAAGAAAGTCGCCCGATTTAGTTGCGACAGCCGTGCCGACCACCAGTAATACGCGCGAAGGGCCGCTATTAGTGCGTGCCGCTGACGGCGGTGTTGAACCAAAGGAGGACAACCGGGGTGCCAAGCCAGCGGTCGGTTCTGTCACGACCGCCCTGGAGCGCTGCTGGATCATCACTCAAACTCTAACACCATCGTCCGCCGTTCGCAGTCAGTTTACGCTGCAGCTCGCAACGCTCCTGCTAGGCAACGCTACCCAGCAGTTGAACAGGGCGACGGAACGCCACGATCGTCGCCTGCTACCGGAAGGCGAAATATTTTCGACACAGGAGGCCTCCGCGATCTCGAATAACACTTCGGTGAAAGACAAACGTAGCGCTGGTGACATGCTGGCCATCGCGCTTGTGGCCCTTCTCGCCGTGGAGCGACTCATAGCAAACCGACAGCAGTTATGACCAGGCAGGACACGCGGCATGCATTAACCCGATTGCTGAGGCGATATAAGACTACCCGGCTCGTGGAAATACTCCTGTTCGCGGTGGCTGCCGGGCTGGTGATTTTTCCCGCGATTGACCGCTTGACGCGTCCCGTCCCGGCAATCGTTATTTCCGCTGTTGTGGCTATCGGCGTGTGCATCGTGCGTCTGCTCCAGTTGAGGCTCTTTCAAATCGACGAGGAAAGCATGGCTCGGTACGTGAATCGTCAATTGCCCCAGCTCCAGGAGAGTGGCGACCTGTTGCTCCGCGAACCCGGTGAGTTAACGGTATTGGAACAGTTGCAACAGCAGAGGGCTGCGAAGCAGTTTGCGGACCTTCGTGGCACGCTGCGCCTACCCCACCAGTTGTATCGAGCGGTACTTGCGCTGATTGCCGGGACCCTGATAGCCTCCGTGATGATATTCGCATTCGACCGCGCATCAGGAAGGGTAAGCCTACAAGAGCCTGTCCGGCAGAGGGCACCGGCCATCGGGCCGGTATTGCCGGGGTCGGTCCGGCAACTCAGCATTCAGTTATCACCTCCCGCGTACACGCACCTCAAGGACAACGTGTCGCTCACTTTCCCTATCGCTGCTCCCGAGGGTAGCCAGGCATCGTGGTCGGTCCTGTTTTCAGCCCCAGTTCAGAACGCCTGTATTGTTTTCGACGGCCACGATACGCTGGCGCTACACGCATCTGGTGATCGATACGCCGCCCAACGGAAACTCGTAAATTCCGGCTTCTATCAACTTATGTGGCAAGCTACTGACGGCCAGCAAAAGCATTCGGATTTCTATCCCATCCAACTTCTGAAAGACGTGCCACCCACCCTGAAAATCGACAACCTCGAACAATTTATTCAGCTCGAAGCGGCGGGAAAACGGTCGGTTGATTTACATGCCTCTTTGTCCGATGACTACGGTCTTGCCAGGGCCTACCTCATCGCCACCGTCAGTAAGGGCAGCGGCGAAGGGATCAAGTTCCGCGAAGAACGCCTCCGCTTTGATGCGCCGGCACGGATCGAAGGAAAAAAACTGGCGGCGACAAGGCACATTGACCTGGCAAAACTGGGCCTTGATCCCGGCGACGAACTTTACTACTACATCGAAGCTTTCGATAACAAGACACCTTCGCCTAATCGCGCACGTACGGAGACGTACTTTATTGCCCTAAGAGACACCTCCGAGATAACTACCTCGGTCGATCCCGGACTCGGCGTCGACCTGATGCCCGAATACTTCCGAAGCCAGCGACAAATCATCATCGATTCGGAAAAGTTGTTGAAGGAAAAGAACCGGATAACGCGAGCGCAATTCAACGCGCGGAGCAATGACCTTGCACACGATGAAAAAGTGCTTAGACTCAGGTATGGAGAATTCCTGGGTGAAGAATTTGAGACTTCCATCGGCCCTTCGGCAGGCGCAGACGCGCCGGTCAGCAGCGAGACAGATATCGTGAAACAATACGGTCACCAGCACGATACGGACGAGGAACACGCGGCACGCGTTGAAGCGCCTGCGAAGCCTGGAGAGCAGCACAGTCACGGGACTGCGCATGCCAAAGATGAAGATCCTTCCAAGGCCTACCTGCATGCCCACGACAGCGAAGAAGAAGCAACCTTCTTTACGCAATCCATTCGGGCGAAGTTGAAGGCCGCGGTAACAATCATGTGGGATGCCGAATTACACCTGCGCCTCTATACGCCGGAGAAATCGCTACCCTATCAATACCAGGCGCTCAAGTTGCTGAAGGAAATCAGCCAGGACTCACGGATCTATGTTCACCGCACAGGGTTTGATCCACCGCCGCTCAAAGAAGACAAACGCCTGAGTGGAGATTTGGCGGAAGTCAGGAGCAGTGTTGCCACTACCCGTTCCGTTGACCGTGACGAGTATCCGGCAATTCGCCGGGCGCTGAGCTGGCTGGAAGGCACCGCTGAAGCAGACTCTGTGACCGCTATAGGGCAAGAATTGTTACAGCAGGCAGGAACCGAACTATCAGGGGCCGCGATGCGTCAGCCTGGCCGCTACTTGCGGGCACTATCGCTGCTGCGCGCGTACCGGGAGAACGAAATACCAAAACCGGAACGGAACATAGCATGGACAACTATCCGCGAGGCCTTCTATCAGGTGCTGCCAACGAATGCCTCCCATCCCACAGGGCATAAACGTACAGCCCATCCGTTGGAAGATAGATTCCTTAAGAACTACGACGCCCTGCCAAAAGAGCTGACCCGATGACCATCGATCCCTTACTGCCTGTTTGGCTAATCCTTGTCCTCCTGACTAGCCTGCTGATTTGGAGTATCGTCATTGAATGGCGGCGCACCTTGCGCTACAAATTATTCAGAATATTGGCCTGCCTGGTCGCCATGTTGTCGCTAGGGGTCATTTTTTTACGTCCTGCAACTCCAACACCCCCTGATACGCAGACTATACTGCTTACGCCATCAAATAGCCATACCGTTGTGGACAGTCTCCTGCGTGCGCATAGCGAAGCCGTGCTATATCACTTAGGTGACGCAGGCTATCGCAACTCACAGAAGCTATCCTCGTATCGTGAACTCTTTTACGCCGCCGCCGTCCCCCCTAGCAGGCGCGCAACGACTGACAGAAACGTCGGCCGCATGGAAGCGATCCTTGGCGATGGACTACCCGACTACGCGCTCGATTCTATCCCGGGTGGATTTCTCTACTTTCCGTCGTCGGAGCCTGATGGTATTACGCGCATTTCGTTGCCCTATCAAAACCCTCAGCTAAATCACACGACAACGATCTCAGGGACGTATCGCTCATTGGACATTCCCGCCACGCTCTACTTCTCCGGTCCCGGCGGAAAATTGGACTCAACGCAATTATCAAGCAACACCGGACCATTTTCGTTCAGCTTCACACCCCGCGCGTCAGGACGAATGACTTATTTACTTACCCTGGTGGATAGTATGGGTACGCGCATTGAAGAGCGGGTACCGGTCACCGTCGATGCGTATTCACCGCTGAACATCTTCATGCTTCAAGACTATCCCACCTTCGAGATGCAGCACTTGAAAAATTTCCTTTCGGACCGGGGTCACCAGATCGCCCTACGCGCCCAACTCTCGCGGAACACCTACCGCACCGAGTTCACCAATCGATCAGCGACCTCACTAAACAAGATAACGTCCCTCCTGTTAAATACCTTTGACCTG
>DATHKA010000195.1:0-3087 GCA_035489615.1 Chryseolinea sp.
GGTTGGATCGACCGCCATTTCCTGCCGGGCAGATTACTTCAAAAAATTTACGATGAAAATGGAATTCTCACACAATTTCCCGCCTTGTGTTTAACGCTGATGGGAACACTGGCAGGCGATGTGCTTCGGCGGAAAACTACCACCGAGATTCGGAAACTAATACTGCTACTGGCCATGGGAGGTTGCTGTCTCGCCCTGGGTCTATTTTGGAATTTGCATTTCCCGATCAACAAACATTTGTGGACGAGTTCGTTTATCATGCTGACAGGGGGCATGGCATTTTTGACGCTGGCGCTGTGCTATGGAGTCATCGACGTTCTTCGGGTCCAGCGGTGGACCTTCTTTTTCCGCGTTATCGGAATGAATAGCCTGGCGATTTACCTGACTTACCGGTTTATTGATTTTGGATACACGTCGCGGTTGCTTTTTGGAGGACTTTATGCACCGCTAGCCCAGACGTGGCATCCGGTATGCGAAAGCATCGGTGCGCTGATTATCGTTTGGCTGTTTCTCTATGCGTTATACCGGCACCGGATATTTGTAAAAGTGTAGCCGGTAAAAGCTTCTCCTGGCCGGTCGGGCCGGGTGACGTGAGCGGGCGCGCCATTTTTCAGAAGGTGACCAAAGCGCGGCGGTAAGTGACCGTGGCCGCCTGGAAAATCGAAAACAGTATTATATTTAGTAAATGGAGAACCTGCAGATTTTCACCGAGTACTTTTTGATTCGCATTTTGATCAATACGATATCGATGGTCTTGCTGATTCGGGTTGTCTATTACAATGTCTACGAGAAGCGAGACTACTACTTCACTTTCTTCCTGTTGAACTTCATCATCTTTCTGCTGGCGTACATGCTGGAGAAAACGAAGGCGTTCAGTTCCATGGGTAGCGCATTTGGATTACTGGCCGCTTTCTCACTGCTGCGATTCAGGACCGAAACGATCACTACGAAGGACATGACTTACCTCTTCATCATCATGACCATCGGTCTTATCAACTCCATCATGAAGGGGACATACGTGGAGATCATCGCGCTCAATCTGCTGATCATTGCCGTCGTTTTCGTAATCGACGGCAACCGGATAATCAAGAATGAAAAGTCGAAATTGGTCGAGTACAACAGCCTGGACAATATGCAGCCGGCGAACCATCACCTGCTGATCGCCGACCTGAAAAAGAGGACGGGCCTGGATATCAAGAAGATCTTGATCGAAGAGATCGACTTCACGAAGAGCAGGCTGATGATCAGGGTCTATTATCATTGAGGCCGGTCCCTGCGGACAAGGCCTCATGGGCGGTCGGTTAAAATATGGCCGACTACCCGTTACCACCCAAATGAGAATATTGCTATCGACCTCTCACGTCTATCCTTTACGAATACAACTTCTCGTAATATTCGTTGGCCATCCGGCTTGAATCGAACATCGGCACCACGTCATGCATACCTTGCTTGACAATATTCAGCCAGTCACCAGGCTTCTTGTAATACAGCGGGATGATTTCGTTCTCCAGCGTGTTGATGAGGTTCTTTGCCTCGATTTTGTCTCTGGCCTCGACACTGAGGGAATCGTCGGCTGTGCTGATGAGGAAAGCGTTCTTGCCATGCTTGGCAAATTCGGGAATCCAGCCATCGGGGATGGAAAGGTTCACCGAACCGTTCATCGCAGCGGTCATTCCCGATGTGCCCGACGCCTCATGGTAAAGCTTGGGATTGTTTAACCAGACATCAGAGCCCTTCTTGAGATGGCCGGACAGCCAAAGTTCGTAGCCGGTTACGACGGTACAGTTGGGAAGCTCTTTGGTTTTCCAATAGATTTCGTTGAAGATATTGATGGCATTGTAGTCTTCAGGATACGGTTTGCCTGCCCAGATTACCTGTAGAGGATAGTCTTTGCTGAGGGCCAGGCGCAGGAAGTTGGTGAAATCGTACAGCAGCAGATTCGCGCGCTTATAACCGGCGAAACGGCGCGCCCACACGATGGTCAACACATTCTCGTCAAAGAGTTTTCCGGTTTGATTGGCAACAACGCGGAACAACTTCTTTTTCAGTTCCTTCTTGCGCTTCATCAGCGCATCGTTGTCGTCGTTCTTCAATGCGGCCTCGAGCTCGTCGTCCTTCCAATACGTTTTATTCTGCGCATTCGTGATGGCTTTGATTTCGCAAATGTCTTTGTAGTCGCCCCACATCTTGCGTGACACGTCGCCGTGCAATTGCGACACTGCGTTGGCAGCCCGCGACAACCTCAGGGCGGTCAGTGTATAGTTCAGCACGCCATTCTCAGGCGCCACGTATTCTTCAACCTGCTTCACCGTAAGGCCGTTGAAGAAACTCATGCTGTTTAACAAAGGAATGCTGTGTTCCTCATTGCCGGCCTTTTCCGGTGTATGGGTGGTAAAGACGACGCGCTTTTTAACTTCGTCGATGCGCTTGTACTTGTCGAGCAGGTAGAAGCACATCGGCAAAGCGTGTCCTTCGTTCATGTGATAGATGTCCGTTTGACGACCCAGCACATCAAGCAATTTGGCGCCGCCGATACCTAACAATATCGACTGGGCTATACGCGTGGTTTCATTTGGATCGTAAAGGCGGTGACTGATGGTTTGTGCCAGGTAATCGTTCTCAGGGATATCCGTTGACAACAGGAACAACGGCGCCGAATTGAATACCCCCGGCTTTAACAGATAGGCTTTCACAAATACCTTCGCTCCATGGATCGTTATGGGGTAAACGATGTTTGTGTCCACCAGGAATGAGTAGTCCTTGTCGCGGAAACTCACCTTGAGCGTTTGGTCCTGATTGCGCTCCTGGTCGTAGTACCCTTTTTTCCAAAGGATCCCGATGCCAATTAGATTTTGCTTCAATTCGAAAGCGCTGCGCAGGTGAGAACCGGCCAGGAATCCGAGGCCACCGCTGTATATTTTCAAGGGCTGGTCTACCGCGAACTCCATGGAGAAATAGGCGACCGGCTTGCTGTATTTTTTATCGAATTCGTAAGGAAATATTTCGTTCAGATTTACCATAGGGTGAAATGGGTCAATATCTCAAACCTAATGAAATCGGAGAGAATTGAATAGTTTAGATTCTTCC
>DATHKA010000196.1:0-4595 GCA_035489615.1 Chryseolinea sp.
TTCGGCCAGCGCATCAACCTGCCGTTTGGCATCGCGCCTACGGGCAGCGCCGGGCTGATGTGGTATCAGGGCGAGGTGGATCTGGCGAGAGCCGCTGCCGCGGCAGGCATTCCTTTCACGTTGGCCACGGGGGCGCTGACCTCCATGGAGGAAGTCAGCGAGAAAGTGCCTGATGCACGCAAGTGGTTCCAGCTTTACCCGTGGGCGGATGAAGCGGGCTCCTACGAAATGGTCGCGCGTGCGCGTGACCTGGGTTGGGAGGCGCTGGTAGTTACGATCGACGCCGGGCCGGGCCGCGGGCGCGAGCACAACGAGCGCAACGGCTACTCCTTTCCGTTCAGGCCCAACGTGACGGCAGCGGTGGACATGGCAATGCATCCCGCCTGGATGTGGCGCGTGATGCGCAAGTACCTTATCAACGATGGCTTGCCCACAAATGCCAACTTTCCTGAGCGCTATCGCCATACGGTTCTCGACGGCAAGACGCGGGTGCGGCCGAAGGCGTTCCAGGCGATGACCTGGGAACACATCCGAAAATTCCGCGACTTCTGGCCGCGCAAGCTTATTGTGAAGAGCATTCTGAGTGGTGATCAAGCGAAAGCAGCCGTCGATGCGGGCGCCGATGGCGTGGTTGTGTCGAATCACGGCGGGCGCGCCTTCGACAGCGCCATAGCGACCATAGACATTCTCCCGGAGATCGTGGAGGCGGTCGGCGACCGCTGCACTGTCATACTCGACAGCGGCATCCGTCGCGGCAGTGATATCCTCAAAGCGTTGGGCCTCGGTGCGAAGATGGTGCTGGTCGGTCGAGCAACGCTTTACGGTACAGCATGCGGCGGGCAGGCGGGCGCCGCGAGGGCGATCAAGATTCTTTCAGAAGAAATGGAGCGCGCTTTCGGCTACGCGGGTGTGCGGCGTGTTGCAGAAATCGGTCCACATATCTTCGCTCGTCGCAATCTCGACATGTGAAGCCCCGCGTTGGCGTAGGCGATCATTCGCTTTCGGCTTGGCGTTGGAAACCTACGTTCTATGTGCGTCCATTACCAGAGGCTTAACAGGGCGTTTTCATCCTACACGACATGTTTGCGCCTCCGCCAACAGCGCCGCGCGGCAAAACGCGAAAGTTAAACGTCTGCTTTTAATCCTGACGAAGGACTGCTCAGGGTCGCCATGCGTCTGTCATGCGGTCGTTTCAACCCGGCAAGATCGCGAAGCGAAAGTAATTTCCAACCCTTTAAGGACGAGTGATTTAGAATTGGACGGGATCGCCACATAGCGTAAGTGGTCAAACTGGCGACCATGAAACCCGACTGTTGTTTTACGAGTATTGAGTTCTCAACCCCAGGAGTTTTTGTCATGCCCCGACACAACCCAATCGATGACACCGTCCGCCAGCGGGTGGCGCGCTATTCAAAGCTGGTCCCCTATAAGGATTCCATGAAAGACGCCAATGGCATTCCCCAAGAGGCCATGCTGATAATGTCGCCTGATAAGGTCTTACCTATCATGTCTCCGTTGGGCTGGGAAGGGCGGAGCAAAGTAGCTCCCGTGAAAGGAGCCTCGGGGTTAACCGTCACGCTGGCCGAATGCCCGCCGGGCGACAGTGCCGGCCTGCATAAACACACTGCATCGGTGGAGAACTTCTTCTGCGTACAAAGTCGTTTCGAAATCATATGGGGGGATGAGGGACAGTTCTCTATCGTCCTGGAACCGCTGGACTTTGTGTCAGTGCCCGCAGGTGTGTATCGTGACTTTAAGAATGTGGGCAATGAACTGGGGCGCTTGCTGGTGATGATTCAGCCTCAACCCGGCGATCAGCAAGATGCTGTCTACCACGCTGCATCGAGCGGTGAGGAAATCGCTAGACGGTGGGGGCCCGCTACGGTGCAGGCCATGGCAGGAATTGGCATTCGATTTGGTGAACCTTCTTAAACCCGCGTGTGAATCATTGCGAGGTCGAAGATTTTCCTGGCAGGGAATTAGATTAACGATTACGGAAAGATGTCATTGAAAATTACCATATTGGGGAGCCTAGGTTCCCTTTTCTCGCAAGTAAGGAAAGGCTCCATGATTTCTATTTCGCCTATGATTTGCATGCTACTCGCCTGTGCCTGCGTGACGGGTATGGCGCTGGCGCAGAAGTACCCCACCAAGACAGTGCGCATCATCGTTCCCCAACTACCCGGCGACTCCTGCGACACTCTCGCTCGCTTGCTGGGCCAGAAGATGGGCGAACGCCTTGGCCAGCAGTTTGTGGTCGATAACCGGCCCGGTGCGAGTGGCACTATTGGCCTGGCGATGACGGTGCAAGCGCCTGCCGATGGATATACGATTGCCTGCGGGCAGGGTGGCAACATGTCGGTCATTCCACACACAATGAAGCAGGTGCCTTATAACGCGTTAAAAGACTTTGCGCCGATCGCGCTGGTCGCGACCAACTACCTGGCGCTGGTTGTACACCCAAGCACCCCGTTCAGGAATGTCGGCCAGTTCATCAATTACTTGAAAGCCAACCCGGGCAAGGTGACTTTCGCCTCTAACGGCGAAGGGGCTTTCCTGCACATGGCCACCGAGATGTTCCGCTCTAGCGTGGGCTTCGAGTACCTGCATATCCCTTTCAAAGGCGTGCCGCAGATGGGTGCAGAGCTCATGAGCGGCAGAGTGGATGCAGGGTTCGCCTCGTTCACCGGCATGTATCCCTTTATCGCGTCCGGCAGGGTGCGCCTCCTTGGGATAGCCAAAGAGAAACGCGCATCCAACTATCCCGATTTCCCCACTATCGCGGAATCGGTTCCGGGATTCTCCTCGGGTGGCTGGTTTGGATTCGTCGCGCCGGCCAATATGCCAAAGGACTTCATCGCGATCCTCAATAGGGAAACGAATGCGGCGCTAAAGCTGCCAGAGATACAAAAGAAGCTGGAAGTCCTAGGACTGGACCTATGGACCGAGTCGCCAGAGTATTTCGGCGCATTGATCAAGAGCGAATACGATAAGTATGGCAAAGTGGCACGCGACATCGGGCTGGTGCCGAAATAGTGGAAGTGGCACAGCGCTGCTCGGCGCCTGCATCAATTCAGCGAGCGGTAGTACCACTTATAAGTGCAAGGTAAAGCTCGAAACCAAGGACCGCACCAGCATTGTCGACAATAAGAAAGGCGTTCCTTATTTCCACAATGAGGGCGTTGAAAATGATGTGATTAATGTCGATTCGGGGAAATTGCTTTCCTAGAAATCGAGCCGAAGTAAGAGCCTTAAACGTCCGCTATGGATCTTAGCTCGCAAGAACATTTACAAGACTTTATTGAACACGGTTGCACGTAGTAGAGCAAAATAGGCGATGAGTGGTGTCGTAAACTATTAATAAAAACAACTAGTTACCGACGTGATCCGAACTACGAACCAGGGGGTCGTGGGTTCAAATCCTGCCGGGCGCGCCATTTCACTTTTCAGTCCTGAAAATTCCGCTAAGGCCTTGAAAGGTAAGGCCAGATTTGCGGTTCTAAACCCTTCATTTCTGACGTATGCGAGTCGGTTCGCAAACGTCAGTTTCAGGACTGCTCGCTTATCCTCCAGTCGCTCAGAAACCCATAGATTCCAAGGGTTTGCAAGAAAATCCAATGCGGTTCTAACTGTTTCGTCGAAGCTTCGCATCGGACGACCGCATTGGCCGATTTTTTCGGTCACTACGAACTTTTCTTCTTCGAGTTTGCGCACACGGTTCTCGTAAGCAGAGATCACAGAAGGCGTTGCGGCGTCGGCAATCCGATCAAGGAATTGCTCGACTTGTTTTTCAATTCGTTGCAGTTCAGCTTTCAATCCACGCGCCCGTACTTCGCCGGACGTGAGACGATGGTTCCACAGGTCCTTGAACATGGCCCGTGCAACGTTGAAGACCGGTTCAGATGGTCGTAACTTCATAAGAAGCGTTTCAAACTCACTTTCGATCTTTTCCCTGCGGATGGATTTGCCATAGCTGGCGCACCCCCGTTTCGGGCACAGGTAGTAGGGGTGGTGCGTGCTGCGTCCTTTGGACCAGCAAGCCGTCAAAGGTGTTTCGCAGTCCCCGCATACCACAGCTCCGCGTAGCGGGAAATCCGCGTTGATGTCCTTGCGTGCAGGGGCGCGAGCATTGCCGTTTAGGCGCTCCTGTATTTTTTTAAAGGTCTCAAAAGAGATTAGCGGCTCGTGTTGGCCTTTGCGCAGTGAAACCCCCCAGTTTGGCGCTTCGACATATCCGGCATAGACCGAGCGCGTAAGTATGTCAGTGACTTTCTGGTTGAGCACGGTGTTGCCACGCACCTTTGGAAACTCTGGTTGTTCTTCCAGGAACCGCTTCACTTCGGCCTGTATCTGGAACCGTCCCGATGCATAGCCCTCAAGAGCCTCCTGAATGATTGATGCGATTGGTTCGTCGCGAACAAGCATCTTTCCGTGCCCGCTGGCTTTCGCATATCGGTAGCCAACGGGGCAGGCAAACGGCCAGTAGCCATTCATGACCCGTGCTCGCATGCGGTTCTTGGTTTGCTCGGCGTTTTTGCGTTGCTGGTGCTGGGCAACGGTCGCCAGGATATATTCCTGCAATTCGCTGTCCGCGT
>DATHKA010000197.1:0-2705 GCA_035489615.1 Chryseolinea sp.
GGTATATCAATGCCGCGGTGCCGTTTCCGGCAATGGCGGCATCGATGCCTTTGAAACGCGTATCGCCGGACAAAACATGGATCATCAGAATCCCGGATCCACTCATGATAGCTACAACGGAAGCGATACTGAAGGACTGCCCGAAACGTACCTGAGCAGTCTCCCCCACTATCGCTTTGGCGATGTACCACTGGATTCTCCTATTCCGGTTATGTGGTGGCGCTCTGTGTATTCTTCCACCAATGCTTTTGCCTTTGAAAGTTTCCTTGACGAGATGGCAGTGGCGGCGAAAAAAGATCCCATGGACTTCCGCAAGCAGCACCTTTGGGATGGTCGCTATCACGCCGTGCTGGACAAGCTTGCCGAAGTATGCAACTGGAAGCAGCGCAAGACTAACGAAGGATACGGTGTGGCCCTTACAGAGTGTTTTTCGACTATCGTAGGTGAGGTGGTGAAGGTTTCGCGCAAGGCCGACGGAAAGATCGCTATTGACAAAGTATGGGCCGTGATGGATTGCGGCTGGTATGTTAATCCCGATGTGATTCGTGCGCAGGTAGAAGGAAGCATTGTCATGGCTTATGGCGCTTCCAACTTCCACGCGACAGAGTTCAAAGAGGGAAAGGCCGTTCAACAGAACTTTAGTACGTATCGCATGCCGCGCATTAGCGATATTCCCGAAATCGAAGTGCACATTATGGACAATGAAGAGAAAGCGGGTGGCGTAGGGGAACCTTCCCTGCCGCCATTTGCGCCGGCCTTGACGAATGCCATCTTCGATCTGACCGGCAAGCGAATCAGAAAATTACCGTTTTCACTCAACGAGGCATAATTTTAGCTTTACGCTTGAAGCAATCGACTACCGATTGCTTCATTTGCTTTCTGTGACTGTCGGGAGGCTTGGATTGTTGCCACGCCGGAAATTCACGTGCAACAGGCTCCGCATTCACATGATCGCCGTAATTATCCATTAGCGTTAGTTTAACCACAAGCAATGAAAAACTATGTTTTAGGCGCGGGATGCATGATTGTTACTTTCACGATCCTGTCATTCAAACCCCTTCAAAAATTTGACCTCAAAGCGAGTATCGAGCGCGGCAAGGAAGTGTATACCGCTCAATGTATGTCGTGTCATATGGAGCAAGGTGAGGGTATTGAAAGTGTCTATCCTCCGTTGGCGAAGTCTGACTATCTCATGGCCGACAAGAAACGATCGGTCGATCAGGTTCTGCACGGGCTCACGGGCGAGGTGAAAGTAAACGGCAAAACCTACGACGGCGTGATGACCGGATTCGACATTTTATCGGACACGGAGGTCAGTGATGTTCTGAACTACGTGCGGAATTCCTTTGGCAACAAAGGTGCCGCGGTAACACCTGACGAAGTAAAGGCAGCGAGAAAGTGATATTCGCTAAAGCGGCCCGGTGCGGAAAGGGCACACGGCCTGAAAAAGACGTTCAGCTGGCCAATGAATTACGCAGCAGGTATTACTAACGAAGCAAAACGATGGCGCGCACAGTGAATTTTCGTCTATGAAGGAGTTCAAGAGCATATTGAAGGAATTAGAAAAGGTTGATCTGTCAGCGCGGCGGGCTGCACTGGCAACCGTGGTGCAGGTGCGCGGCTCCTCTTACAGAAGCCCCGGCGCCCGGATGCTGATCACCGATGATGGCAGATGGGTGGGCTCCATTAGCGGAGGATGCCTGGAGGGAGATGCTCTCAGACAAGCGAGGCAGGTGATGATCGACAAGGTCCCTCAGACAGTCACCTACGACACACGCGAAGGTTCAAACCAAAATCTCGGTATCAGTTTGGGCTGTAACGGCGTGATCGACGTGCTCATTGAACCGCTTGATATAGGCGACAGCCTGGCCACTATTTCCTCCTACCGCCAGCTCGTGACTGCGCCATCGCCCCGGGCTCTGGCGACCGTTTTTGCCGGGCCAGAAAACGAGATTGGCAGAAAGGTCCTCTGCGGACAAGATTCATCCACCTTTGGCAACGTAACGGATATACGCCTGTTCGGGCAGCTGGAGCAGGACCTGCAACGCTTGTTGCAGGAACGCGCGTCACAGGCGCGTCGATACGAAGTAGATGGGCTCGCCTACGACGTTTTTGTAGAACTCATTCAGCCCGCCGTCTCGCTAATCCTGTTCGGCGGAGGGTTCGACGCCCGCCCGGTGAGCACCCTTGCCAAAACATTAGGATGGGACGTAACGGTCACTGACGAGTGCGTTGCCCACATCGCCCCGCTGTTCTTTCCAACGGCCGACAAGCTGTCACTCTGCCAGCGTTCCTTTATCGACCGGGATTTTCACATCACCACCCATACGGCGTGCGTACTGATGTCCCATAACTACGAATATGACCGCGACGTATTAAAAAAGCTTCTGGGCACACCCACTCCGTTCATTGGAATCCTCGGTCCCCGTAAGCGGTTTGACAAGATGCTGGCCGAGTATGCGCAAGAAGGCCTGACACTCAGCGAAGAGGACTACTCCAGGATCCACTCACCCGTTGGGCTGGACATCGGTGCCGAAGCTGCGGATGAGATCGCTGTGGCCATCATCGCCGAAATTCAAGGGAAGTTTTCAAACCGCGAGGGCGGCTTTCTCAAGTTTCGCACAGGACCTATTCATGAACGTGATACCATGAGTGATCAGGTGTTCAAGCAACTATACATAAACTGAGACCGGGTTAATAACCAC
>DATHKA010000198.1:0-10757 GCA_035489615.1 Chryseolinea sp.
ATTTGGTGACGCAGGCTAGCGCGCCATCGCAAAAATAAACGTACAGTGTGCTACGTATCTAAGCCAATGGATTATATCCGGCATATGGGTACAGATATTTTTTGCTGCGGCGCACTAACTGCGCAAAAAATGTTCTGCTAAGTGCAAGGCGCGAATCCGGAAGCAGGCGTTACATACCCAGCGACTGGTTCTCGATCGAAGCGAGTTCCAATACTTTCTCGTATTCAGCAGGCGTAAGGTCGTTGTAGAAGTAGTGTACCGGATCCACTTGAGAACCTTTCAGCAACACTTCATAATGCAAGTGAGGAGCCGTGGAAAGACCCGTGTTGCCGACGTAACCGATGAGGTCACCGCGCTTCACGTGCTGTCCGGAACGGACCACAAAGCCATGCATGTGCGCATAGCGTGTCCGGTATCCGAATCCGTGATCGATCTCTACCGACTTGCCGTAACCGCTGAACTTCACGCTGGTCTCCGCGATTCCGTCGGCTGTGGCGTATATAGGTGTACCGATAGAGGCAGCGAAGTCCATCCCCTGGTGCAGTTTCTTCACTTTATAGATGGGGTGCGTGCGCCATCCGTAACCGGAGGCAATGGCCACGAGTTGCTTGTTCGAGATGGGCTGAATCGCGGGGATCGAAGCGGATTGCTTTTCCTTCTTCTCGGCCAGGACAACCACTTCGTCTTGCGATTTCGATTCGATATAGAGTTTGCGTCTCAGGCGGTCTACTTTTTCATGCAGTTCCACCACCATATCTTCGTGTGAAAAATCCTTTTGCTTAATGTCTTTGTAACGCTCAACGCCACCCACACCGGCATGCCTTACTGACTTCTCAATAGGCTCAGCTCCCAATACCACACGGTAAATGTTGTCATCGCGGTATTCAACGTTTTCCAGGATGTTGCTCAAAGTCTGTACGTCTTTGCTCAGGCTCTCATAATAGAACTCCATTTCCCTAACTTCATTTTTCAGCAAGAGTTCCTTGGGGGATTCGAAATACGTGCTGTATAAGATCAGCAATCCGACTGCCAGACACACAGTCATTGACCCGATGCCAAGGGCATTGAGGATCACATCGCTGGTGCGCGTTCTTACCCGCTCGTACTTGCAGGTTTCGGTGTCGTAGTAATATTTTATTCGAGCCATAGCTTATAAAATTAGTCATTTGGGGCGGAACGCCTTGATGACCTCTTCGTTACAGTCGATGAACGGTCCTTCCAGCAGGTCAATGCAATATGGAATGGCCGGGAATACAGCGTCCAGGCATTGTCGTATAGCCCGGGGTTTGCCGGGCAGATTCAGGATCAGGGTCTGGTTCCGGATTCCAGCGGTCTGTCTCGAAAGGATGGCCGTCGGAACGAAGGCAAGGCTTTTCGCGCGCATCAATTCTCCGAAGCCTGGCATCATCTTGGTGCACACGGATTCGGTGGCCTCAGGGGTGACGTCTCGTTTTGCAGGCCCCGTTCCGCCCGAGGTGATGATAAGGCAGCAATCCTGCCGGTCTGCCATATCAATCATCGTTTGGGCTATCAGCGCCTGCTCGTCTGGAATAACGGCGTATACTTTCTCCCAGGCGCTGCTAAGGTACTCCTGCAGCGTTTCCACAATCGCTTTCCCAGGAATATCTTCATAGATACCTGCACTCGCACGGTCGGACACATTGATGATTCCTATCCGGATCGGACTCTGCTTATTAATCATGTTCGGAAGTGTCGTGTAACCGGTCTGTATCGGGATTTGTACGAAGATGGGCTGAACGACCCTTGCGGAACACCTGGCGCCCTTTGTTGATACCCTTTCGCAATTCTTTTTGCGCGCCCTCGGGCAACGCCACAATTTCCCTGCAATCGGTCGAGCAGCACCCGCTGTAGGTGGAAGCGCAGTCTGCACATTGAATAAACAGCAAATGACAGCCGTCGTTCCTGCAGTTGGTATGATCGTCGCAGGCTTTACCGCATTGGTGGCATACCGCGACGATGTCATCAGAAATTCGTTCGCCCAATCGTTCATCGAAGACGAAGTTCTTCCCGATGAACTTATTCTCAATACCGCTTTGTTTCACCTGCCTGGCGTATTCAATGATTCCGCCATCCAACTGAAATACGTTCGAAAATCCCTTGAACTTCATCCAGGCGCTTGCCTTTTCACAACGGATGCCTCCCGTGCAGTACATGAGCAGATTCTTTTCCCGCTGGTCATCCATCAACGCTTCCACTATACGCAGTTCTTCGCGAAAGGTATCGACGTCGGGGCAAATGGCATTCTTGAAATATCCCACTTCGCTCTCGTAATGATTCCGCATGTCGACGATCACGGTGTTAGGATCGTCGGCCAGGGCATTGAACTGTTGGGCGTTCACATGAACGCCGGTATCGGCAGGGTTGAACGAAGCATCATCGAGGCCGTCGGCGACGATCTTCTTGCGAACCAGAATCTTCAACTTGAAGAATGATCTGCCATCGTCTTCTACGGCAAGGTTCAATCGCACGCCATTGAGGAAGGGGATTGAATAGAGCTGGGAGCGGAACGCATCAACGGAATCGGCAGGGACGCTGATCTGTGCATTGATGCCTTCTAACGCCACGTATATGCGTCCCAACACACCCATCGCCGTGAGATCAGCGTACAACTGGTCACGAAAAGTTGGGGGATCGTCGATCCGGTGATATCTGTAAAAAGAAATGGTGGTCCTTTTCCCGGAGGCAACGCGCATTTGAGCCTTCAGCGCGCGGCCGTTGGTACGATTGTATAGTGCCATAAGTAAGATGTCAGTTGCAGGCTGACCAAGGGGCAAATTTAAGAATTTGGAGGCGAAACCTTTTACATTGGTAGTTCTGCGTTTTACAGTTAATCCAATGGTGAACTACCAACGTAAAATATTAAATGTAAAATGCGTTAATAGCCTGTGCCGCGGGGCTTGAGCTGGCCCCGGAGCAATCGGTTGTATTCATCGCAGGTAAGCCATCCGTGTTCGTCGCAATACAGACAGGTCTTGTATTCGTCGCCAAAGGCTCCCCGCTTGATCACGACATGATCGCCCTTGCATACCGGGCAGGTTACCTTTCCGGCGGGGCCACAGTCGATGTCATAATTGGTCGACAGCACTTCGCCGGCCTTCACCGACGCCGTTGCCTTCTCTTTCAGGTACTCTCCCTCAGCCTGTTTCAACCAATCGACGGCCTCTTGCGAAAATTGGCCATTGGTTCCCTTCAGTTGAATGTACTTGGTGAGCCAATCTATCGACTGCTTGTACCGTTGCAGATAAAATGAGTTTTTACCAAAGTAAAACGTCAGGTCAGAAGGAACGCTTCTTACATTCTCGAGCACATATTGAAATTTTGCGTCGGCGAGGGCATACTTTCCCATGTCCATGAGGTAGACCCCGGAATCCATTTCGCGCATCAGCTGCGCTTTCTTCATCTGCTCTTTCTGCACGAGGTATTCGTCCACACGTGGCTGCTGCGCATAGACCACCCGTGACAGGCAAGCGGTAAGCAAAATGATTAGTAGAGTTCGATTCATTCTTTAAACCGTTCGATGTCAACATTCAACCATTCCAGTGCCGATCGGTAAAAAATATCGGCCTTCACACTTTCGTCAAGGTTCATATTTTCGATGAACTTTCCAATCTCAAGATCGCCCAGCGGAAAGGGATAGTCGGAGCCCAGCGTTACGCGTTTTGAACCCTGCAGGCGCAGCACATATTCCAGCATAAAGGTATCGTGCGTTACGCTGTCCACCCAGAACTTTCCGAGGTAGTGTCTCGGGTCTACCTGGTTGTCAATCGCCACGAGGTCCGGGCGGCATTCAAAGCCTTTCGCTATCCGTCCAATGGTTGGAAGGAAAGATCCGCCCGCATGAGCAAAGTTTACCCGCAATGCGGGTAAACGTTCAAAAATGCCGCCAAATATCATCGAACAAACAGCACGGGTGGTTTCAGCCGGCATGGCCACGAGCCACGGCAACCAATACCGTTGAATGTGTTGTTGTCCCATCATATTCCAGGGGTGTACGAGCACGGCCATTCCGAGCCGCTCGCATGCCTCGAAAATGGGGAAGAACCGTTCCTCATTAAGATTCAGATCATTAATGTTCGATCCAATCTGAACACCGCTGAGGCCGATGCTCTTGCACCGCTCCAGCTCCAGAACGGCCAGCTCGCTATCCTGCATGGGGATGGTGGCCAGGCCTAAATAGTTTTGTGGATGGTTCTGTACCAGTTCGGCGATATGATCATTCAGGAATTTTGAGATCTCGAGGCAGTCGTACGGCTTGGCCCAGTACGAAAACATCACCGGTACAGTGCACACCACCTGCACCTGCGTGTTGAATTTTTCGTACTCGCGGATGCGCAGCTCAGGGTTCCAGGAGTTTTCCTTGATCTCGCGGAAGAATTGATTCCCACGCATCATCTTGGCATAACCGCGTTTGTGATGCTGCAGGTAAATGAAGTCGCCGTATCCGTATTTCTCTGTCCAGTTGGGCAGCTTGCGCGGAAGAATGTGCGTGTGGCAGTCGATTTTCAGCATCGGGAACAAAAATGATCGGGCGCGAGGGCAATTAACAAAGAATTCCGCGAGCGCCGGTGATGAGTTTTTGCGTTCACCCGCAAGTCCGGGCCTGGGGGGTCACCCATTTCAAGACTCAGCCCTAAAATCTGGTCTCAAAATGGTCCGTTTTTTTGAAGCTCAGGTTCTCGGCACGGACGATGACACCGCGTCCAAATAGTGCAAAAAAGCCGCTTCATAACATCAAAAAGGCTCTTTTTGAATTTGGCACGCGATCCAAAAGAGCCGGTTGCGGATGGGGTGGCATCAATTTCTCTCTACACCAGCCAAACCGAACCCCATGAATATTTTACTCATCATCGGCTGCTTCATCCTCGCATACGGCCTGTTCGCGCTGGTCGCCTTTAGAATTGTGAAGATGCTGTTTCCCGACACTCAGGAAGATCATCACAAGCGCTGGAGAATTAAGACTCCTGCTCAATAAAAGTTTCAACCAAAATTCGCGTTTTGGCCCGGGTATCACTGATATCCGGGTTTTATTTTTTATACCGTTATCCACGACGGGGTCAGATTGATGGGTGGCAGCCCTATGGTCTCGCTGTTTAGCTCGTAAATAGCTCACCATTACCCAGGTTGGGGAAATAATGCACTTTATCTGAATAAACTCCCGCGTCGAAATCGTTGGTGTAATGAATTGACAATCAGCTAATAACATTTCATTGTCGCAGGTTGGCACTGTTGTTAGTAGCGTATTGTAAGGAAAAAACTAATGCGTCACATGGCAACGACGATCGGAAAGCGAAAACAGATTAGCGATCAAGAAATCTTGAATAGCCTGAGCGCACAAAAAATTGATGGAACACTCGCCCTTCAGATACTGAAGATCAGAAGGGAGTTAATCGATTTGCTGCAATTGCTGAAGGGCCTGTAGTAGCAGTCGTTCGTATCTCATTACCGGGGTTCCGTACTCGACAGCCGAAATCATTTTTGAACGATATCAGCAATACAACCTTCGACGTCACCGATTTCCCCTTTTCCATGGCCGGTAACCAATCAGGACCACGCGAAACAGCCCGTTATGGCCTATCCTGGTATAGCGTTATATACCCGGCGCCGCCTGGCGTGAACTTGCAGGGCGATGGCATTTACAGATCTACTTCGATTGTTTAACCTGCCAGTGGGATATATCGAACAATTTAAACCCACGGACACGTCGAGGCAATGGACGGATGATATGTTGTCAATCCACAATGACGCTATATATAAAATACAGAACGATCAGCAGCAGCAGCACGGCATACATCACCAGATCGACGCGCACGTACGGCTTATACTGTTGATAGAGTTCCTTCAATCGTCTGAACATAAATGCTTTGATCTTCTCTCCATGCGCGAATAGAGGATTTGCCGTTGAGGGCATACCTGATTCTCACCCGTTCCCGGTGAAACCACTATTAACGATGCGAAAGTAACTATTTTCGCGTTTCCTACGTGTGATGGAGTGTTCAGTATCGCATTTGACATTTTTGTTCTGCATAAGTAGGGGTAAATGTCTTAACGATTGTCTGAATGCTGATAAACCCCTTAATGAATGATCAGAATATTTCTATCAGTTGTGTTCATAACGTGCGGCCTCGGCGCATGGGCACAGGAGAAGTTCACGTTGAATGGCTATGTAAAAGATGCGGCCAACGGGGAAGAACTTATTGGTGTGTCCGTTTATATTCCTGAGCTGAAGGCGGGAACCGTTACCAACTCATATGGCTTTTATTCGCTTACGCTGCCGAAGGGCACCTACGATGTGCAATTCAGTTACCTGGGCTATTCGCTGCAGAAGCTCTCCATAGTGCTCGACCGCAATATTGAGAATAACATTGAGCTGCCAGCGGAAGCGGAAGTCATGGAGGAGGTCGTTATTTCCGATCGGGCCATCGACGAGAATGTGGTTTCGCTTCAAATGAGCAAGAATACGCTCGACATGAATCAGGTGCGGAAGCTGCCGGCCTTGTTTGGCGAAGTCGACATCATCAAGAATATCCAGATGCTGCCCGGTGTCATCACGGCGGGCGAGGGTACTTCCAGTTTTTATGTTCGGGGTGGCAGCGCCGATCAGAACCTTATTCTCATCGATGAGGCACCCATTTACGATCCCTCGCATTTATTTGGCCTGTTCTCGGTGTTCAACGCCGATGTAATTAAAGACTCAGAATTGTATAAGGGTGGTATTCCCGCACGTTATGGTGGTCGCCTTTCGTCCATTCTCGATGTGCGAACCAAGGATGGCAACAACAAAGAGTTCCACGGCTCGGGAGGGATTGGCTCGATGGCCGCCCGGATGATGGTGGAGGGGCCGCTCAAGAAGGAGAAAAGTTCTTACATCATTTCGGCGCGTAGGTCATACGTTGACGTTTTTTTGAGAGCTGCTGGCGAGGACAACCTGGTGAACTTTTACGATGTCAACGCCAAGTTCAACTGGAAGGCCAACAACAGCGATCGCTTCTTCGCCGCGTTTTATAGTGGGCGCGACGCGTTCAAGTTTGGCGATGATTTTGGATTTACCTGGGGCAATACCACGGGAACGCTTCGTTGGAATCACCTGTTCAGCGATCGGCTATTTTCCAATTTAACCGTTATCGCGAGCAATTTTGACTACGAGCTTGAACTGAAGGATCCCACACAGGGCTTTAAGTGGACCTCCGACCTGCAGGAGTTGAGCGTGAAGTACGACCTGGCTTATTTCATCAACACCAACAATGAGCTGACGTTTGGATATCATGTTACCGGCAGGCGCTTTTCCCCAGGCGTCATAGCTCCCAATTCAGATGCCTCGATCTTCGAAGAGGTAGAATTGCAGCACATGTATGCATTGGATCACGCGTTCTACGTGAGTAACCAGCAACGAATCAATGATAACCTGTCGTTCGACTACGGCCTTCGTTTATCGATCTTTCAAAACGTCGGCCCGTACGATCAATACCTCTACGAGAACCCGAAGGATAACATCAATGTTGAAAGAAGCGACACGTTGCAATACGGGGCATTGGACAACATCAAAACCTACGTCAACCTTGAGCCGCGTGTAGGCATACGTTATATCATCGGTCAGGGACAATCAGTTAAACTGTCCTATAATCGCATGGTTCAAAATACGCACCTCATTGCTGCAGGAACAGTACCTGTACCATTTAATACGTGGAACCCGAGCGGCTACTACCTTAAGCCACAGATTGCCGACCAGATTGCTGCGGGTTATTTCCGGAATTTTGGAGACAACGTCTATGAGCTCTCCGTTGAGACCTATTACAAGAACATCAGCAACGTCACTGATTTTGCCGATAACGCCGAGATATTCTTCAATGAGGATTTGCCGACCGAGTATCGCCAGGGCAGATCGTGGTCTTACGGAGCGGAGTTCCTGTTGGCCCGCCGCGAGGGTAAGCTTACCGGATCCGTTGGTTATACGTGGTCCAAGACCCTGCGCAAGATTAAAGGCGTGAACCTGGACAGGACCTTTCCCGCCAACTACGACCGTCGTCACGTGGTTAATATTCAGGCAGCGTACGATCTTAGCCCGCAATGGAGCTTTGGTGCCACCTTCACCTACAGCACCGGACGTCCCACCACGGTTCCCACGGCAAAGTTTGAATACCAGAATTATAATCCCGACGTCATCACCGAACGGAATGGCTACCGGCTGCCGGCTTACCACAGGCTTGACCTTTCAGCCACTTACAACCGTCGCCCGAAACCAGGCAAAAAATGGCGGGGACAATGGGTGCTGTCGGTATACAATGCGTACAACCGCGCGAATCCATTCACGATCTACACCCGCACCACCAAGAATGACGACGGTGACGTAATCGGCGATGGCCGCACGAAGGAGGCACGAATGATCTACCTGTTCCCTATCCTGCCTTCTATTACTTACAACTTCAAATTCTGACGACATGCAAGCAAACGCATTCATACTCTTACTGGTCGCTGTATTTTCACTGATTGCCTGTGAAAAGACGGTGATCCTCGACATTTCCCAAAACCAACCGCGCGTGATCATTGAAGGTCAGGTGACCAATCAACCCGGCTATCAATATGTAAAAGTTACCCGGTCGTCCGGATTCTATGAAACCGGCGCATCACCGCGCGTTGAGAATGCCTCTATCTTCGTTTCCGATGATGCCGGCAATACCTATGATTTCATTCACAATCCCGGTGGTGATGCAGATTCTGCCGGTTATTACCGTCCGGCTAATCCTTTTGTGGGTACGGTGGGCAGAGCCTACCATCTTTCGGTGCAGGTGGATGAGCAACTCTATGAAGCCAATGATCTGTTAACACCCGTTACGAAGATCGATTCGTTAAGTTCCCAAATTAATGAGGATGAACAGGACGATCCGGACAAGGTCGGCAAGTTTTACGAGGTGTTGATGTTTGCGAAGGAACCACAAAACACAACAGACTATTACCTGTTCAAATTCTACCGGAATGACTCACTTACTTTCGACTTCGATACGGACATCTACTACGCAGATGATGAATTGCTCGGTGAAAACATCGACGGTGTTCCTTCGCCGGTGTTCTATGCTCCCGGCGACCTCGCGCGTGTCGAAATGTATAGCATCTCCCGGGAGGCCTACGTTTTCTATAACGACTTGCAACAACTGCTTAACAATGATGGCGGACTCTTCGGGCAGCCTCCATCCAACTCCAGGTCCAATCTCACTAACGGAGCACTGGGATATTTCCAGGCCAGCGCTTTGAATATGAAAGAGATCGTTGTGAAGGAATAACCGGATCTCATCGGAACTTGTCCTATCCCTTCCGCACTCGTTCACCGGATCAGTCATTAAAAGTAAAGAAGGGGCTGTTAGTTGCATTTCACCGGCCAGAAGTACATATTTCCAGACCCAAACAGGGACGGATGAAAGCGCTTCTGACCGGTGTCATTGTTTCTTGCCTCGCCATCGGCGCCGCCGCACAGTCGGTCCTTGAGAACAATCCCACGTTTTTAAAGTGGAATCAGATCAAGACCCCGCATTTCCGGGTATTGTTTCCAAAGGGATTCGAAGGCCAGGCACAACGGGTTGCCAATACGCTGGAACATATTCACGAGCCCGAGGCACGAACGATGGGAGAGACTCCTGGAAAGATCTCGATCATACTTCAGAATCAATCTTCGCAGTCGAACGGCTTCGTTTCTTATCTGCCGCGTCGGTCGGAATTCTACACGATGCCTGCACAGGATTATAATTTTCTGGGCACCAATGACTGGCTCGACATGCTGGCGTCACACGAATACCGCCACGTCGTTCAATACAAGCAGGCCACGCGCGGGCTGAACAAGTTCATTTACTTCTTATTTGGGGGAACCACGTTTGTCGGCATGTCGCACATAGCTGCGCCACAATGGCTGTGGGAGGGCGATGCCGTGGCAACGGAAACCGCTTTCACGCCGTCGGGCCGGGGAAAGATTCCACGATTCGACCTGCTGTTCCGGACCAATCTGCTGGAGGGCCGCACTTTCAATTATCATAAACAATATCTGCGGTCGTACAAGCACAACATCCCCGACCACTATGTGCTGGGTTATCATATGGTGAGCTATCTGCGCCGGAAGACGGGCGATCCCGAGATCTGGAACAAGGTGACCAATCGTGCCTGGGGAATGCCGATCATGCCATTCACTTTTTCCAATGCGCTGCATCGCGAGACGGGTCGCTATGTAACGGGTGTATTTAATGACATGGCAGCCGAGCTGAAACAGGAATGGCAGGCGGAGATCGACAAACTTCAGCTGACCTCATTCGAGACGATTTCGGCTAACCGGAGCAAAGCATACACAGATTTCAAATATCCGCAGCCGCTCGGCGACGGCTCCGTCATTGCGATGAAAGAAGGCATCGGCGACATCGAACAGTTTGTGCTGTTGGGCAAAGGGAGTCCAAAGCGTGTGTTTGTGCCCGGCTATGTGAACGACGCCGGTATGCTGTCGGCTACCGCCGGCAAGATTGCCTGGGCAGAGTATGGTTTCGATCCGCGTTGGCGCGTAAAAACCTTCTCGCGCATCAAGGTCTACGACGTGTCAGCTGGCCTTATGTCGATCATCGGCAGCGCGCAGGGCAGGTTGAGTGCCCCGGCTCTTTCTCCCGACGGCCAGACCGTAGTTGCCATCCGGTCAAGCCATGAGTATCAACATGAGGTGGTGCTGTTGGACGTGGCGACCGCGCGTGAGTTAAAGGCCTTTCCGAATC
>DATHKA010000199.1:0-8766 GCA_035489615.1 Chryseolinea sp.
ATCAGGAATTTGATTAAGTGTGCATTCATTGTCCGAGGGTTTATTAAGCCCACGAATCTCGCTCTTAATGGTGCACTCTTGTTGCCATTTTTGGTGCATTCCTGATTGCCAAAAGTGGTGCATTGCTATTTACCGATTACACCTGTACTGAATTAACGTCGAACATGACTTTTAGTTCTTCCATAGATCTCGAATTAAAGTAGAATTCGATAAGTATCCGTTGACAGTCCTCACTCAGTTCGGTCATCAATAAACCAACTACTTCAACGTCAATCAAGTACGCATTCAAGTCGGTCTGGAGCTCGTGGATCATCTCGCGGACGGTTGCGTGGTCCTTCTCCCGCCTCCTCAGCTCGCGTTCTGCCTTTCCCGAAGTAGAGTAACTTAGTTTTCCATCTAAGTCCATTGACACAGTAACACCAGTTAGTCCAGAATTGAGCTGAGATAGGGCTTGTTGCTTTTCCACACCTGCTAGAATGACATCATTTGAACCCATTCCATCTGGATCTATAAACCTGATCGGGTTATCAAATCCATAGTTGTACGGGCTATGCCTTCTCATCTTATCCGCCAAGGGATCAATGACTCCCCAACGTCCAATGTCACTCATGTACATCCTGGCGCCGTAGTCATTCCAGTTCAAGCCCAGCTCGGTTTGAAGTTCTTTTCCGTTGTACTGATAGCGATTGTAGACTGAGTTCTCTCTCTGATAGCTATTAAAAGTAAGCCCAAATGGATAGTATACTGAGGCGTGTAGTTCTACATTCTCACCCAAGCATCCCTGTTTTGATCAGTAGCAATCGAAAAATCACCATTTATATCAGACCCAACGAGTAGCCGCTTTGTTTTTGTCGGCGATATATAAAATAAGGTATCTTTCTTTTCTAATGTGAATTTCACTTGACATGAATCACCATTACAACAATAATTTTCAATTACATTAAAATTCTGTCCGCGGATTTCATCTCGAGCGAATGACTTACTTTTTATCAATTGACCGTCGATCTCGATTCTGTACGATTGACCTTTCTCAAAATACAACCCTTCGTATATTATTATTTTTGTTTTGCAATGTTCGCCACAACTTACCACGATTGTACAAACGATGAGCGATGACGCTAATAATTTGATATATCTCATTTTTGTTTCGGCTTATTGTCTCAATTCTGATAAAGTATGCGAGCTTGATTTGCATTAATTCTGTATCCTTTCCTGTCATTGTTAAGGTCTTGCTTGAGAGCATTCTGCCGGAAAGGACCAGAAAACATTAGGTTGTCATTATCTTGACCTTTGCTCAGGTACTGATCTTTCGGCGTTTGCCAGTTTTCGTAACTCCATGTTGACGGATTCGTCCAATCCCATTGGGCGTCTGGGTGGTGTAACCCGCCTGTATGTCCAGCTTCGTGTGGACCCACGGTCAGATTTTGTTCCTTCCCGCCGCCATTAATACTCCACAAGTGAGAAGAATTTAGTCTAATATCCCTTCCGCCTATATCGGCATCACCAACTTCATCCGATGGCATGTCATCAACAACTCTGATTGAGTGTTCATTGTCTTTAACTTCACCGTCCTTTGAAATGTTTATTTGAACGTTTACGGAAGTAGAAACGCCATCTTCATCTATTCTTAATGCATCCTGTATTTGTGTCGATAAGTTGTACGCAAGGGAGATCAAATCCTCAGCAGTGGTCGTTTCACTTTCATTTACAATAGCTGCGATAAATGTGATGTCATAATGCTCCTTATCGTCTTTGTTAGACTTGTTGATTACCCAATCTTTTCCGTCGGGATCAATAAGTAGCACTGGGTTGTCGGCGACATAATTATAAGGAGTCCAGGGAGCGTATGAATCGGCATGGGGATCTACTGTAGAGAACCTACCAAGCTCTGGTTGGTACATCCTCGCCCCATAGTCTAACCAGTCGAGTCCCAGTTCATCCTGTTTCTCTTTTCCGTTGTATTGATAAAGATTTGGAGTAGAATTCTCCCTCTGATAACTATTAAAAGTAAGTCCAAAGGGATAATATACTACACCCCTTTAAAAACAACTTGCACATCGTCAGAAGCAATCTTTCAAAGAACTATCCACAGGTCATCTACCTGATCCCTAAAGATAGTTCTTATTCTTTTCAATTGAAGAAAGCAGGCATCTGATCCGTAGTCAGAAGGCTTAAATGACTGCCATTTTTGCTGGTAAGGTGGGCACGTCAGCACCTATTATCGGTCGTTATGAACGCAATGAGATCAAGCCCTCCATTGAGATCGCTAAGAAGATCGCTGACGAGTTAAGTGTGACCGTAGATTATTTACTTGGCGGAACCGATAAAATGGTGCTCGACAAAAAGCTTGTCCGCCGCATGGAAGATATTGACGCCCTACCGGAAAAAGAGCGCGAGAAAATATTCGACTACATCGACCTGGTCATTCGCGATACCAAAATTAAAAAAGCGCATGCTTCTTAATGCCGTCAATGAGCGTTACCAACAAGACCATATCACCTGCCGCTATCAACGCGCTTATAGATGCCCTCACCAATATCTACTGGACCAAAGACGATTTAAGAAGATTCGTTTACAACACCATTATCAACAAAGCGATTGTTAATACTATCGACTGGGTCAACCTGAAGAAGTACGAGAGTGTTTCCGAACTAATCGACAGGATGTGTGCCCGCTAAGACTTTTACCAAAAACGACCTCATTGCGTTATTCGAGCAAGTAATCAATTTCAATGATTTCTCTCATCTCAAGCGTTGGGATGATGCGGAACTAAAAATTCAACGCGCAAAGAATGCTGTCGAAGCATTGCGCGGGCAGGCACAAGAATACTTTGAGTTAGTGGAAGAAGAAAAGTGAAGAGCGTAAGAAAGTCGTTCAGCAAAAAGTTAAAAACTCAACGGCTCTCAAAACCAAACTCGATGAACTGAACCAGAAGTTCATGGAGATCGCTACTTCTTCTGACGCGCAGAAGCGCGGCTATGGTTGGAAAAACTCCTGAACGAACTTTTCACCCTCTTTGATCTTGACCCAAAAGGCATCATTTAAAATCACCGGCGAACAGGTTGATGGTGCCTTCACTTTCAGGGATGATGACTATCTGCTGGAAGCCAAATGGCAAAAGGAACTTATCAACGCCGGTGACCTTTACAAGTTTGCTGGCGTAATTAACGGCAAAAGAAAAAATACGCTCGGCTTATTCGTATCGATGGATGGCTTCTCAACTGAGTGCTTGCAAACCACCAGCTCCGATCTTCGTTGCCTGATCTTAATGGATGGTATGGACCTAAACGCCATTCTCACTGATCGCATTACGCTCGATGATCTGCTTTACAGAAAAAGACGTCATGCTTCTGAGACCGGCAACATCTACCTGAACGTAAACAAAATTCTTGTATCTTAATTGTCGCGCATGTGACGCAGTCAATCACTTGTGTATATCACCACTTCTCCGTCAGAGTTCCAGCCGTTCTTTTCCATCTTTAATTTTTGCATCAATGTGGCAGCCCAAGCTCTTGCTAGCCTCCAATCTTCGAGGTGATCAAAGTCATGAGCATTCCAGTATTTAGATTCGATCTTGTTCAAGAAATCCTTAAACCGAGATAACTCTTCTTTCATAACTTCACTAATCCTCCCTTCACTCAAAAAAACAGAAAGACTTTCATCACTTAATCCAATACCTGTTCTGGTATCCAAGTCTTCAAAAATTTCAAAAACAGGAGACTGTAATGACTCTATTTCTCTATAGCGAGATGATATCAGGTATAAACAGTTATAAAGTGATGTCCACAAAAAATTGTTCATCACTTTGAGGTTTGAGTAAAAATAAATCTCGTATTAGCCTTCATTTCCTCTTGAATATTACCCTTATAATTTTCAGCAGAGCCCTGTACGATCTTATAAACACCCTTGCTTCCCGAAATCTCTATCCTCGCCAAACCATGTCGTCCACCACCACCATGCACTTTAATTGTATTTATCCCTGGAAAGCCTTCAATAGTTATCTGTTGCCCCCTTCCAGTTCTCAAATCCTTTACAGATGCCTTGTATCCAGCCTCGGAAAAGTTGGATAAAATGTCATCCGCAGATCCTTGGGGATTGGTTACCATATTTTCAATCATATTATTGAACCTCTTTGTAGCAGCACTTTTTGCGCCTTGAGTAACTGTGCCTTCAAGTCCCCCCATAAGCAAGCCTTGAAGAGCTGTGTAACCCTCTGCCTGATCCGCCAAACCCTCGACCATTTTACCTGTGGCCTGCAACTTATTTACCGTATAATTCATTTGTTCAACATCTTCAGGAATATACTCTTGCAAAGACCTCGGATATTGCTGATGGGACGCTTCGTTCGACATATAATCGGTAGCGCCCTGTGCCATTTTCAAACCACCACCTATAACTTTATCCTGTATCCAATCAACGGGATAGCTGGCTAATGCGCCAGGCCCAAACATTTGCCGTGTGTCATAAAATCTAACGCCTCAGCGCCTTCCAACTCAACGTGAGATGTTACCTTATTTTCGCTAAAGGCATATGGAGAGTTATGAACATACTTATCGGCAAGCGGATCGATGTTAAAGAATCTACCGATATCAGGTTGATGATTTCTCCACTTGAACGAATCCCAACCTAGATCTAGATCATCCACATGTTCTTGTCCCTGGAACTTGAACTTGTTCTGCACAGAATTCTCCCTCTGATAGCTATTAAAGGTAAATCCAAAGGGATAGTAATCATAGACGTGAATAGAATTCAACAAAGAATTCTACTGCACAAGTGAGTCACAGATTGCGGGAACTCGTTCTTCAAACCATCTCATCTTTACATTAACCAAAGAGCTATCGACTTCACTAGTACCCGCAAAGAATATACATTTACCTCTAACTACATTGTCTCTGTTATGCAGAGAGTCCAACGAAATTGTAATCGGAAGTTGTGTGATCCGAAGAGTATCTATTGATACTGCCTCATCCAGCGAAAAATCGTCAGCAAAGTTACCAATAATAAGATAGACGGAGTCATATTGAAAATCGTCCGAAAAATATATCCGCGCCGATTTCCGCCTTCCCACACAATCAAAATCTAATCCAACCGTCCTATCCTCGGATACCAATCTACCGCTTTCATTAAAAACTTTGTAGTAATACCCATACTGTTTGCCTCCAACATCCAAGAAGTATTGCTCTGTTTCGACCACACTGTCAACTTGTTCGAAAAACTTCAGCGCTGCCCCTCTAATTATGTTATTGTAGAAAAAAGATCTTCTGGCTATGTGACCGTTTGCATAGTATCCGAGATACTCTCCGTTCAATTTTCCATTCTCAAAGTTGTGGACTTCTTTTACCTTTCCGTTAGCCCAGTAGGTTATCTTCTTGCCGGTCAACGTGTCCTTCTCAAAAAACCATTCATACAAGAGGACGCCGTTGGAATCGTGTACTTTTAATTCTTTTTTTGAGGAACAGTTTTGATATAATGCAATGAAGATGACTCCCAAAAATAGCTTGACAAAGAAATATCGATTCATAATTGATGTCTATTAATTTTTGCGCCAAGTAGAATCTTGACCTACTATCCACAAAGTTGAGTCTTGAGTAACATAGTCGGGGACTTTTGGCTTAAATACTTCTTTCCCGGCACTAACGGCGTCAGCCACTCCTCCAGCAACTTCTGCAACCTTCTCACCAACTTCTGGGTCGACCTTTGACGGTGCTCCTGGTGCCGTCCTCGGAGTTGTTCCGTCATACTTGCGACCGGGTATTGCAAACAAAGCGTCGAGTAACGACTTGTCGATAATATAATTATTAGAAGCATCCTCAGCGTTGGGCAAATTCTCAGAGTTTGGTCCGACTTGACTGTCCACAATTGTTACCGTTGGTCCAGCAACGTCTCGAGGCTTGTCATCCTCATGTGGAATGCTCCCCTCTAGAGCAGTTATTGCATTCCACACGGCCTTGAGTCCAGTGTTTTTTAACAATTCGCCGCCGAATTGTTTAACTCCGCGTCCGAGTTCTTCCCAATTATTCTTGTCTGTAATCTGCCGCTTAATGTCCTGTGCTTCCAATCCCTCCAACTCAACGTGAGAGGTAACTTTGTTTTCACTAAAAGCGTAAGGAGAATTGTAGTAGTATTTTTCAGCAAGCGGATCAACGTTAAAGAACCTGCCGATATCTGGTTGATGGTTTCTCCACTTGAACGAATCCCAACCTAGATCTAGATCATCCACATGTTCTTGTCCCTGGAACTTGAACTTGTTCTGCACAGAATTCTCCCTCTGATAGCTATTAAAGGTAAATCCAAACGGATAGTAATCATCCGCCTGCACCACCGGCGACTTCGCCTGCGTCACCTCAAAGTCATCAAAATAAACTTCGACCTGTTGTCCTCTCAAAGCCAGGTTGTCATTGCTCAGGTAAATATAAACATAACCGGGCTCCTTTATCGTATCTGTAAGCATCAGCAATTGGTGCGCAACTCCTTCGGCTGTGCCACCCGTTTCTTTTCCGGCATCCGACATGCGGACTGCTTTCGCCCGAATCGAATTAGTATCATATTTACGGTTAATGAACACGCAGTTCAGATAAGCCATCGGGGCTTCGCCTGTATCATCATCACCATGATCAATGGCGCCTATTCCCAAGGGGGTTGAACTGCTGGTCGGGTAGCCAGGACCATCAACAACCACACCGGCCGTTCCCTGGCTGACTTGTGTGAGCAATGTGGTCAGTGCGGTCGATAAGTTACCGGTGTTGGTATCCACGTATTTCGCATACACCTTGGCGCGTATCGTATCGCCTGGCATAACGCTAAGTGATTTCGCCAGGCCCACGCGTTCGTCTTCTAATCCATTCAACCGAACAGCGTAACCCGTAGAATCGGCGTGGGTATGATCAAACAATCTTGAATTGACGCGCTTAGCCATATCGTAGCGGAGGTAGTTGCTCCGGTCTTCGTCTTCCACATCAAATTCCAGTGTAGCTGTCGTTGTTTCCACTTCCTGCTTTGTGGTGAACGTCAACCGAACGTTGCCTAAGTGATCTTTGAGACTATATTGATATTCCGGCGCGGACTGCTCCAGTTTGATCACCTCCAGCTCATTCAGAAAGATCTGCTCTCCGTTCGCCACATTCACCCATTTCACACCAACTTCCATAGAAGTCCCGTTGACAGGGATCGTCACAAGATGTTCCGTCCAGGCTTCGCCTGACACCGTGGCTGGAAGCGCGGCGCCTGGCCAATTCATATTTACACCATTCACTTTCACCAGTATGAAAGCCCCACTCGTACCCCGATATGCTTTAACACGCACCTTATAGCGCTCGCCCTGGGCAACCGGAATTGCCTGACCAATCGGGAAAATGCCTTGCAGAGTCGATGTGCCACTCGATGTTGCCCGGACATACGTTTCCGAGCTTGCTGACGTTACTAACGCCAAAGACGCGGTACTTGCCGTAATGTCGTCGGTTGAAGACCCATCATGCTTATAAACCAACTTCTCTTCACCGAAAACAATTCTTCCTTCGTCGTGATAAACCGTTTTAACAACGCCGCCTTCGTATTCAAAGTCCCCAATATTTTCAGTGTGCGTCGATTCTTTCACAAACACCGCATATTTACCGATCCGCTTACCAGTAGCATCATAGATAAACCGAATACCGTTAGCTCCTCTGGTCACGATCTCCGGTAGGTTCATGTAGTTATATACGATATTAGCCGTGATACCCTTATTCTGATCCGTCAACATATTCCCACTAAGGTCGTACGTGTAGTCGTTTCCAGTGTTGGCTCCATCAACGAAGCCCTTATATTTGTCGCCTGTATCTGCAACTTTCAATAATTTGTTACCATACGTTGAGGCTGTGCCGTAGTCATACGCCAATATATCCATTGGCGAACCATTTTCGCCCTTACGCGTCAATTGCTGGATATTACCGTTGAGATCATACAGATAGCTACTTTCTGAAAAAGATTGGCCATTTGCATCAGACCAAGAATTTATGTATTCTTTAAATGCAGCCCCTTTAATACGATTCATGGGATCGTAGGAATAGTTATACGCGTTCTCCTTAACAGTTCCCTGACCAAGGTCTTTGTTCCATTTAATAGCCGAGATATTTCCACTGAATTGTAAATCACTCGCGTTACCTGTTGACAGATCTTTATCATACGCCAGTTCCATTCCAAAAAGATCTGCTGCATCTCCGGGCTCCTGGGCGGTCAGGTCACTCTCGTTGATCTTCGTGAGCCAGCCGCGTATATTATAGCGGTAGTCAACGGATTGGCTGTAGGAACTGCCGTTGTCATCACTATGCAGCTTTTTGTCAATCAGCTGACCTGCTTCATTGTATATATTCGAAGACAAAACAATCTCCTGGCCGTCAGTAAGTTTATGCCGCGTCGTCAGCAGGCGACCTGCGTGATCATATGAATATGTCTTTACAATGCTTTGACTTTTTATTGTAAACGAAGTTCGTACGCCAGCCATGCTTGACGATGGAGTGCGGAATGCGACATCGACGAGCAGAGAACCCGTTGATGGCGCCGGGTAGGTATAGAACAAAGAACCATTTATTTTGGATTGAATGGTCGAACCAATTCTTTCCAAACGAAATATGTCCCCAGATTTCATTCCTGAAACGGTTTTCCTTGACGTGCCGTTCGTATAGGCCCGAAGCTGATCGCCAACCAAGACCATGCCGTAATCAATGGTCGTAATGTCGGCATTCGTATTAACATCTGAAAAGCCGATTATTCTGTTCAGGTCTAGCTCCG
>DATHKA010000200.1:0-9511 GCA_035489615.1 Chryseolinea sp.
GTGTTCGACTCGCTGGCCGGTGAAAAGAAGCGCGTACATGAAACCGAGGTACAACTTGATTCGAAGTTGCTGCCCAAACGTAAACTTTCTTCGATAAAAGAGTACGGTATAACCGTTGCGGATGCCGCGATCACAGACGTTGACTACGAGGAACAGGTTGACCAGAAACTGACAAAGATTATCGACGCGGTAACGAAGTCTTCAATCTCCAAGCAGGAGTTGATGACCGCACAGCAGCAGACGCTCACGGCGAAGGCCAAGGGTGAGCAGGCGCTCGTCGAGATCGAATACCAGCAAAAGCAGGAGCAGACGCGTCAGGTGGTAGAGGCTGAAACGCGTGTCAAGGTGGCGGAGCAGGACAAGCTGCAACAACGGATCGCCTACGACGCTTCCATACTGGAAGCCAAGAAGATCAAGGAACTTGCCGATGCCCAGGGCTATGCGCGTTCAAGGATCATGCAGGCCGACGGCGCCCTGGAAATGAAACTGAAGGCGCAGGTCGAAGTACAGAAGGTTTGGGCTGAGGCCTTCAGCAAGTACACGGGAGCTATTGTTCCGCAGTTCCAGACCGGAGGCGGCGTGAGTACCAATGGCGCGCTGAACTTTATGGACATCATGACAGCGAAGACGGCAAAGGACTTTGCGCTGGACATGAAGAACAAGACCAATTGATAATTAGTAATTAGTAATGCTTGCAAGCCCGCTAAACGCGGGCTTGTGACAAAACGCTACCGGTTGCACCCTTCAAAGCGGTTATGTCGGATACACTGCCATATAGTCTAAATGACTATATCGTGCGAAAAACGGGGCGATAGCCCCGTCCACAATTACTCATTACTAATTACCTCATTACTAATTCGGAAACTATCTGTATTCTTCCACAAACTCCGTTACGGCGTCCAGGAAGGCCGTTGGCTCTTCATGAAACCCGTTGTGTGCGGAGTTCGGCAACGTGACGATCCGTTTTCGATCGGGTGTGGTGCCCAGGGCATCGTAGGCGTGTTGCGCCATCGGGTAGGGGACGATGCCATCGTGCGCTCCCCAGATGATCAGTGAGGGCAATTGGATGGCACCCATGGCAGATGTCAGGTTGATGTCGGAGATGATGAAGTTTTTTATCACACTGTTGTAGTTGATCAGCGAGGCCGTGACATTGGCGGGCGATTCGAACAGGTAGGAAAACGAATAGTTCGGAAACTTCTCCGATGCGGCCAGGGAAGGGTCATAAATGTAGCCATGGGCTTTCTCGACAAACGAGTAATGCTCCAGCTGGTCCGTTGTGAAATCAGGATTCTCGGCGTACCAGGAGAGCACATACTCCCAGAAGTCGACATCGCTACCGGCGGTAATTTGTTGATCGGCATAGTCAACGACGAATTGCTTCGATAAATTGTCGCCGTCAGGGTTGTCGTGTGCGCCGTCCACATCGATCCATCCACGAACTTTTGCCTGGCGCTTCGCATCGATCAAAAAGTTTGTACCCAGACAACCGCCCCAGCTGTGGCCCATAAGGAAAATGGAGGGATGGTCATACTTCACCAGGAGAAGGTCGATGAGTTTGTCAAGATCTTCCGTGAACTGTGCGAGGTTGAGGTCAGTCAGCGCACTGTTACCTTGGGAGGATCCCGAGGCGCGTTGATCCCAGAATACCAGGCCATAGTCCTTCTCCAATTCGTTGAAGGCCTGAAGGCCGATCTTTTGAAGCGCTGTTCCGCCCGGTCCACCATGGAGGAAGACAATTAAAACGCCGGAGCCCGTGTCGCCCCGGACGGCCACGGGCATTTGCGCCTTCTTGTTGACAAGATAAAAGAAGTCGCCCTCATAGAAGGTGTCATCAAAACATGCAAATAGCCCAAGCGTTAGCAATATGATCATTGCACCTCTCATTGTGCCAGTTTTATAATGCCCCCCATCTCCAAACCGAACTGAACGAGCGACGTCTGGTTGAAAGGGATCATCCAGAATACGATGGGGCGTGCGAAAAACCGGCACGCGTGTTTTTCGATGTGCGTATTGAATCCGAGTCCAAAACTGACCGAGGGCATAAAATGCGGTGTGCCCGTATTGGAATTCTTCCGTATGGTACCGGTTGCATCTACATAGTATGCATCGCCTCCGTTCAAGAAGGTATGCAAATAACCAACACCCACGTAGTGCTCGAAATACAGCTGGCGATACAGGCGAATACGCTGCCCCGACTGAACCATCAGAAAGATGCCGGTCTGATTGCGGTAGTGAAAATATGTACCCAGGCGTGCAGCGGCCATCAATTCAAAATTCCGATTGCTTAACAGGCTTCGCTCTGCAATGAACGTGAATCCTGGATAGAATCCCCCCTCGCTAAAGTAGGCTATGCCCACATAGTTGTTCTTCACGCTATCGGTTTGTGCCGAGCAGAAACCCGAGATCACCACCATCCCTAAACTGAGCAGAACCTTCCCCATTGTTGCAGTCATTTTTGTTGACCCCCTTGCTGCTATTGGTGTACGGTTTACCTATCAAATTACTGACAGGTAAAGCCATTGTCAATGATAAATATGTCGATTTTAAGTCAGAAATCTGTTTGATCGTGTAGTCGTCTAAGGCCTGGCACATGAAGTTGTCCACATGACCTCCGGAGGTGATTGACTATCCGTTGCTTCAGCCCGACCTTTATGCAGGTCAAGCCCTACCATGTTTCCATCCATCCAAACCGAGCCTTTCAAGAAGCTACTTTATCTGTGGCCGGAGAAAGCCATAAGAATGCTGTATAATAACTATTACGACGGACTCACGTACGTGGCCCAGCGACACACGCGGGATATTCATGTCGCTGAGGAAATTGTTCAGTACACCTTGGCTGAATTATGGCTGCGGCATCGCGAAAACAGGGTAGACGGCTGCAAGTCCGTACAACATTACCTGGTAAACACCGTGAAGCGTCGCGCACGGAAAGCGTTTGCAAGGCGAATCGATTGGTATAAGAAGAATGGGTTGGAATCAGAGATTCCGCTCGATAATTTTGATGACGACGAAGACGTTCGACTCATCATCGAGAATCCTCCTTTGCCATACGACAAGTTTGGGTTCGATCAGTCGACTTACTATTGCTGGCGCCGAGTCGAATATATTTTCTACCCGTGGATGAGATATCGGCATTTGTTCTTCCGAGGGCTGCGAAACTTCTTTATCGGATCGGTGGTCGCCGTCCTGGCGGGTTGCCTGTATTATCTGATCAACAGTTGATGCGCCTTTGCCCCCACACCCATTATTTCAGTATATGTGATACGTTGCGCGATTCACCCACGACGCGCCATTAACCCTTAGTGGAAAAATTACTATGACGAAATCGAATCTTGAGCAACTACTGGAGCGATACTCAAAGGCAGAGTTAAGCGGCGAGTCTTACAGAAAATTACAGCGATGGCTCGAAATCATGGAAAGACACGAGGTGCCCGGGAGCACTTTTGCCTTGCCCGATGACGAACGCCTGTACAAATTGCTGATCAGCGCGAAATCGACTTTCGAAGACATAGATGCCTTCAGGCCGTATTCCTTCGATCCACCATCCGTTTTTTCAAAACCGTGGATGCAATTCACCCTGTCAATCGTTGCGATCATCGGAATGATCGTGGCAACCATTCTTTTAAAGGGCTAGGGTTTTTCATGTAAAAACCTGTTTACGCAATCCACATTAATATCGTATTTTGAACCCTTCGATAAGAATTGATTGTGCGGATAATGCGTCTTGGGTTTGTATTGGCGTTACTCACCGTTGTGCATGTTGCGCAGGGAACTGAGATTGATAGTCTAATTCGTGCACTCGACAGGGTACTGGCGCAACGCAATCAGTACGTCGAGCAAAAGATCGAACGTATCAACAAGCTGAAAGACGCTGTGCTGGGTGCACCTGAAAGCGAGAAATTTGCCCACTATGCACGCATCAGCAGTGAGTATGAAAAATTTGTGTATGACTCAGCGTCGGTCTATATCCGGAAGATGCAGGACGCTGCTTACAGGTCTGGCGATCCATCCAAAGTTGCCTATGCCAGAATGAAAAGGGGATTCATCCTCCTGTCGTCCGGTATGTTTAACGAAGCCCTTGACACGCTCCTTACCATACGTCAGGCTGGCCTTAAGGACAGCGTTCGCCGCGAATACTATTCCATACTTGCCCGAACCTATTTCGATCTGATCGATTTCAACGCCGACGACTTTTTCACACCGAAATACTCGCGGATTGGACTCAGTTACGTCGACTCTGCCCTGACTCACAGCGTGCCCCAATCACCCGAGTATTACGCGCTCACGGCCATGCGGAACGTCCGCACCCGAAACGTAGATCAGGCCCGAAAAGACCTGCTGCTCATGCTGTCAGAATTCAAACTGAGCTATTCGCAATTTGCGATCGCGGCAAGCACCCTGGGGCACATTTACCAACTGGAGGGCAGATCGGAGGATGCAATTGCCATGCACATCAAAGCCTCTATCGCCGACAACCTCGCGTCGACCAAAGAAACACTGGCGATACTTCGGCTCGCTGAATTGTTGTATGCACGGGGTGATCTCCACCACGCTTACGAATATGTGAAAATTGCCATGGACGATGCCAACTTCTATGGCGCACGTCACCGGAAGGTACAAGTGGCCGCCATTTTCCCCATCATTGAAGGCAATCGCCTCAGCACGGTTGAGCGCCAGCGCCAGCTTTTAATTGGGTATGCTGTCGTAATTACAATTTTGTCACTGGTGATCATCGGTTTTGCCGTGATCATTTACAAACAATCTCAAAAGATCCGCGAGGCCGACAAAAGTATACAGGAGGCGAATAGGAGCCTCCATGAAGCGAATTTGCTCCTGCAGGAAGCCAACAAACACCTGGTCGAGGCCAATAAGATCAAGGAAGAATACATCGGCTATTACTTCAATATCAACTCAGAATACCTCATGAAGATCGCTGGTTTTAAACAGGCGATCGATAACAAGCTGATGGCAAAGAAGTTTGACGACATCCGGTTTGTCGTGAACAATATTAACCTGAAAAAGGAACGCGAAGAATTGTACCTGAGTTTCGACAAGGTGTTCCTCAAGTTATTCCCAGACTTCCTGGAAACCTTCAACTCATACTTCCGTGAGGAGGACCGGATCATTCCGAAAGATGGCCATTTGTTAAATACCGAGTTGCGGATCTTTGCGCTGATCCGCATGGGCATCCACGACACAGAAAAGATTGCGAAGATCCTCGACTATTCCATTAACACCATCTACAACTACAAGGCCCGCATCAAGAGCAAATCCGTATTGCCGAACGATGAGTTCGAAGCGCGGATTATGGAAATAAAGGCAATCTAACCTTTCAGGGTAGTCGCCTGGGCCATTATTCCTTTGTAATGTGTTTATATTTTCCGCTGTGTTTCAAAATCTAAGATTTTGATAACGAGCACATTACCACCAAAAAAGCCACCCTTCCGTTTATATTCCGACTGGGAGAATTCCACGTGGGTTGCAGGCTAGCGTCTTTTGTACTGCAATCGGATGCGGCCATTCATTCATACGATTGAAGTTTAACTAGCCGGACGTGCATGAAGGTACTTTTTACTGGATTATTGCTTGCGTTTTTTGGTATTGTAGCCGCTCAGCCACAGCGGACGAAAACGATAACGTCGCCTGATAACCGAATCAAGATAATATTTGAGCTGAGGTCCGGGGTGCCTCATTACCAGCTTCTGCGCGATGGCAAGGCCGTTCTTAACCCCTCCCGACTTGGATTCATATTGAAAGAAGGCACCTCCCTGGACCAGAATTTTCGGTTGGCAGCCTCCAGAACTTCCACATTCGATGAATCGTGGACGCAGCCCTGGGGAGAAGTTCGAACCGTGCGCAATAATTACAATTCGTTGATTATCAATCTGGAGGATCCTGCCGGGCGCAAAGTCAACCTGGAGTTCCGGGCATTTAACGACGGGGTAGGATTTCGCTATGAGATACCCGAACAGCCGGACCTGAGTGAATTTATCATCATGGATGAGCTGACGGAGTTTGCCCTCGCTAATGAGATGACAGCCTGGTGGATTCCGGCCTACGGAAAGGAGATGGATTCTGAATACCTGTTTACGCGCACCCTCGCAAACCAGCTGTCGGAGAAGGTCCATACACCATTGACACTTGAGTCGAAGGGCCTTTTCATCAGCATCCACGAAGCTGCCCTGGTAGACTACGCCGCCATGGCCATACAGCCTAGGGGCAAGGGCCTGTTGAAGAGCGACCTGATCCCGTGGGCAAATGGCGACCGGGTCGTGGCCAAAGCTCCAATGAAGACGCCCTGGCGGACGATCCAAATCGCGACTACGCCCGGCGAACTCGTTACCTCGTATTTGATCCTCAACCTGAATGAGCCCAATAAGCTTGGTGATGTTTCCTGGGTACAGCCGGGCAAATACAACGGCATGTGGTGGGGGATGCACATCAAGACCAACACCTGGGAAGCTGGCCCAAATCACGGTGCGACTACCGAAAACATGAAGAAGCTGATCGACTTCGCCGCGGCGCACAAGTTATCAGCCACGCTGGCAGAAGGTTGGAACCAGGGATGGGAAGGCGACTGGACAAAGTCCGGCAATTTCAACTTTACAACACCTTACCCCGATTACGATCTGGCCGAACTGAGCCGCTATGCCCGAGAGAAGAAAATAGGCCTCATCGCGCATCACGAAACAGGGGGTAATGTGGCCAATTATGAACGTCAAATTGAAGATGCCTTCAAACTGTGCCAAGAGTATGATATCCATCGGCTAAAAACGGGATATGTGAATATGCGGCCGGCCGGAGAGTATCATCAGGGACAATTTATGGTGCGCCACTACCAGAAAGTTTTGAGCCTTGCGGGGGCTTACAAAATTATGCTTGATGTTCATGAACCGATAAAAGACACTGGCCTGCGCAGAACGTATCCTAACATGATGACCCGCGAGGGTGGAAGGGGCACAGAATACGAAGCCTGGAGCACTGGCAATCCGCCGGCTCATACTACCATCCTGCCTTTTACGCGCTGTCTCGGTGGCCCATTTGATTACACACCAGGCATCTTCGACATTCAGTTCAAGACAGAAGGAGATTTTCGCGTGCACACGACGCTTGCCAAGCAACTCGCCTTGTACGTGGTGATTTACAGTCCGATGCACATGGCAGCGGATTTGCCGGAGAACTACGAAGGAAAGCCGGCATTCAAATTTATTGAAGATGTTCCCACAGATTGGGATGTTACGAAGGTCGTTAACGCAGCCATCGGAGAGTACGTAACCACCGTGCGAAAGGACCGGCACAGTGACGACTGGTACCTGGGCGCCATCACCAATGAGCAGGCGAGAACCCTGGAGATCAAACTCGATTTCCTCGCAGCCGATAAGCAATACATGGCCGAAATCTATAGCGACGGTCAATCTGCCAATATGGAGGCAAATCCGCTGGCCATTGAAATCGCGAACCAGGAAACAGATAGAAATCAATCCTTGAAGCTTTGGCTGGCACCGGGAGGTGGAACAGCGATACGATTCCGGGCTATAGACTAACGGTATTCCCCAGACACAAACGTTCTTACATATGAAGACGCAAAAGCAACTTAGAAAAATCGAGTATGAAGGGGATCATAAGAATGACTCTCTCCTCATTGGCAATTTTGGCGACGTTGAGTTTACCGCGAAAGGTAATTTTGAACTTTCGGGGATGATCTATTCAAAGAAGTCCGTGGCGTTTAATATCATAGGCAACGGCTTCATTAAGTTCCACGGTGTTTGCAGCAAGATTATTATTCATATTGTGAAAGGCAACTGCACGCTTGACTTTAGTGATCTGGCCAGTTCCGAGGTTTGTTGCGTGTCATTACGCGACAATTCCACCACCATGATTGGTCCCACGAAGATCATCAGCCGGGCGAATTTGCAGGATGAGGCCGTCCTGAAATACAAAGGAACTCCGCGGTTGCAAAGTTATACCTTGTCCGGGAGTTCCAGGATCGAAGCGATGGAAGGAGTATTAGCCTAATAGGTTTTCATCAAGCGTGATGCTCCTCGCTCATCATCTTTGATTTTCTTTCTTCTAGCTCTTCATCACTGACGTCCTCAATGTGCGTAGAAATCCACCAGGTATTGCCCCAGGGATCTTCCACGCAACCCGCTCTATCACCGTAGAATTCATCCCTGATTTCCCGCTTCGACTTAGTGCCGTCGAAAGTGAGTGCTTGCTTGTATAATTCATCTGCATTTTCCACATACAGATAGAGCATAGCGGTAATCGGTTCATACCCACCCATTACATCTCCAATCATAATGGGGCTATTACCGATTCTCGCTGAGGCATGAACAATCTTTCCATCATCATCTTTGAGTTTGTATTCGGTCTTCCCGTTGAGGCCCTGCTCAATGAAGTCCAGCAAAGCTTGCGCATCTGATACCATGAGAAAGGGTGTGACAGTATGAAACCCTTCGGGCACTGCCTTAACACCTTTGGCTTTTGTTTTCTTGTTGGCTGTTTTCATAACATGTTAATTTTCATTGGTTTTGTTTGATGTATTTGTTTCTACAACTACTGCGACTATTAAGTAGTTACCGTTGCATGACTTGCATAAGGAAAAAATAACCGGACCATCCTTACGAATGGCCCGGACAGAGAGAGAATGACAGACACCGATGATAGCTGAAATATCGTGCCATTACCCTCAGATGGGCTTGCCGAAGGCTTTTACGTGCTTGTTGTGGAATTAATTATTCAGGGTGTTGATTATTTGAGTGGGGATTTGCATGAAGAGAAATTGGAGGTTTTTTTGTGCGTCGTTAACACAAATACGCAGCAGGTGAATAACAGGTATGTGCACAGGGTTGTATCTTGAATTAAAAATCTGAATATGCGAGTGCTCCTGCGTTCTCTGATACTGCCTGTTCTCATTTGTCACGCGACCATAACACTTGGACAAGCCTGGTATGAACTGCCACCCGATACCGAAACACGGTGGTCGAGCTTCGAGAACCAGAAGGCAGCGAAGGGTTCCGGCGGAGCAGAGAACAAGCGGGCCAAGGGGCATCCGGCAGAGTTCATGGCTCCGGGCCAAACTAAAGAGTTGATGAATTTTTCGGGCGCCGGCACGATCCGCCGGATCTGGATTACGGTAAGTCACCGGACACAGTCCAACCTTCGCGCGATTCGCCTCGAAATGTATTGGGATGGCGCTGCGACGCCTGCGGTATCGGTCCCGCTGGGAGATTTTTTTGGGGTGGGCCTCGGACGCAAGACACCCTTTGAGAACGCCTTGTTTTCCGACCCCGAAGGGCGATCGTTCACCAGTTACATTCCGATGCCATTCCGAAAGGGCGCGCGGGTGCTGCTCATCAATGAAAGCAAATCGACGATTCATCTTTTCTACGACATTGATTTCCTGCAAGTGAAGGAACAAGCGCCGGGTGCTTTATACTTTCATTCCTATTGGAGCCGCAAGCCGGTATCCAAACTAGGTGAGGACTTTGACATATTGCCCCTCGTA
>DATHKA010000201.1:0-6428 GCA_035489615.1 Chryseolinea sp.
AAGATGGACGCAGCATTTGAATTTATTACGAAGATCGGCGCGCCGTTCTATTGTTTCCACGACTACGACCTTGTAGATGAAGCGCCGACCTTGAAAGAGTCTGAAAAACGCCTGCAAAAGATGGTGGACTATGCCTCGCAAAAACAGAAGGCCTCGGGCGTGAAGCTCCTGTGGGGGACAGCCAACATGTTTTCTAATCCACGATACATGAATGGTGCCGCGACCAATCCTGATTTCAACGTGGTTTGCTGGGCTGGCGCTCAGGTTAAGAACGCCCTCGACGCAACGATAGCGCTGGGCGGTGCCAACTATGTTTTCTGGGGCGGTCGCGAAGGCTACATGTCGCTTTTGAATACGAACATGAAGCGCGAACATGAACACCTGGCAAACTTTCTACACATGGCAAAGGACTATGGACGCAAGCAAGGCTTTAAGGGAACGTTTCTCATTGAGCCGAAGCCCATGGAGCCCAGCAAGCACCAATACGATTTTGATTCAGCCACGGTGATTTCTTTCCTCCGCCAGTTCGATCTTCTCGGCGATTTTAAGCTGAACATCGAAGTAAATCATGCGACATTGGCACATCATACTTTCGATCATGAGTTGCAGGTGGCCGCCGATGCGGGTGCCCTCGGAAGCATTGATGCGAATCGCGGAGACTATCAAAATGGATGGGATACCGACCAGTTTCCGAACAACCTGTACGAGCTTACGGAAGCTATGCTGGTAATACTTCAGGCAGGCGGTTTCCGCGCAGGTGGCGTAAATTTCGATGCCAAGACGCGCCGGAACTCAACTGACCTTGTAGATATCTTCTACGCGCACATTGGAGGTATGGACAGCTTCGCGCGCGCTTTGCTCACGGCGCAGGCTATACTTGACGATGGCGAGTACCTCCGCATTCGCCAGGAGCGCTACAGCTCCTTCGATTCCGGAAAAGGCAAGGCTTTCTCACGCGGCACGTTGTCGCTGGAGTCGCTTCGCTCGTTAGCACACAAGAACGGCGAGCCGGCCCTTACCAGCGGTCGTCAGGAATACATCGAGAACCTGATCAACAAGTTTATCTGAATTTGATCAATCGAAGCGCAAGGTCATTCGTCTCCTTAAAGGGACGGGTGGCCTTCGTTTTTGTAAAGAAATGCAAAACATTCTCGCGAGTTGCGTAAATTTAAGTTGAGTGTCCAACGTTGACGGATAAAGTCACTCATTTTTATGACTCGCCTATTTTTCTTTGTGATACTGGCTTACTCCTCGCACGCCTTGCTGGCACAGAACAATACCTCCTTTGGAAATTTTAAAATTGACGAGCAGGAACTCCTTTATCAAAAGGTCTTTCTAAACGATTCAGCGTCGGCTGAAAAACTGGGCGCGTACTACAAGACCTTGCCTTATCTTTCTAACGTGAGTGTAAATGCCGACGAGGTAACGTTCGACGTCAATGAGCTTGTAGTTGATTATAAGAAGTTTCAATTTACACAGGTCGCTACGCCCTCTATCATTCAGACAGGAAAATACAGTGGGAAAGCAACGGTGGGGATAAAGGATGGCCGATACCGGGTCACTCTTCGGGAGATTGTGATGACGGGTGATATTGGATACAAAAAGATTAACGCTAAAGAACCTTTAACCAGTTTTGCCTGTAAGAACAACGGCACAATCATGGCCCAGGATTGGTGCCGCCCAAACATGCTCGGCCTGCTTGACCAGGCATTCACCGACAAATTGCAGTTTGTTGAGCTGAAGAAGAAGAAGGCAGACGATAAGGATTGGTAACATGCATTCATCCGCTTGTCTTGCCACCTTTGCTTCGTTATTAATAATTTCGGCACTCGCTGTTACGAGTTCGTCATGTAAAAAAAAGGATAACTTTCTGAAGGATGACCGCAGGTACTTTCAGGAAATGCTCAGGGTCGACATGGATTACAGCGACTTGGTAAATGCGTTCGGCGAACCGCCGGTCGATCTCAATGCTGAATGGGCTGGTGCCGATGGCCTTCACATTTACCAATATCCGCTAATGGACAGCACCTTTGTGAGGATCGGTTACACCAGCAAAATTGAGTATGCTTGCCTGGTGGATGATCGCAGTAACCTCGTCGAGGACATGCTGTTTATTGACCGCAGCCGTGAGCCATGATATTTACTGTTGCAACGTAACACAGATCATTAATGTACGACGTTTCGACAGCCACGTTGTGGAATTCTGAATTTGCCCTTGACGTGGCGCGTCGTATCGCGTCGTTGAAGGGTATATACTGTGGCCCCGCGGCAGTTGGATGGATCTCGGCAGTATGGAACGCGAAAGCCCGGATTCCCTACGACTACATGGGTCGACTGCAAGACAAACAACTCTTTCCGGATGGGCCGAGGTCATTCGTACACGCGATCCCGGCATTCAAAGACAACCTCGACCTGGTCCTGCAGCGAGAGACCCATGGATCACTTGGGTTATCGACGAACCGTTACTATCGATATCGCGACATCCATGCATTGATGCACAGGCACGAAATGCCATTTATTGTCCGCATTCCAACGGCGAGTGTTCGCGATGGACTTCACTACGTTACCCTGTTCAGAACGATTTCCACACAAGCAGCTTTCAGATGCTACTGGCAGGATAACGGCGTGTTTCGATCGGATGAGAAAATGCAGGAAGGAATCAGCTTATCGATACGGCCCGCAAGCGCTATTCCATTTTTCCCATGGGGAACAAGACAGGTTGTTCGCGTCTAATGGCCCACCCACCATGTGTTGACCCAGTTGTCGTTGGCCTTCAATACCCATTTGTAAATGCTGGCAGGTGCTCCCGGTTCTGAAGCAGGAGCCGACGACATGGGAACGATCGTGCCCTGGTCCTCAATATTGACCGTAGCTATTTTGCGGTAGTCATCGCGCTGGCCGTTCCTGAAAAGATTGGTGCGGGCCAGGTAGAGGTCAGCCTTTCCGGTCGCGCCAGGCAGCCGGCGCCAGGTAAGGGAAAGACCGCGTCCTGTGCGTATAGCCTTCAAGTTATCTATGCTGACGTTTCCGATCAGCGGAATGCCGTCCATCTCCATCTTCACATCGTCCGGTATAGCAATGTCGAGGTGCCGCAAAAGCGTCGGGGCAATATCCACCGCACCCGGATCGGTTCGAAAATGAGCGTTGGCATCCTTCGCATTGGTTACCATCCACGTGGTGCGTTCGCGGTCGCTTTGACCGCCGTGGCCTTTGCCGTCCTTCGCAGTTCGTCCATGGTCGGTAGTAATGATCACCAGCCACTCCTCGCCATGTTCCTTTTGTCGGACTTGCACGGCCTTCCAGATTTTGCCGATGCGCTCATCGGTAACGCGGATCGCTTCGTCAAACTGCGGACTATCGCCGAAGGCATGTCCCGTGTCATCGGTGTATTCCAGGTAAACCCAGGAGAGGTCCGGCGCCTTAGTCGAAATGATTCGGGCCGCTTCCGTTGCTACCAACTCATCAATATCGGAAATGTACTTGATGTCTTTGCCGTGCGGGAAGCGGACCGTATCATTTTCGTATCCGTCGAAAGCATAGTCGATGTGGAGGCTTCCTGCCGCCGGTATCCCATCGCCGACAAGCTTCGTTCGGTTGTACAGCCAGGTGGAGAAAATCCCCGTCGTGATGCCAGGCCTTGCTCGGCTGGCAATTCTGAAAACATTCCAGTAGTGATAGTTCGGATCCTTGATATCGTTATCCCTGACATTGTGTTTATTCGTCCAGGTACCGGTGAGCACGTGGTTATATCCGACGGCTGATACTGTAGGTGATTCCGAATAACCTCCTTTGATTCCGCCTACGTAAGCCCGTGTATATCCGGTAGCACCAGCGATCTCCTGCAATACCGGAGGCTTAAGTTTCTCGATTACATCGGCAGGAATTCCGTCGACGATTATGAAGACGGCTTTGCGTTGCGCCCAGGCATGAACGTTCAGGAACGAAAGCAATAAATATAACCAGGTGTATCGCGTCATAAGAGCATTACATTTCGCAATAATAATACAAATCATCCGAGCGTGCGATGCCGGGCTATGATGTGTTTGTTAACAATTGTTGATGAATGCGCCGTGTTAGAACAGGGCAACTTCATGTTATTGTGCGTTCATTATGCGTGTTGAGATAGGACAGCGTGAATATCAGGGAGGAGAAAACCATTTCTTTTTCGCAGAGGCGCGGAATTTTTTGTTGTTTGGGCCTGCCCTGAATATTACGCTTCGTTCATTTAATAAGGTTGTTTCCAAAACAGCTTTCCGTATGGGCTAGATTTGCTAGAGATCGCTGAGCGTGCGTCTCAATGGTAAATGCGTCGACGCAAGCGTCGATGCTACGGGCGTCGAGGAATTGCCTTGTGAGCTGATGCTTAGTATCCCAGGTTTGCCAAGATGTCGCCAATTCGACCATTCAAGACATTTATGGTGAGTCCGCCAAACCTGCGCTCGCGCTAGTTATCGACGCTTGCGTCGAAGCATTGAATGTCGAGACGTACGCTCAGCGATCTCTAAAAAACTAGCGTATGAGGGACCCCGTTTTAAAACAACTTTTAGAAGGTAAATCGGAGGTAAGGTACACCAGGGATTGGGTTGTGGGCTGAGGAAAGACGTTCGTCTCCAAGGGTTGTACGGCGCGGTGCACTACAAAGATTACACGAGTTGTACGAATGCGTCATTGCTCCCGACAAAATGCGCATATTCAATGGCCCGATGTTTAATTTTCGAAAGTTGGGTTGCCGACAATTTGGAGAACGGTTTCACGCGAACCTGCACGCCGTTTTTCGTCAGCGTTCTGGACCATGTTCCGACCACAACGCCATTTATGACGACTACCGAGCTCAACACTTCCATACTGCCCCGATGTTGCTGATCGCGGGAGAGCACCGGACTTCGATCTTTGTAAGCGACGGTGAATTCGTCAAAGCCGGGGAGCAGGTGCGCATCATTGATCTTTCCGACAGGTTGCTGTTCTGGCAAGCGCGCTTCATTGGCCTGCTGATCGACGGTGTAATAGTATTCGTCGTTTACTTTTTCTGAAAACAGATTGGTCCCTGACTGGGTAATTGCCTCACGTGATTCGGTGAGGGTCAGCCCCGACCACCAGGCAAAATCCTGAACAGTAGCAGGTCCGTGACCTTCAAAGTATCGCAGCGCAAGGGTCGGGAGCACTTCAACCGGTGTAATCGTTTTTGTCGAACGCAGCCACTCGTCCATAAGTACGAAAGTTTGCTGCTTGCCTTTTCGAGGTCCAAAACAGATGAGTCCCTTAAGGGCCAGGTAACCCGTGATGTGAAGTCCGCGTGCGTCGGCGGTAGAAATACGCGCACGCTCCAGCAGCTGGTACAACTCGTCACGCGTAAGTCTGGATTCTTTTTGAAGCGCCTTGGTGACCAATTGCGTGCATTTCTTGAACACCGCATCATCGAGTCCCGCGTTCTTGTAAGTCGACCGCGCTTTGGTGAGGACGCGATGTGCGAGAAATCCAACGAGCCAGCGGGCATCTTCAGCATGGACAAAATGCAGCGTACCCCGCATAGGCCATGTGCGTATAATGGTACCGTTGGAGAGTGCATCTTCGATCGTTTTTTCCGTACTAACGGGCAGCCTTTGTCCGAGTGCCCAAAGTGATCCCAGGTAGTCTTGCGCCTGTACGGCCAGCAGCCGTTTTACCACTTGACCGGGCGATTGCGCCGTCGAGGCGACGAGGAGCTGGTTCTGGAGTCGTTGTTTCAGAATTTCGGCAACGGTCATACAAGGTGTTAACGTGATGTTGTTACGGCGTGCGCACGTTTCCCTGACCTTGCACGATCCATTTGTAGGAAGCCAGTTCAGGCAAGGCCATAGGTCCACGCGCATGAAGTTTTTGCGTGCTGATCCCGATCTCGGCGCCCATGCCGAATTGCGCACCATCGGTAAATGCCGTCGAAGCATTGGCGTAAACAACTGCCGCGTCGACCGATGCGAGAAAGGTCTTGATCGTTTCCGGGTTCTCGGCAACAATCGCTTCGCTGTGTTTGGAACCGTATTGGTAGATATGATCGAGTGCTTCGCCGAGCGATGCAACGGTACGGATACTCATTTTATAATCCAGAAACTCGGTTCCAAAATGTTCATCGCGTGCCTGTTCGAGCAACCCCTGCGGGTAATGATCAACCAGTATCGTGTAGGCAGCCTGATCAGCGTATAGTGTTACGTTCTTTTCTGCTAGTTTGAGTGTAAGGGCGGGCAAGTCGTTCAAACGCTGCTCATGTACGATCAGGCAATCCAGGGCGTTGCATACGCTCACGCGTCGCGTCTTCGCATTAAATACAATATTCGCGCCTTTCTGCAAGTCACCGCTCACATCAAAGTACGTGTGGACAATGCCCGCACCGGTCTCAATCACCGGTACCCTGGCGTTGTTACGGACGTAATCGATCAGCTGCTGACTACCTC